>JBNMMV010000108.1:0-11805 GCA_051270205.1 Limisphaerales bacterium
CTCAGCTGAAGGCGCCTTAGCTTAGCTGAAGGCTCCTTACCAGCTGAAGGCTCCTAACCAGCTGAAGGCTCCTAACCAGCTGAAGGCTCCTAACCAGCTGAAGGCTCCTCCGGGTGGCGAGTTAACTCCAAGCTCGCTTCCCGGATTTTTTTAATTACCACATTCGGTCTTTTGCATTTTCGGCGTAGTCATCGTCGTAGCTCGCAGCATCAAAACCAGCTTCAATTTCACTACGAAATTGCCCTGCGGTGGGTACCGGAGTGCTTTTCTCTTCTACCGACCACAAATTAGAACGCATCAAGGCCTTGGCGCACTGGTAGTAAACCTCGCGAATGGAAATCACAACGACACTTCTAGGCTTTTTTCCCTGCTTTTCGAATTGCGATGTCGCTTGCTCATCGAACACCACCACTGCCGTACCGTTAACCCGCACGACGATATTGGAGCCTGGCACTAAAAACATCAGACTCAGGCGATGGTCTCGGACGATATTCCTCAAGGAATCCATGCGATTGTTACCTTTCCAGTCCGGCAACCAAAGAGTGCTTTCGTCAATTACCCGAACTACTGGGCCCGTATCACCACGCGGACTCGCATCTGTGCCTTCCGGCCCTACAGTGGACAGAATCAGGAAGCGCGATGCTTCTATCCATGCGCGGTAGTGCGGTGTGAGTTGCCCGACGACTTTGGTCAATGATGCGGGTATCGCCACATCATAAAGCGCCTCAAGTTCTTCAATTTTAGTGACGGATTTGATTACAGCCTCCTCTTAGTGAATCTCTGCCATGACCTTCCAGGCTTCCTTCATCTTCGCCATATTGAAGCCCGGCGCGCGCGCAGCGTCGATCAGAACGCGTTCACGCGCCATGATTCGTTTCGCCTCTTCGACCACATCGACGGTCATGCCCCAGTCAACGACATGAATCCATGCGTGGGAAGGATTAACCATCCCCGCCAACACTTAGAAGTTTTCGGCCGAATCCGGGATGTCCCGAACACTGCCGCGAGTCGCCACGCCAGGCAGCCAAGACCGTAGTGCACATTCGTGTTGACCTCACCCCAACGCGCGCCGTATCCAGGTATTTTATCGAGATCCTGAACAACCACAATACTGGGCAGTGGCCCGCCTTCCGCGATATAGATGTAGTAGCCAGCGGAGTCCTGCGGCTTAGCAGGCGGGTGCAGGCTTCTCTATCTCAGTACCAGCGAAATACAAACAAATGTGGCTATGGTTTGCAGCGTCTCTTCACCAGCAAGCAAATACATAGCGTTTCGCAAGTCATTAGGCACGGGGGTTTGTTTAGTCAAATTTTTTCCCAATATGATGGATAAGCTACCGCAGTTGTTGAACGCTGTGAAGCCCGAGCAGTAGATGGACGATCGGTTTGGTTTACTATTCGTAATCGATACTTTATCCGAGCTAGAAAAACCTAATCGTGACCCTCGCCCAGAGCTTAAAAGCGCCACGTTCAAAGTCGGCATCAACGATTCTAAAAGATTTTGCGCCCAACATGCTTCTTGAAGGCGCAGTCATCAGCGTCAGAATCGTTGAGGCAGGCAGGCATCTATGTTCCAATGCGCCGCATAATAATAACCAACCATCACCACGGCTAATTCATGGGCGACTACTTTCTACGCCGCACTCTTCTGATAATTCCGACACTTATCGGAATCACCATGCTAGTTTTCATGGTGACTCGTTTCGTGCCAGGAGGCCCCATGGAAAGGGCTATTATGGAGGCAACACAAGCCAGCATGAGTTCAGGCAGTCAGCGTGCCACGGGCCAGGGCATGGCCCTTTCAGCGGCACAACTTGACCAACTCAGACAGTACTATGGGCTGGACAAACCCTGGTATGAAAGCTATGTCATGTGGCTAGGTAAGATTGTGCAAGGCGACCTTGGCGATAGTTATCGATACAACGAGCCAGTCTGGGATGTCATTAAGCAACGTTTCCCCATTTCTCTATTCTACGGTCTAGTCAGTCTATTCATCACCTATCTAGTCTGCATACCACTCGGCGTCGCCAAGGCTATAAAACACCGCAGTACCATGGACAACATTACGTCAATTCTGGTTTTCGCAGGCTATGCTGTACCCGGATACGTCCTAGGTGCACTGCTGCTATTGTTCTTTGCCGCCGGACAGGATTGGTTCCCCATGGGCGGCTTCACCAGTTTCGATTACGATGAACTTGGCCCCGGCGAAAAAGTGCTCGACATTCTGCACCATGCCACCCTACCGCTCATTTGCTACTTAGTTGGTAGCTTCGCAGTCACCACCATGCTCATGAAGAATAATCTTATGGATAACCTCGCGGCCGACTATGTTCGAACTGCCGTGGCCAAAGGTGTGCCGTTCAAACGAGCCGTCACTGGGCATGCGCTGCGGAATTCCTTGATTCCCATCGCCACAACGTTTGGACAAAATATTACCCTGCTTGTCAGCGGATCGTTTTTAATCGAAACAATTTTCGACATCGATGGCTTCGGTTTACTGGGTTTAACAAGTATTTTCGACCGCGACTATCCCGTCGTTATGGGTATCGTCTTCATTGCAAGCCTACTTCTCCTAATTGGCAACATCCTCTCCGACATTCTCGTCGCCGCGGTGGACCCTCGAGTGAGATTCCAATAACGAATATGGCAATGAACCCGCTCACACTACGAAAAATAAAGCGCTTCAAAGAAATTAAGCGGGGCTACTACTCTGCAATCTTGCTGGTTGTTTTCACACTGCTCTCAATATTGGCTGAATTGATGGTGAGCGACCGAGCGTTGTTCATTAGTTATGAAGGCGACTGGTATTTTCCAACCTACAGCGACGTTGAACTAGGCGCGGCGTACGGTCTTACAGGCACCGCCGCGGTCTCGCCGGTCAACTATCGAGATCTTGATCACACCTTCGAAGGCACCGATAACATCGTTATCATGCCTATCGTACCGTGGGGGCCTTATACCAACGATACCTTCGAGGGCGTACTCAAATCCCAGCCACCGAGTTCCGCAAGGGAGCACTACTTGGGTACCGACACCACAGGACGAGACGTGTTTTCGCGCTTAGTCTATGGCTTTCGTACAGCAATTTTCTTTGCCTTTGCATTCACAGCACTGACTTACTTGATCGGGGTGAGCATCGGCTGTGCTATGGGCTATTTTGGAGGTTTGTTCGACCTCATTTTTCAACGCGTCATCGAAATCTGGTCCAACATCCCTTTCCTCTATATGGTCATTATTGTTTTTTCCGTCATTCCCAGCACGTTCTCTATTGCCTCACGCATATCAATTTTGTTAGGCATCATGGTTTTATTTAGCTGGACCAGCTTGACCTATTACATGCGCACAGAAACCTACAAAGAAAAGGCCAGAGACTACACCGCGGCGGCTTTGGTGCTTGGTGCTGGGACATTTCGGGTGCTGTTCAAGCACATCCTGCCAAACACCATTGCAACCATGATGACCTTTGTACCGTTTACAGTTGTCAGCGCCATTACTGCCATCACTGCACTCGATTTCCTCGGCTGGGGATTGCCACCGCCAACGCCAAGCATTGGCGAACTACTAAAACAAGGCACCGCCAATCTCACTACGGCACCCTGGATCGTCACCTCAGCTTTTGCGGCATTGGTCGCCATACTTGCACTGGTCACCTTTATTGGCGAAGCAGTACGGGAAGCTTTGGACCCTAGGAAATTCACGCTTTATCAATAACAACATCAATAGAAGTACCTATAAGGACAGACCATGTATCGATCTGTAAACCTCTTCATTTATGCCACGTTCTTAGCCACTACCCTCGTCTTGTCAGCTTGTGGTGGTGACCAAGCTCAAGATGCAGCAGCAGCCGACGCAGAATCTGAGCAACGCAAAGCCGCTATGCTGGCGGAGATGCAAAATCATTTTGATACAAAAATTTCGTTACCACCGAGCATTCAAGAAGACCTTGAACGCGGTAGCATCAGCCAACAAGAGGTCGACTTACGCGTGGCCAACGGTGAGTTTCCAAAGTTCTTTCAATTCAAAACGCCGGCCGAGATACCAGCAAATCTAGAGTGGGATGATGGGCAAGACCTAGCCGACATCGGTAGTCCTGAAGCGACCAAAGGAGGCACGTTCTACCTCAGTATTGACGACTTTCCACGCACACTGCGATTGTTTGGGCCCGATGCCAACGGCTCGTTTCGTCCCTGGCTACTGGACGACACCCGCCCTTGGCTAGGACGCCGGCACCCCAACGACACCACCATCGATAAAAATGGGAATTTCCGCTATTACCCTGGCGTCGCCGAAAAATGGGCTGTGTCTGAAGATAAGAAAACGGTGTATATAAAGTTAAACCCTGCCGCTCGCTTTAGCGATGGAGAAAAAGTCACCACGGATGATGTCCTATTCAGTTTTTACTTTTGGCATTCAAAACACATTCAACA
This sequence comes from Limisphaerales bacterium, assembly GCA_051270205.1. Lineage (GTDB taxonomy): Bacteria > Pseudomonadota > Gammaproteobacteria > Pseudomonadales > Azotimanducaceae > UBA4421. Next base: position 4,427 of record JBNMMV010000108.1, read on the forward strand.
GCCCTGGTACAACAACAATTTCCAACGCAACTACACCACTGTTACTAAATACGATGAGCACTATTTCGCGCTGACTATCCCCGAAGCAAAACCCAACATTTTTGCTCTCACGCTGGAATTCGGCCCCCTTCCCTTGCACTTTTTCTATGAGTTTGGCGAAGACTACCCGCAGCGCTATCAGTGGCGTTTCGTCCCAACCACCGGACCCTATGTCATCACCGACGAAAACCTCAAAAAGGGTCGATCAGTGACTTTGACCAGAGACAAGGATTGGTGGGCCAAAGATCTAAAATTCTGGCACAACAGATTCAACGCCGACCGAGTACACATCACCGTGATTCGAGATCAAGCAAAACGGTTTGAAGCGTTTAGAAAAGGTGAGATTAGTCTTTTCTCGCTTTCGCTGCCTGAGTACTTCTACGAAAAACTCCCAGCAGACCATGAACTGGTCGCATCAGGTCAAGTGCATAGATCAGTCTTCTACAACGACGTGCCGCGTCCTACCTATGGATTATGGATGAACTCAGCACAGCCGTTGCTCAACAATCGCGACATTCGGGTGGGCATCAACTTCGCAATTAACTACGACAAGGTAATCAACGAATATTTTCGTGGTGACTATAGCCGTATGCGCACCACCGCGGATGGCTTCGGACCATTTACTCACCCAACGCTAAAGGCCCGCCCGTTTGATATCGAGGCCGCGCTAAAACACTTCGCCGCTGCTGGTTTCACCCAACGTGGCCCCGATGGGGTGTTGGCGAATGAACAGGGCACGCGGCTTAGCTTCACGTTGTCCACCGGCTATGATTCACTCAAAGACACATTGACCATTCTGCGAGAAGAAGCTTTGAAGGCAGGCTTAGAACTACGCTTGGAGGTGCTCGATGGCACCGCCTCATGGAAAAAGGCTCAAGAAAAGCAGCATGACATCGGTTTTTATGCGTTCAATGTCTCCCAGGAAATGTTCCCTCGATATTGGGAGACATATCATTCAGTAAACGCCTACGATGTGCCTTGGCTCGCGGATGGTAGCCCTAATCCAAATCGCAAAGTAAAAGCGCAGTCTAACAATCTAGTGTCGATAGCAATTCCAGAACTCGACAAGCGCATAGAAGCTTATCGAGCGAGCGAATCTGCCGAAGACATGCAACGTTTGGCATTCGAGATGGAAGAGATTATTTACGAAGACGGCACCTTTGTACCTGGATTCGTTATCCCATTTATGCGCACCGGTTATTGGCGATGGGTTCGATGGCCCGACGATTTCAACGTCAAACTGGCGAATTCAGTTCTCGAGACCCAACTCTTTTGGATCGATACCGAGATGGAGAAAGAGACTCGGGATGCGCGAAAAACGGGTCAAACATTTGAGGTTGTGGACAAAGTCTATAGCCAATATAAATTGGCTGACTAACTAGCAATCATGACAACTGATACCGAACCGCTACTTCGTGTAAACAACCTTGTTACCGAATTCGATACTGAAGATGGTCCTGTAAGGGCCGTTGACGGCGTGAGCTTGGCTGTTCATGCTGGCCGAACCCTGGGTATCGTCGGAGAGTCAGGGTGCGGAAAAACCGTAACCGCCCTCAGTATTATTAGTCTCTTACCCAAACCTACGGCCAACATTGTCAGTGGCGAAGTTTGGTTTGAAGGAGAAGATTTAGCCGCAGCACCGATTGAGCGATTGCACCAAATCCGCGGCAATCGTATCGGCATGATATTCCAAGAACCGATGACAGCACTCAACCCGGTACACCGTGTTGGCCGCCAGATCATGGAATCGCTGAAGTTACACCGCGATTTGGACGAAACCGCTGCATTGCGTCTCACGGTCGAAATGTTAGAGAAAGTAGGTATACCAAGCCCCGAGTTGCGGGTGAGCGAATACCCCCATCAACTGTCTGGCGGGATGCGTCAACGTGTGATGATTGCCATGGCACTAATTTGTAGCCCGAGCTTAATTATCGCGGACGAACCCACGACGGCACTCGATGTCACTATCCAAGCCCAAATCCTAGAACTACTGCAGGATATGCAAAATCAATCGAACACTAGCATTATAATGATTACTCATGATTTAGGGGTCATCGCAGAAACATGTGACGACGTAGTAGTGATGTATGCCGGGCGAGTGGCAGAACAAGGTTCAGTGGAACAGGTCTTTCATTCTCCTAAGCACCCTTATACCCAAGGATTATTGAACTCTATTCCGCGATTAGACTCGCAACGGAAAACCAAGCTAAACACCATCGAAGGTATGGTTCCGGCACTTCAAGACATGCCAGTTGGGTGTCGATTTAACAACCGTTGCCCCCATACTGACAACCAGTGTATGGAGTCACCACCCACCCTAGAGGACAGTCAAAGTGGCCATCGTGCTGCTTGTCATCACTGGTCTCGAATTCAGCAGAAAGTATGAACGACACGTTACTGAAAGTAGAAAACTTGAAGGTTTATTACCCCGTCAAAGGCGGGCTCATGATGCGTGCGACAGCTTATAACAAGGCTGTTGACGGCGTGAGCATAGAAGTTCAGGCAGGCGAAACGCTGGGGCTGGTGGGTGAATCAGGCTGCGGGAAGTCCACACTAGGCAAAGCCGTTGTTAGGCTGCTGAATCCGACTGAGGGTCGAATCGAACTCGCTGGCACCGACATCACAAAGTTGTCGCGTTCTCAGATGAAACCGTTACGGCGGGATATACAGATGATTTTTCAAGACCCTGGAGAGAGTCTAAACAGCCGCCACACCGTAGGTAACTTAATCAAAGAAGCCTTCGAAATCCACAAGGTCGGCGACAACCACTGGCGTGAAAAGCGCGTGATTGAACTCCTAGAACAGGTGGGGTTGCCTGCAGACGCCGCACAACGTTATCCATTTGAGTTTTCCGGCGGCCAACGACAACGCATTGGTATCGCTCGTGCAATTGCGCTTGAACCTAAACTCATCATTTGTGACGAGCCGGTCTCAGCCTTAGACGTGTCAATCCAAAGCCAGATTCTTAATCTACTGCTCGATTTACAGCGCAATCTGCAACTGTCTTATCTCTTCATCGCCCACGATCTTGCGGTGGTTAAGCACATCAGTGATCGTATCGCCATCATGTATCTCGGCCACTTGATGGAAATTGGCGGCGCGGATGAAATTTACGCTCATCCAAAACACCCTTACACACGCGCACTGATCGCAGCTATACCAGAACCCGACCCGAGCCGCCGCGGTCGCGCCAAGGACGTGTTGCAAGGTGACGTGCCAAGTCCAATCAATCCGCCCACAGGATGCGTGTTTCATACCCGCTGCTCACATGCCACAGTCCAGTGCGCGAATGAAAAACCTGTGCTGCGCGATGTCATCGCTAGCGACGCGATCGCGCACCGAGTGGCCTGTCACTACGATCTATAAGCGGCGCCTTAGTGAGGGGTACCTTTGAGTGTCAAAATTCCAAAACCGCGCTGGAAAAAATGATCACTAACGCGCACGGGGTAGGAAACCCCGTGCAGTCTAAGCCTGACCGAGTTTACAGGTTCGTTAATGTCATAGACGCTCTATTATTGTGCCAGTCCCTAGTCCGCCGCCACAGCACATGGCAATGAGGCCATAACGTCCGTTAGTGCGCTCAAGTTCATGTAATGCCGTGGTTATAAGACGCGCACCGGTGGAACCGGTGGGGTGACCTAAGGCGATGGCACCACCATTGACGTTGACCTTGGATGGGTCCGCATTAACCGCCTTCTGCCAAGCAAGCACAACACTGGCGAATGCCTCATTAACTTCAAATATATCGATGTCGTCGATGCTCAAACCGGTTTCGTCGAGCACCTTCTTGGTCGCTGGAATAGGCCCCTTCAACATGGTGACGGGATCACACCCCACCAGGGTGGTTGCCAATATCTTGGCTCGGGGCGTAAGACCATATTTATCAACTGCAGCTTGATTGGCAACAATGACCACAGCTGCGCCGTCAGAAACCTGGGAGGAAGTCCCTGCTGTATGTACTTCTTGGCCTGGCACAGGGTTCAATCCTGCTAATGAATCTAGGTCGGTGGCACGCAACCCTTCGTCTCGGGCGACGATGTGTTCCTCTCCTGTCGCGTTGCCTTCTTTATCGACTACGGGCGCTGTCAGCGGTACTACTTCACGATCGAATCGACCCTCTTCCCAGGCTTGAATCGCCTTTTGCTGACTCGCGAGTCCAAAGGCGTCGGTGTCTTGTCGCGTGATCTGATATTCCTCAGCAATCATCGCCGCTCCCATAAACTGACTGGTGGGCTGGTAGTGCTGCATATAGCTTTCACCCATGGGCGCACCGCCAGCCATGTTGGAACCTAGCGGGATCACAGACATCATCTCGACACCACAAGCCATCACAATGTCTTCCATACCGGAACCGACCATCGCCGCACCTAAAGAAGTGGCTTGTTGTGAAGAGCCACATTGCGCATCAATGGTGGTCGCCGCGACTTCTTCTGGGAAGCCTTGGGAGAGCCATGCGACTCGTGTCACATTGAATGACTGTTGGTTGATTTGCGAGACACAGCCGCCGATGATTTGGCCAACATTGGCAGGATCGATGCCGGCGCGATCTAACGCAGCCTTTTGCACCCCACCAAGAAGATCCGCAGGCATTAGACCCGCCAAACCTTTACCTCTTTTTCCGATAGCGCTGCGGGCGGCACTGACTATGTAGACATCTTGCATGAGACTTCCCATTGTAGTTTGTGCACAGAAGTCTACTTTCACTCAAACCTAATTTCACTGATCAATCGCCATCATCGAGCGAAATCACGCAAATTAGTATCATCGCGACAACATCGGTTTCGCGACCCAGTTCGCAGATTAATGGGCACTCTGCCAAGAACATGTCCGGTGAGAGAGACGGGACTTAGTGGATGACAATACACAACATTGATATGGCTGTGCCGCTCAGGCAGGTCGAATCCAAACAGGCCAATGCCAAAGAAGATGCCAACTTGATGTCGGAAGTGGCTCAAGAAGCTGTTGAATTGGACAAGCTGGCGCAAGAGTTTTTAGGGATTATGCGTGACAAAAACAAAGCTTCATGGACGCGGAGACAACAACAGCAACGTGCCGAGAGATTCGAACTACAACTCAAGGGATTGATCAAACGCTTTTCTAGCGGAGTCGCCACCGTCCTCGACGACCGAACTTCTAGAGTCAGACTACGCACGCGGGTCTATGCCGACTTGATGTCGACGCTGCGGATCTTGGTCTCTGAACATGAGCGTAGTTCTGCAAAAAAGCGCAAGTTCGACTACCTAGCGTGGATGTTCTTGGGCCTATCTATAAGTGCCATGGTCGTTACCCTTCTGTAGCTATCTCCAAAAGCTATCTCCACAACCGCGAAAGCACCGATTCACCTATGCATAATTATTCGCTAGAGTGGGGTACAACCATTATGTATAGGCCACCGTATGTCTGACCTAACTATCCGCAACGCAACAATAATCGACGGCAGCGGCGAGCCTCGCTACATGGGCGACGTCGCTGTCAGCGCCGGCACCATTGAATCTATCGCAGAGCCCGGCACACTGTCGCCAGGCACTCAGGACATTGACGCCCAGGGTCTGTGGCTAACCCCAGGGTTCGTTGATATTCATACCCACTACGACGGCCAAGTGTGTTGGGACAAGCAAGTAACGCCAAGTGCTTGGCACGGCGTGACAACAGTGGTCATGGGCAACTGTGGTGTTGGTTTCGCCCCAGTACGTCCAGGCAGCGAAGACGACTTGGTTTCACTCATGGAAAGCGTCGAAGACATTCCTGGCACCGCGTTGCACGAGGGCATTCCATGGGGATGGGAGACCTTCGCCGAGTACCTTGATGTAATAGACACACCCTACGCTGTCGATGTTGGCGCCCAGGCGCCGCATGTGGCCATACGTCAATATGTCATGGGTGATCGTTGCTACGATGACGCAACAACTCAGGACATGGAGCAAATGCGCGACATCACCCGCGCTGCACTCAGTGCAGGCGCACTTGGCTTTTCTACCTCTCGCTTCTACGGGCATTTAGACAAAGCCGGTAAATTGATTCCTGGCACGCATGCCAGCGCCGAAGAAATGATGACCATTGGCGATGCCTTCACTGACATGCAACACGGCACTATCGAGATTATTTCAGACTGGTTGGAAGACGCCGACGAGTTGAAGTGGATCGAGCATATCGCCCGCACAACCGGCCGCCCGATTACGACCCTAACCAGTGCAGGACAGAAGGGTATTTGGCAGCTGGCGCAAAGCTTGCGCGACGACGGATTCACCTTACGCCCTCAAGTTGGGGCACGCCCCGCTTCGATTCTGATGACCTTAGAAGGCACCATCAATCCGATGCGCCAGCATGCAGCCTACCGCGAGATACAAGACCTACCGCTGGAAGCACGGCGCACCCAACTGCGTGATCCCGCCTTCCGTGCGCGTGTCCTCAACGAAGAAAAACTAATGCCACGCAATAAAGATGCCGTACGCATGATGAACAACTACGACACTATTTGGGTTATGGATGCAGCGTTAAGTTACGAACCAAGCCAGACTGACAGCGTCGCTCACATCGCTCAAGAGCGCGGCGTAGATCCGCTGGAAGTGGTCATGGACACCATGGCAGACGATATTCCGCTGTTGGTTCTTTTTGGCCGCTACCCAGGAGACTTGGAGGCCCAGCGAGAAATGATCGAAAACCCACTCAGTGTTTTTGGGCTTTCCGACGGCGGTGCTCATTGTGGTGTTCTAGTCGATGCCAGCGTGCCCACCTATATGCTCAGCTACTTCACCCGTGATCGACAACGCGGTCCAAAAATGAGTCCAGAGTTTGTCGTACGCAAAATGACCAGCGACACCGCCAGTGTCTATGGGTTGAACGATCGCGGACTGATTAAACCTGGCTTCAAGGCAGACCTGAATCTGATTGATTACGACAAACTAGCTTTGGAAAACCCCCGCATGGCCTACGACCTACCTGGCGGCGGCAAACGCTTGGTGCAAGGTGCGCAAGGCTACCGTGCGACCATATGCAGCGGCGAAGTAACCTACCGAGACGGCGAGGCAACCGGCGCCTTGCCAGGTCGCCTTATCAGGGGTGGCAGTTAGTCTAAGCGGGAAAACGGCGAATCTGGAAACTGAATCTTCACAGGATCGTCTTTCAGGGTCGTCGCAAGGTGGACTATAAAACTCGCAACCCCAGCAGCGCCCTGCATATATCCGGTCTGGGTTTGAATAAAGTCAGGTTGAGTTCGATGCTCAGCTTGGGGCCAACAGCACAACCCCTCACTGTTGTCGCTCCGCTTGATGAGTTCCTTAGCTACTCTTACCGCTAAATCTAGATAGAACTGATCACCGGTAACGCGATACATATTGACG
>JBNMMV010000109.1:0-11683 GCA_051270205.1 Limisphaerales bacterium
TGCAGTTCGGGCAGAACAAGCAGGTTTCGATGGCGTTGAACTACATGGCGCACACGGCTACATTCTTTGCCAATTTTTCGCGGAACCTACCAATCACCGCGACGACGAATACGGCGGCTCACTAGAAAATCGCTACAGAATTCTATTCGAAATAATCGCTGGTATCCGAGAACGCTGTCGAGGTGACTTCATGCTAGGCGTTCGTCTCTCGCCAGAAAGGTTCGGTCTGCACTTACCTGAGATCACGGAAATAGCCCAACAGCTAATGAACGAGAAGCAGCTCGATTTCTTGGACATGTCACTATGGGATGTCAATAAAGAACCAGGCAACCCAGAGTTCAAAGGGCGCAGTCTCATGAGCTACTTCACTGAACTCGAACGTGGAGACACGCGCCTTGGGGTCGCAGGCATGATCCGAACGCCTGCCGATGCTGAAGCGGCAATGGCCGCTGGGGCCGACTGGATTATGTTAGGGCGGGCCGCCATTTTGCATCACAACTTCCCTAATCTATACGCCGAGCAAACGAGTTTCGAGCCTGTCACTCTACCCGTAACACGTAATTATCTAGTAAATGAGGGATTGTCAGCGAAGTTTGTTGACTACGTCAAACGCGGCTGGCCTGATTATGTGGCCGACTAATTGTTCGCATGCTGGATAGGTAAGCGAGCCAATACCAGCTCGGCTACGCGTCGGTGCCCTACTTCACTTAAGTGACCAAAAGAGCCATCTTTGCGCACAAAATAGTACTTTTTACCCGGGTCTTCTGCCCGCTGCGTGCCCGCTTGATACCTTCTAAATACATCGTTTAGATCGATCACATTCAACTGCAATTCGTCATATATGGTCAGTAAGCGTCGGCTTGCTTCGTCTCGAAATCCGTCGCGTTGGGTAAAAGCTTCAGCGCGAGGAATGTGAATAATCACCAATTGCTGCGTTGATAATAATTCTGACTTCAGCTGCGCCAATATTCCTGCCACAATTTTGTCAGTCTCATCAAAATAGTTTAAATCGTCACTGGCGGAGTGGTTGAAGCGCTGCCACAAATTGGTAAACAGTTCCTGGAGATAAACAATCCCGTTGAGTTCGGCACCAATACGGGTCACTTCCTCGGCAGGGCGAGGTAGTGGAACACCCTGCACTGACAGGTGTCCGCGTGACCAGCTAAATGACGGCTTTGGTCCGTAGTTAAAGGTCAATCGAGTGCGTTCGTAGTCGCCTACGTAGATCCCAAACAACACCGTGTCTGCTTCATATTTCGCACCATGCTGACGATATTTCAGATAGCTCTGGTCAATGCCGTATCCAGGCACTCCCATATTCAGAACTTGCAAATCTTCGCGCTGGTTAAGCAATGCAGAGAAATTCTGGAGCTCTCCAGCGTCAATCCCGAAGGTAAACGAATCACCAACTGAGACGATCCGACTGACCCCGGCCGGTTTACTCAAACTGATCGGTTCAACCCCCCGGATTCGATCTCCACTGCGCTCTATGTCCCAGCCAAGGCTAGGATCGAAACCGTCTTCATCGGGCAGCCGTTGAACGTGGGATTGCCAGAATTTCACTTCGTTCCTCCAGGAGCGGAGCACCGGTTGAGTTTGTGCTGAGTTATATAGTTGATCTGGGTCCAGGGTCAGGCGTAGCAAGCCCTCTAAGCTGAACAGCGCAATTACTATGGTAATAATTGTTAGCAGTAGCGATTGGAACTTCACATTAATCCTTGCTATTCACTCACTCAACAGACAAGCGCAAGCGTTCAATCGCCTCATCCCACTCTTGCGCTACTTCATCTAAATAACTGCGCGCTTCATGCATCAGCTCAGGATCGCAGGTGTATTGGCGTTCTCGCCCAACTCGACGGGCATGCACTAGACCACTTTTCTCTAACACCTTCAGATGTTTGGTTACGCCTTGATGAGAGATCTCAAGACCAACTGCGAGCTGAGCAATGGAGTGCGCATGACCCTGGGCAAGTTGCCCGACAATATGCAGCCGAGTCTTGTCACCTAAGGCGGCGAATACCGGCGAGAGGCGAGCAATTCGTTGTGCTTCATTCACCGAGAAACGACGAAATGTTTCCGACTTGGGCATTCCAACCTTCACTGTTTATTTGAAACGAACGCACGCGGCTAGCCTGGGGAAGGCTGGCGAAAGCAAAGTTCTGCGGTTGGCTGATTGCGCGCCACACCTTATCTACGGACGCTTTCAGTTCGACTGTGCGCAGGATTTCATTGTCGTCATTCACCATACCCTAATCCTCTTATTCCAATTGCTCGTATTACAACCATTTGGTTGGAATACAGTAGCTTGTCGTTAGAAACAATACAACCGTTTAGTTGTATTTTTATCGTTATAAAAGCCTGGTGGAAAGAAAGCATTAAACAACATGCATATTGAACCCAACGCCTCAATGTCGCAGGATACCGACAGGCTCGTTCAAAGATGGAACCAATGGAAGAAGACAAAGTTTTTCTCGACAATTGTTGGTATGCCGCTGCGTGGATTCACGAGGTTGAGCAAGCTAATTACAAGCTCGGCCGTACGATCTGCGAACAACCGATCATATTTTTCCAGACTGAGAGTGGCGCGTACGTCGCACTCGACAACCGCTGCTGTCATCGTGCGGCGCCGCTAACCCTGGGCCGAATCGAAAAAAATTGTATCCGCTGCATGTATCACGGCATGCTCTACGATGAAACGGGCAAATGCATAGAAATTCCTGGGCAAGCGCAAATCCCTGAAACCATGCGTGTGCGCAGCTATCCCGTTGAGGAAAAAGGCGGCATGCTGTGGATATGGATGGGCGATCCAGAGCAAGCAAACACAAACGACATCATCGATTTTGCACCCTTAAGCGAAACAGACAAATGGACGGGCTTTGATGAACCTGCCTACCTGCATTACGACGCAAATTGGTTACTAATTGTCGATAATCTTTCGGATTTCTCTCATGTCGCCTTTGTGCACACCAACACCCTTGGCGGATCAGAATCCTACGCCTACACCTCGGTACCGGAGGTCATTGAACGGCTAGATACTGGGTTTCGAATGGACCGATGGCACTATGAAAGTGGCCCACCGCCCTATCACGCCAAAACCATACCAACCGAGGAGAAAAGCATACTTGTCGACCGACGCAACCTAACCGAAATGCATATCCCTGGCGTGTTTCTAATGGAAACCAGTTTTCGTCCAGCCGGTCAAAACGAGCAAGCAAACCAGCCCGGTAGCTACCAGTACCGGAACTGTCAATTTATGACACCCGAAACACGCAACAGCACGCACTTTTTCTGGAATTACCTGCACGAAGCCGAGCGCCAAGAGCCCGACCTTGCTGAATCCCTGCGCGTAAGCTTGTTGGAAGGGTTTATTGAAGACAAAATCATTATCGAAGCGCAGCAAAAGCGCCTACAAGAAGATCCAACTTTTGACCCGAAGTTCTTAGTCGCAGACAAGCCCTTTGCGCTGGTTCGTCGTATTTGGAACAAGCGGCTTGAAGAGGAAGCGCAAGCCAACCCCAAACCACCACCGACTTACAGCCGTAATAGAATTCTGTAATCACCCAGCACATGAGCACCACACCTCAAGAAGTCATCGACCGTGGCCCAATGTATGGGCGACAAATTATGGCGGTCACGATTTGTGTATTTCTTAATGCGCTAGACGGCTTCGATGTGCTCTCTATCAGTTTCGCATCACCCGGCATCGCAGCCGAATGGCAAATTGATCGCGCAGCCTTGGGCATCGTACTGTCAATGGAACTCATCGGTATGGCGATTGGTTCCTTGTTGCTCGGTCCTGCCGCAGACAAGTACGGTCGACGACCACTCATTCTCGCCTGCCTGGTGGTTATGACTTTAGGCATGTATACCGTCGCCATAGCAGACAGTGTTATTGAACTTTCTATTTATAGATTTGTGACCGGCATCGGCATAGGTGGCATGTTAGCCGCCATAAACGCCATGACCGCAGAATATGCCAACGAAAAATACCGACACCTTTGCGTCATCATCATGGCGGGAGGCTATCCACTGGGCGCAATCGTTGGTGGCGCGATCGTCTCTGAATTGATGATCAGTTACGATTGGCGCGTTGTTTTCTACGTCGGCGCGGTAATGACCGTACTGTTCATACCGCTGGTGTATTTCCTGTTACCGGAGTCGGTGGCATACCTAACCCAACGCAATTCAATGAACGCACTAGATGAAGCAAACCAGCTGCTCAAACGATTGGGTCATGCTGCCGCTTCGATTTTACCAACCCAATTACCGAAAAGCTCAATAGCGGAGCTATTCACACCTAGGCTACGCCGCACAACAATTCTTCTTACGGTGGCCTACTTCGCACACATAATGACGTTCTATTTCATTCTGAAATGGGTGCCGAAGTTGGTGGTCGATATGGGCTTCCACCCCTCTGAAGCGGGTGGCGTCCTGGTTTGGGCCAATGTCGGCGGGCTACTCGGATGTGTCGCCTTAGGTCTTCTATCCCGCAAGTACAGTGTGCGAGTACTTGTCATGAGCGTGCTTGTCGGCGCGACCATTATGGTTGCCTACTTTGGTCGCGGCCAAGACAATCTTACCGAACTCGCTGTTGTGGCAGGCGTTGCAGGCTTCTTTACCAACGGCGCCATTGTCGGGCTCTATGCAATCTTCGCTCACGTATTTCCAACCAATGTCCGCGCCGGTGGTACCGGCTTCGTAATTGGACTCGGTCGCGGCGGCGCCGCACTCAGTCCAATTGTCGCAGGCATTATGTTCTCACTCAGCTACGGCCTTGGCGAGGTTGCCTTGCTCATGGCACTAGGTTCCGTGGTCGCCATCGTCGCCTTGGGCTTTCTTAAAGAACCGCGTCAAAGTTGATGCCAGCTCGCCGAGTCCAAAAACCTAACCGAGCTCCGGTTTGAGTTTTTCATACACCTCTTCCAAGTAGCCAAGGATCGCTTCAGAAGTACGATAGCCGTGCTGAAAAATCGGTACGCAATCTATTGATGTTTCTTGAAAGCCCATTGCCTTCAGCTCAATCAAACGATCGAGCATTAGATCTGGGTCTGAAAAGAAACGTTTGCGCTGTTCCTTGTCCAATGGTCCTGGTGACAAAGACATCTGTAGGCCAACGCTTGCCGGATCACGACCCACCTCATCGATGTAACCTCGTAGTTCCTTTAGGCGCTCTTCCAACGGCGCATCTCGAGGTGCATTCATTGCCATCCAACCATCGCCCAATCGCGCGACGCGACGCAGAGCCGGGGCTTTGGTACCCCCTATCCAAATGGGAATATTACGGCCTTGGGGTGGTTTCGGCTCCATAGCCATTTCATCAATCTGGTAGTGCTCGCCCTGAAAGTTGACGTGCTCATCGCCCCAATAAGCGCGAAGAATTTCTATGCACTCATCCATGCGCTTGCCTCGATCACTGAAATCTTCACCCAAGGCTTCGTACTCAGAGGCCTGCCAGCCGCTGCCTACCCCTAACTTCACCCGGCCACCTGACAACGTATCTAGCGTGCTAACTTGTTTTGCTACAAGCGTGGGGTGACGCTGGGGAAGTACCAGAACACTTGTGCCAAGCTTGATGCGAGACGTTTGAGCAGCGGCATACGCAAGCAGCATAAAGGCTTCAACAATGGGCATTTGGGGTGGGTAAATCTGCTTTGATCTAGAATTTGTGGGATAACCCATGACCACATGATCGAACATGTCCAGTTCATCGAAGCCTATTTTCTCGACGCCTTTGATAAACCGTAGAACCCCTTCAGCACCCTCTCGATAAAGGACGCTGGGAAACACGACTGATATTTTCATAACTCTAGTCTTTCAACCTAATCTTTCAATTTAATCACAACCAATTTGCCGTTCAACCAGTCTGGTGCTGTGGGTCTCAGTCGCGCGAAAATTTCCTCTTTGTATGCCGGATCGTCTAGCACCGTTTTGGCATGGCCATGGTATTGCTCACCGCGAATCAAAAGCCTGACGGGGGCACCTTGTCCTTCAAATTCTCGCCACCAGAGTCCGTCGATGCCGACAAATACTAAATTGCCTTCCTTAAGATAATTCACCGGAAACATACGGTCATCTTCCAAGTAGAGCAGCATGGCGCGTTTAGCACGATCTCCGTCGGGGTTACTTTCTATATCCTGGGCTACCGCGGCATTGCGATCACCAATGGTGGTCACTTGATAGGCGACAGCAAGCACTATCAAACCGAGCAAGACAACTGCGGTCCACCTCATTTTTGACATGGCTAGCTCGTAGTAGCCGGCGCAATAGGTTCCAGCTTCGGTAACCCTAGTGCTTCCCGATAGTTTTGGTGAAAGTGATGCAGCGCCGGTTCATTGCGGCCGAATTGAATTTCCTTCAGCTGGCCATTCTCTGCAGCACGCTGCTGCATTTCGCCCATCGCATAGTCTTCATGCTCAATGGTGCTTCGAAAGACCTCCAACGACGCTGAGAGTGATGCCGCGCCTTCTGCAGCCTTACGCTCTTCAAAGTTATAAACAGCCTCCGTCGATAGAGGCTCATTGGTAGCATTCTTAGCCAGCGCCGCCAATTCCGGCGCAAAGTAAAAACTTACCTTGGTGACGGAACGACCTGGATTATTTTCATCGGGGTAAATGCGTACTAAGGTGACACTTTCTTCGTTCACTATGAGTTGAATATTTGGAAACAGGTGGTAAAGCACAAACGTACCTTGGCTGATTTTCCATTCTGATTCCGGGCGTTCCCGAATAGCGTCTAACCCTTTGTTAGCAGTGACGAATCTGTGATGACGTCCAAATTCTTGCAGATGGAGGTTGTTGCCAAAATACAGCTGACCGAGGGTATTCTTATGTAGCTTTCCAAAGTGATAGGTCTCACCAAACGTATCGTTGGCAAACTTCCAGTTCAGCTTCATGTCGATTGTCGTGGCACCGGCATGACCGAGGCTCGCCATATTAAACGAGCCAAGCTCTTGCGCCAGCTCCCCAAGTAGATCATCAATGTCTAGTCGCCCATCAACTTGCGGATGCACCCACAACAAGCCATCACGCTCCACTGCTGGCAATTCAAGTAACCCATTGCACGATTTGTCTATGGGACCAAAATGGTCCTGGTCAGGAATAGAGATCAAATCTCCAGTGTTGGCATAACTCCAATTGTGGAAGGGGCACATAAATACAGATTTCTTGCCACGTTCATCTGAAGCGACTTTAACCGACCGATGCCGACAAGCATTGAGAAAAGCATGAAACTCGCCTTGCTTGTCGCGAGTAGCGAGAATTGGCGTACCAAAATCATCAAGCGTGATAAAAGAGCCCGGTTCAGGCAGATCACCCGAAAGACCGATTAGCTGCGGGTGGTTCTGGAAAAATTCTGCCTGCTCTCGGGCTGCAATTTCAGGACAAACATAGGAAGTGGTTGGCATTTTGTACTGCACACCGGCATCAATATTTTTCCCCTGGTCCAATTGCTCCATTAACTCTTTCAGTATTTCTACTTGAAGTGCCTGATCCATAGTTGCTCCCTCCGATGCCTCAGTTGTAGTTTAAGTTGTGGTTTAAGCTGAAGTCTGAGCAACCACACCTCTGCGCTCAATCCTCTCTCGAATGCGCCTTTGACGGACCTCGGTGAGTGGATAACTCCAGATGAAAGGTACCGCCACGAATTTAATCATGGCCGGGACAATCGAGTAAAGGATTGCCAGCCACAACAGAGCATCAGCAGAGTTGCCATCTGCAGTCCCACCAGTACTGGGATCAAGCATGGGATCAAAGCCGAGAAATGCTACCGCAGCTAAACCGATGGCACTTCCTGCAGCGTATGAGCCTTTCTTAAGCATACCCCAAATCGAAAAATACAGTCCTGCGCGCTGCTCACCTGTGCGGGCAGAATCAATATCTACAGCGTCTGCGGCCATGGAAGCAGGTAACGCTAGCAGGGCACCCACGGCTGATCCTTTGAAGCACATCACAACCAAGAAAAGACCGAACATGCCCGCCGGAATGAACGGTATCCAACACGCCCAAAAAGCAAACCAGAACAGCGCGTAAATGTAGGCTCGGTGTTTACCCACGCGTTTGGACAACATAGTCCACAGCGGTAGGCCAGCAACTGAGCTTGCATAGTAAACCAACAAATAGATCGGATAGAGCTCGCCTACTTGAATGACATGCTTCACAAAGAAGTAAGAGAGCGATGCCGTTACTGCGGCACCCAAGGTGCTTACCGTGTAACAAACAATCACACGGATGAACGGGCCATTGCGGCGTACCACGCGCAGACTGTCGATGAATTTGGGCTTACGTCGCGCAATGACTTTCTGTTCTGGCTCACGCACGAATACCAAGGCAATCACAACGGTGACGGGAATTGCCACGAGGACAAAGTTTGCCAACCATTCGAGTATTACGTCGATATGGCCAGCCCGCGACGCCATTATGGCTTGGAATTCACTACCGAAGTTGTTCCACAGACCGGACAGAGATTCATCACTTGATGCTGCCAAATAAATGAGAAGAGCTGCCGCTAGCGGCAGCAGGTTAAACGTAATGGTTCCGGCAAAATGAAATTGTTCTCGCCGTGAGGTAATGAGAGTGCGCTCGTCATAGTCCGTAGACAGTTCTGCACCCCAGGCGAAGTAGGGCAAATCGACGATGGTAAAGGCGAGATACAACAACACTATCCAGGTGCCAAAATACCACGCAGAAGGGTTTTCAGGTGGTACGAACAACATGTACATACTGACCATAAGTAGTGGCGCGCCACATAGAATCCACGGTTTACGTCGTCCAAAACGACCCTTTGTGCGGTCCGAAAGCACGCCAATTAGCGGGTCGGTAAAAGCATCGGAGAGTCTGGCGGCAAAAATGATCGCCGACATGAGATACATGCTAATGCCTAGCTCCGCATAGAACGGCAAGACATAAACCATGACCGGCAATAGCACCATGGAGACTGGCATATACAACGAACAGTAACTAAAAATACGAAAGTTGCTAAGCCCGACTCGACTTTGTTGTGCGTCTGCCTGGTCTAGTTCCGCTGACATGGTTCCCCTTCACACATCGTGGATAATGTTGAGTCTGCCATCAAATGGCAAATCATGTTCCTTGCCTAGACTTACCGAGCCCTATATCCTTCCCCGCCCAAAATTAAGACAGGCCAAGATATGCGACTGAGTGAGAGTGACGCAGGCTTTCTTTACGGTGAAACAGCATCCGGAGCCCTGCAAACTGCCGGAATTGCGGTCATCGCGGGCGAAATTCCTTTCGAAACAATTTATAACCACATCGAATCTAGACTGCATCTTGTACCTAGCTTCCGTCGACGCGCCATTTGGGTACCCATGAATCTAGCTCACCCAAAATGGGTCGACGATCCGGATTTCGAACTAAGCAATCACATCGTTCATCACCCGTTAGCGGCAGGGACACCGTTGCTTGACGCCATTGACGTTGCGGTCAAGCTCAACGAAGGCCTAATGAATCGCGAGCGTCCGCTGTGGAAGTACGTTGTCATTACTGGCGTTGAAAATAGAACATTACTGTTGCAACAGATTCACCATGCCATGATCGACGGCGCATCTGCAGTACATCTTTCGACCGTTATGTTCGATTTCCAGGTGGACGCGCCACCAACTGAGCCGCCTGAACATCCATGGCAACCTGAGCCCCTGCCCACAGCAGAGCAACTGGTCACTGAAGCGTTAACAGAAAACGCTCAAGCGTTAATGGAGCACGCTCAGTCTTTGGCAAGAACCAATCCGTTTGCTCAGACCCAAGCCAACGAAACCAGCCGCAACCTACTAAACACTGGTTCACAGACATTGTCGCGCTTCGTAACCCAGCCCGCCATAACAGCACCCTGGAACGCAGCGCCTATTGGACCGAACCGCAAAATGCGGTGGTCTACTTTCTCACTCGCTGAGTTTCGGGAAATTCGCCGGGCATTCGGTGGCACCATCAACGACGTTGTCCTACATATAGTAACTGCAGCTGCTGCACGCTACCTTGACGATCACGGTGAGACTACGAGCAATCAGTACTTACGTATCATGTGTCCCGTCAATGTGCGCACCGAAAACGAAACAGGCGCACTTGGCAATCGTGTATCTGCAATGTTCCCGACCTTGCCGGCGTGGCCGATGGAGGCGAACCTCAGGTACCAATCTGTGGTTGAAGAAACACTGCGCATTAAAGACAGCAACGAGGCTCAAGCCCTTACCTTAATGCAGGAGCAAGGTTATACCGCTCCACCTGTCGGCCTGGCACCACTGCAATTGGTGGGCACCCCTTACGATCCAACCGCAATGGCAGCGATGGCGCCACCGGTTGTATTCCCACAGTTCGGTCCACGGCCGCCTCTATTTGGCATCAACCTTGTTTGCACGAATGTACCCGGCGTGCAGGTTCCACAATACCTTGCCGGCCACGAAATTTTAGACACTACTTCGATCATGATGATTTCCGGCAATAGTGGCTACAGTCTGTGCGTTACCAGTTACAACCAGAAAATGCTTTTCAACTACACCTGCGATCCTCGCTTAATGCCAGACCTTGAAACCATGGTCGACGCCGCTGAAGCTTCTTTCAGCGAGCTGCTTGAGCTCGCACGCCAACACAACACAAACCCTGGAGAATAAATAGAATGGGCGAATTCCCAAGAACCGCAAATTTGCCCGACGGAGGTTCCGTTGAGTTGCGTAACATGAGCGCGGAGGACCGCGATGCAGTACTTAAGTTCGCTCAAAGCCTGCCAGAAGAAGACTTGTTGTTTTTGCGAGTCGACTTAACAGAACCTGCGGTCGTCGATGATTGGATGGGCAATCTTGCATCGGGTAATTCAACATCACTGGCCGCCTACGACGACGCAGGATTGGTCGGCTACGCAACCGTGCATCGCGCGGCTGCGCGTTGGACCAAAAAAGTGGGCGAGATACGCGTAAATATAGCGCCCAGCTATCGTACCAAAGGGCTTGGTCGCATTCTAATCAACGAAATATTCGACCTCGCTCGCGATCTTGGACTTAAGAAACTGATGGCCAACATGACTACCGATCAAAAAGGTGCTCAAGCGGCTTTTGGACGCCTCGGATTTATTGCTGAAGCATTACTGGCGGATTTCGTTGAGGACAAATTGGGCAATTCGCGCGATCTGGTCATTATGTCCTATAGCGTCGACGGCCATTCAGATCATGTCGGCGACCGCGTCAAAATTTAGACGAAAGGAATGTTTAGGCTGATAACGCCTGTGCGATGTGCGGATAAACTGTCCGATTAAACATCAGTCCACTATGGCTACCTTCAACCGCGATATTAGTCGCGCCTTTTAGAATCGAAGAGTGAGGCGGAACGATTGGGTCATTGGTGGAATATATTGAAGTAACGGCGATGTTGCCTGGGAGCGTTGCAAAAAGGTCTTCTGTATAAGCACACTCACAAGCAGGTGAATTACACTCTGGGTCCAAAAGCCGTGTCACAGCGCGGCCCGCATTGAAAACAAACTGCCGCCCGTTGGGTTCATTATCCTGCTGCATAGAAGCTGCAAAAGCTTCAAGACCAGACTTACCCGCAGCTAACATACCACCGAGCGGCGAGCCCACCACGATTAGATTATTAACACGATCACTAAATCGGGAGGTGAGTGCGCTCGCCAGCAAACCACCCCGACTATGACCAATAATAGAAAAAGTCTCGGCGCCCAACCT
>JBNMMV010000110.1:0-11642 GCA_051270205.1 Limisphaerales bacterium
ACGGGCCCCGCAGAGCTGGCGCAATGTTTAACACCAGGGCAGGTGCCGCACCGAATACCAACCCCGCAAAACTGTCTTATCGGGACCAGCGCTAGTTAGATGCGCTAGATCAACTCGCCAGGAGGCGGCTGATTAGTCGCGCTTGTCTAACGGTACAAAATCCCGACTGCTGTAGCCTTTGTAAAGTTGACGAGGTCGGCCAATCTTGTAGCCACCGCTGATCATTTCGCACCAATGAGCAATCCAACCGGGCGTGCGGCCGGTGGCAAAAATAACGGTAAACATTTCTACCGGCATGCCAATGGCTTTCAAAATAATGCCTGAATAGAAATCAACGTTAGGATAGAGGCGTTTGGAGACGAAATACTCGTCTTCCAGAGCAATCTGCTCGAGTCTCTGTGCCATCTGTAATGTCGGGTTGTCTTCAACGCCAAGCTCGCTCAGTACTTCGCGACAGGTTTGTTGCATCACGGTCGCACGGGGATCGTAGTTTTTATAAACCCGATGCCCAAAACCCATTATTCGGAAAGGATCATCTTTGTCTTTGGCTTTCGCAATGTACTTATCAATGTTATCGACAGTGCCGATCTCGTCGAGCATGTTAAGTACTGCTTCATTTGCGCCACCATGGGAAGGTCCCCAAAGGGCAGCAATACCCGCGGCAACCGAAGCAAAAGGATTTGCCCCAGTACTGCCTGCCAATCGAACAGTCGAGGTAGAAGCATTTTGCTCATGATCTGCATGGAGTAAGAAAATACGGTCCATGGCGTTAGCGATGGTAGGGCTTACAACATATTCTTCGCAGGGTGTTGAGAACATCATATGCAGAAAATTTTCTGAGTAGCTTAAGTCGTTGCGTGGATAGATGAACGGTTGGCCTTGGGAATGCTTGTATACCATGGCGGCCAAAGTTGGCATCTTCGCGATCAGACGGTGGGCCGTAATTTTTCGATGTTCTTCATCATCGATGTCCAGCGAGTCATGGTAAAACGCAGAAAGTGCGCCAACCACACCACACATGACGGCCATTGGATGCGCGTCGCGGCGGAAGCCTTGGAAAAAGCTCCGCAAGTCCTCGTGTACCATGGTGTGGTTCTTAATGGTGCTAACAAACTCGTCCTTTTCGGCCGCGCTGGGTAGCTCCCCATTCAAGAGTAGGTAACACAACTCCAAGTGATCTGACTGCTCGGCGAGCTGGCCGATGGGATACCCACGATGCAGAAGAATGCCTTCATCTCCGTCAATATAGGTGATTTCAGAGTCACAAGCAGCGGTGCTAACGAACCCTGGGTCGTATGTGAAGTAACCTTGTGAAGTCAACTTGCCGACGTCAATAACGTCTGGGCCTTCTGTGGCTTCGTAAATTGGTAATTCAATTGGTTCGGCAACACCGTCAATTGTCAGAGTCGCAGTCTTAGTGGCTTGATTCGCCATTTCTTCTCCCTTCCTAGCTTTCTAGCTTTCTAGCCTTCCAATTCGTCCCACCCAGATCAATTTATTACATATGATCCATTACCTACCCGCTTCGTATTCATTTTTATGAACTTGTCGATGAGGGTAGCGCAGAACTGTTATTTATTATTAGTGGTGATTATAGCTCAGGTAAGTGTCAGACCGAGCGCAAATCACTTCATAGTTACTTTCGCAGCCTATAAAGCCAATGTGAGCAAGTCAATTACTGTGAACGATCAATTGATAAGCGAAAGGGGTGTTAAGCGGTCAATCGGCCGCGGTAGCTGTTCCAAGTCCCGCAGGAAACAAGGGCATGTCGGGGTTAGCAATGAACTGTACCCTAACGCGGCCTGAGTCGGTGGGGCGGGCATAGGCGATCCTTTTAACTACGGCATAGCTAATTTCATCGGCGCGTATGAGCTCGTTTCCTCGTTTGAGTTCGCTGTTTCCACGGCCATTGATCATGTCCTGACTAATATCGTAGGTCAGAGTGTTAGCACTGAGTTCGTAATTCTGTGGGTCAGCGGATGAATCATTGTCGCTACTCTTGTCGCCACTTTTGGCCTCAGTAATTCGAGAAGTGATTTGTTCGAGTCTTAACGTGAGTTGGCTTGAGTGGAAGGTGGAATTACCTTGGGTTGCTTCAACCTTGCCTCGAAAGTAGGCTTTCTCATCAGCGACGTTCAATTCGAAGTAATCGGCTTCCACCGTAATATACGGAGCCGTTTCGGCTGCGGTTGCGAGCAGCGAAAAAGTGCAGGTAAGTAGCAGCGTGAATAGACGAAAAAGAAGATTTCGCACGTTTGTTGGATGGTATCCCCCAAAGAAGCTGCGATTCTACCATACTAAGTATGCGAAACCACCAGCACGCCTTGGCATGGGCTCACTAGACGCATAGAATAGCCGCCGCCATTAGTGGCACTATTTTCAGTCCTTCTGCGGAGTTGGAGAACAAAAAGATGCAATCAAATCGACCGGTGAATCTAAATCTATTCACCATAAATTTTCCATTGGCCGCTATCGTGTCCATCACACACCGAGTTACCGGCGGAATGCTATTCGTCGGCTTTGGATTCGGGCTGTATGCAATGCAGATGGCGCTGGGTGGCTCTAAAGGGTTTGCCGAGGCTCAAGTGTTGATGCAAACACCGTTGGCAAAATTCATCCTTTTAGGGTTGCTCTTCGTGCTGACCTTTCATGTGGTCGCCGGTTTGAAGCATTTGATGCTCGATTTTCATATTGGAGACTCGCTCAGGGCTTCACAAATCGGTTCGCAAGTGGTGTGCCTGCTGAGCATTGCCATCACAGCGTCGTTGGGAGCACTGTTATGGTAACGCAAGTACTGAGTCTTACCCGAAGTGGTTTGACCGATTTCGTTGTACAACGGGTAACGGCAGTTATTTTGGCGGTCTATACCTTTTACATGGTGGGTTTTTTCTTAGGTGATGTCACTTTCGAACGACTCGCAGCATTTTTCTGGTCTGCGCCTATGCAAATATTCAGCACGCTGGCGCTCTTTTCAACCCTTGCCCACGCATGGATTGGTATGTGGACCATCGGCACAGATTACTTACGGCCTGCCCACGTTGGCGGTCTGGCGACGACATTTCGATTCGTCTACCAGATTAGTTGTATGCTGGTTATGTTCGTCTATCTTATCTGGGCACTACGCCTTATCTGGCAGTTCTAGGAAACACTATGTCTCGTATCAGAAAAATGGAATTCGATGGCGTTATCGTCGGCGGCGGCGGTGCTGGCATGCGCGCAGCGTTGCAGTTGGCTCAATCAGGTTTGAAAACTGCCGTTATCTCAAAGGTTTTTCCAACCCGATCTCACACCGTATCCGCTCAGGGTGGCATTACTTGTGCAATTGCCTCTGATGACCCCAATGATGACTGGCGTTGGCACATGTACGACACAGTCAAAGGTTCTGACTATATTGGCGATCAGGATGCAATTGAGTACATGTGTTCTGAAGGCCCCCAAGCTGTATTCGAACTAGAGCATATGGGTCTACCTTTCTCGCGCACAGAGAACGGTCGCATCTACCAAAGACCGTTCGGTGGACAGTCCAAAGATTTTGGTAAGGGTGGCCAAGCGGCGAGAACGTGTGCCGCAGCCGACCGCACAGGGCATGCACTGTTGCATACTCTGTATCAAGCGAACTTAAAGGCCAACACCACGTTTCTGAACGAGTGGTTCGCGGTCGATGTGGTGAAAAATCAAGATGGCGTGGTGGTAGGGGTTATTGCCATTTGCATGGAATCCGGCGAAACGGTTTACGTCAGCTCGCGGTCAACCGTGTTTGCCACGGGTGGTGCAGGGCGCATATATTCATCTACAACAAATGCATTAATGAACACCGGTGACGGCATTGGCATGGGTTTACGTGCTGATATTCCAGTTCAAGATATTGAAATGTGGCAGTTCCACCCAACCGGCATTGCTGGTGCGGGCGTGTTGGTCACCGAAGGTTGTCGGGGCGAAGGCGGCTACCTCATTAACAAAGACGGCGAACGCTTTATGGAGCGTTATGCGCCTACCGCCAAAGATTTGGCTGGTCGCGACGTTGTCGCCCGATCAATGGTCTTAGAAATCCTCGAAGGACGTGGTTGTGGACCTGACGGCGATCATGTGATGTTGAAACTAGATCACCTGGGTGAAGATGTTCTCAACTCCAAATTGCCAGGCATATTAGAACTGTCGCGAACATTTGCGCATGCTGACCCTGTCAAAGAACCCATTCCAGTTGTACCTACTTGTCACTACATGATGGGTGGCATTGCCACGCAGGTGAGCGGGCAAGCGCTGAGTATTGACGCCAATGGCACGGATCAACCCGTTGAAGGCTTGTATGCAGCCGGTGAAGTCGCGTGTGTATCAGTACATGGCGCCAATCGCTTGGGTGGCAATTCTTTACTCGACTTGGTTGTATTCGGTCGCGCAGCAGGCTTGCACATTGAACAAGTCATGCGCCAGGGCGTCAGCTATAGGGATGCAAGCGATTCAGATATAGAAGCTTCCATGTCACGCCTCAATAGATGGGAAGAATCTACTTCCGGAGAGTCTGTCGCAGATCTGCGTAAAGAGCTGCAAACCACCATGCAAAATAGCTTTGGTGTTTTTCGTACTGAAGAGCATATGCAATCAGGTATTACTGCCTTGGCTGACTTACGCGAACGGATAGGTCGTGCCCACCTGCCTGACAAGTCTAATGCGTTTAACACCGCCAGACTTGAGGCGCTAGAATTAGACAACTTATTGGAAGTCGCCGAAGCCACTGCCATCACCGCTGAATATCGCAAAGAAAGTCGCGGTGCACATGCGCGAGATGACTACCAGACACGGGATGACGAAAACTGGCTGTGTCACTCACTCTATTTTCCTAAGGATAAGAGTGTGGGTAAGCGAAAGGTCAATTTCGAACCAAAGACTGTCGACACATTCGAACCCCAAGAACGGGTCTACTAGGATAAAAAATGCAAGTTAGCGTATATCGATATAATCCAGACATAGACGAAGTCCCAGCCATGCGAGACATGGAAATCGACTTACCTGAAGGCAAAGATCTAATGGTCTTGGACGTACTTGAGCTTCTAAAAGCCCAGGATCCGACGTTAAGTTATCGCCGATCATGCCGAGAAGGTGTTTGCGGTTCTGACGGCGTCAACATGAATGGTAAAAACGGTTTAGCCTGTATCACACCCGTATCCGAAGTCGCACGCCGCGGAAAATTGATTGTTCGGCCCTTGCCAGGACTGCCTGTAGTGCGCGACTTGGTTGTCGACATGACTCAGTTTTATGCCCAATACGAAAAAATTCAGCCATACCTTATTAACAATACACCGCCACCTGCTCAGGAGCGTCTGCAAAGTCAGGAAGAGCGCGCAGAGCTAGATGGTTTGTATGAGTGCATTCTATGCGCTTGTTGCTCCACTGCTTGTCCGTCGTTTTGGTGGAATCCGGATAAATTTATCGGTCCGGCAGGTTTGCTACAGGCCTATCGTTTTCTGGCAGATTCACGAGATACGGCAGAGCCAGAGCGCTTGGCAAATCTTGATGATCCCTTCTCTGTGTTCCGTTGCCGAGGTATTATGAATTGCGTCAGCGTATGTCCGAAAGGGCTAAATCCGACACGCGCAATCGGCAAAATTCGCACTATGCTTATGCAACAAGGCACCTGAACCAAAAACTAAGTGATGACATCTGAACTGAGCACACCTTTTTCCAGGAGCGTGTCGCGTGAATGACAATTTTATGGGCAGAATGCTCGACAGCTCTCATTTGGCGGGCCAAAACGCAGCATACATTGAAGCCCTATATGAAGACTTCCTAACAGACCCAGGCACGGTTCCTACCAACTGGCGTGCCTATTTCGAAAACCTTGAGGCTGTTGAAGGCGTTAGTGAGCCAGATACTCCGCACTCTACGGTTGTTCAGCAATTTGAACGGCTGGGTCGAAATCGACTCAAAGCTAGACCAGAAAAAGTCGCGACCAGCATCACGTCCGCCCACGAATCGAAACAAATGCGAGTTCAAGATCTTGTTTCCGCCTATCGGCACCGTGGTCACAAGAAGGCCAACATAGATCCGCTGGAAATGATGGATCGTCCAACTATGCCAGCCTTGGACCTGGCATATCACCACCTCACGCCTGCCGATTTGGACGAAACGTTTCAAACCGGTACGTTCCACTACAGCGACGGAAGCGCCAAATTACGAGACCTGATCGATGCGCTCGAGAGAACCTATTGCGGTTCAATTGGTGCTGAATACATGCACATCATTGATCCCGGCGAACAGCTATGGGTTCAACAGCGGCTAGAGACCACGCTTGGCAAAGCAGATTTTTCACCTGAGCAACAGCGCGGTATTCTAGAGCGACTCACCGCGGCAGAAGGCTTAGAGAAGTATCTGCATCGGCGCTATCCAGGAACCAAGAGGTTTGGTTTGGAAGGTGGTGAAAGCCTCATTCCAATGTTGCATGAACTGCTGCAACGACTTGGCAGTCACGATGTTTATGAGAGTGTCATTGCCATGGCTCACCGTGGTCGGCTGAATGTTTTGGTCAACGTGTTAGGCAAGAGCCCCGCCGATCTATTCGACGAGTTCGACGGCCAGGTAAAATTTGAGTCAGGCAGCGGTGACGTAAAATATCATCAAGGATTTTCGTCTAACGTCATGACACCTGGCGGCGAGATGCATCTCGCCTTAGCATTTAACCCATCTCACCTCGAAATAGTGGGTCCGGTTGCAGAAGGTTCGGTAAGGGCGAGACAAGACCGCCGAGGTGACTATGCTGGCGACCATGTGGTACCTATTATATTGCACGGCGATGCAGCATTCGCAGGGCAGGGTGTGGTGATGGAGACATTCCAGATGTCTCAAACCCGTGGCTTTCGCACCGGTGGCACGATCCACATTATCATCAACAATCAAGTTGGCTTTACCACGCACAGGCAGATCGATGCGCGTTCCACAGAATACTGCACTGAAGTTGCGAAAATGGTCCAAGCGCCCATCCTGCACGTAAACGGAGACGACCCAGAGGCTGTGGTTTTTGTAACGCAACTGGCCGCCGATTACCGCATGGAATTTCGTAAAGACGTTGTCATCGACCTCGTTTGCTATCGCCGTCGTGGTCACAATGAGTCTGAAGAGCCGATGAAGACTCAGCCATTGATGTATAAAAAAATCCGTAAACACGCGACGACTTGGCGACAGTACGTCGACTCACTTGTTGGACAGTCGGTGGTATCGCAAGATGAAGCAAACGATCTCGCGGAAGTTTATCGCGGCAAGCTCGAGCGCGGTGACAGTGTTGCCTTGAGCATGGTGCATGAGCCAGATGAAAAACTCTTCGTCGATTGGAACCCTCATATTGGGGCTGACTGGAATGCTGAGTCTGATACTACCTTCGACCGTCAAGCTTTCCAGCAACTTGCAGGTCGACTTGCAGACTTGCCGGAGGGATTTACTGTGCACAAGCAAGTGCAAAAAATTCTTCAAGACCGCAGTGAAATGGCCGCTGGTGAAACGCCGGCAAATTGGGGGTTTGGTGAAGTCATGGCTTATGCCTCACTTATTGACCAAGGCGTGCCTATTCGACTGACCGGGCAGGATGTGGGTGTTGGGACCTTTTCACATCGACATGCGGCAATGTTCAATCAGCGAGACGGCCGCCGTATGATCCCGCTCAATCTGCTGCGGGAAGATGTTACTTTCGATCTCTATGACTCGCTGTTGTCTGAAGAAGCGGTACTTGGATTCGAATACGGATATGCCACAACGTCACCCAGTACGCTAGTGGTTTGGGAGGCCCAGTTCGGTGATTTTGCTAACGGTGCCCAAGTGGTTATTGATCAATTTATTAGCTCTGGTGAAACAAAATGGGCACGACTGTGTGGCCTTACCATGCTTCTGCCACACGGCTTCGAAGGTGCAGGCCCTGAGCATTCTTCCGCACGGCTTGAACGTTTCTTACAGCTTTGTGCCGAACATAATATGCAGGTTTGCACGCCGACCACACCGGCACAGATCTATCATATGCTGCGTCGCCAAGCCCTGCGTCCTACTCGCAAGCCCCTAATTGCAATGACCCCTAAAAGCTTACTGCGCCACCCGCTAGCGGTGTCTGACGTCGATAACTTTTGCGAAGGGCGATTTCAGAACGTCATTGATGAGGTAGATGACGTAGATCCTGAAGCTGTGGACCGATTGGTGATTTGCTCAGGCAAAGTCTACTACGATCTGCTAATTGCTAAGCGTGAGGCTAAAGCTCGCAATATCGCCATTGTGCGATTGGAACAAATTTACCCGTTTCCGGAAGATGAGTTTACAGAGATTGTTAATCGCTACCCAAATGTTCAAGACGCAATTTGGTGTCAGGAAGAACCCATGAACCAGGGCGCCTGGTACAGCATGCAACACCGATTGCGCAGCGTCGTACTGACACAAAACGATCAACTCTATTTAACCTATGCCGGCCGAGATGCATTTGCGGCACCCGCAGTAGGTTACGCCAGTGTTCACAATGAGCAGCAAAAGCAGTTAGTGCAGGACGCGCTCTTCGGCTAGCGCACTACAAGGATAAAAAATGGATATTAAAGCGCCTGAATTTCCAGAATCGATTTCTGAGGGCACTATTGCCGAATGGCACAAGCAACCTGGCGATTTCGTTCAGATCGACGACTTATTGGCAGACGTAGAAACCGACAAGGTCACTATCGAGGTGGTAGCACCAGAAAATGGTGTACTCACAGAGATCGTTAAGGCCGAGGGAGAAACGGTTGAGTCAGAAGAGCTGATTGCACGCTTTGAGCCCGGCGCTGACAAGTCGGTCGCTGCTCAACCCAATAGTTCTGCCGATTCTGCAGGCCGTGACGATAAAGAAGCGGAGGGTGTAAGTCCGGCAGCGCGCAAGCTTGCAGCCGAGGCGGCGGTTAACATTGAATCAGTGGTGGGTTCTGGACGCGATGGCCGGGTCACCAAAGAAGATGTTGCTAAGGCACTCGCCAAAGGTGAGTTGGCAACCGAAGGCGCACCACAACCGCAACCGGCAACCAAGCCAAAACCCGTTGATCTGCCCATGGGTGATCGGGTTGAACGCAGAGTGCCCATGACACGTTTGCGTGCGACCATTGCTAAACGCATGGTTGAAGCGCAACAAAACGCCGCCATGTTGACGACATTTAACGAAGTCGATATGGCGCCGATCATGGCGCTGAGAAAACAGTATCAGGATGATTTCCAACGTACCCACAACGGCACTCGCTTAGGCTTTATGTCGTTCTTCGTTAGAGCGGCCACTGAAGCGCTCAAACGATTCCCATCTGTGAACGCCTCAATCGACGGCAGTGACATTGTCTATCATGGCTTTTACGACATCGGGGTTGCCGTTTCTACTGACAAGGGTCTGGTTGTTCCCGTCGTTCGAGAAGCAGACGCAATGAGTCTCGCTCAAATAGAAGATCAGATAAATGCCTACGGCGAGAAGGCCCGGGCAGGGAAAATTTCTCTCGAAGACATGAGCGGCGGAACTTTTACTATCTCTAACGGCGGTATCTTCGGCTCTATGCTATCGACACCGATTTTAAACGCACCGCAAACCGGTGTGCTTGGAATGCACAATATTAAGGAAAGGGCGGTTGTGGTCGACGGGGAAATTGTCATCCGCCCGATGATGTATTTGGCGCTTTCATACGATCACCGACTCATTGACGGACGCGAAGCAGTCCAATTTCTGGTCGCGATTAAGGGTATGATTGAGGACCCAGCTCGAATTCTCTTGGAACTATAAAAATGAGTGATAACTACGATGTAGTTGTGATTGGCGCAGGACCTGCCGGGTATGCTGCGGCCATTCGTTGTGCACAACTAGGGCTGAATACTGCCTGCATAGACAAATCGGTAGGCAAAGATGGTGCGCCAACATTGGGTGGTACCTGTCTGAATTGGGGCTGCATTCCTTCAAAGGCGCTGCTCGATGCCTCGCACAAATATGTAGATGCCAAAGACCATATGGCAGAGTTTGGTATCACCACTGGCGAAGTTGCCATGGACATACCCGCAATGATCGCACGCAAAGATGAAGTGGTTGCGGGCCTAACAGATGGCATTGGCGGCTTGTTCAAAGGTAATGGTGTTACCTCCTTGCATGGACATGGAAAACTACTCAATAACAAGCAGGTCGAATTCACTTCTGCTGAAGGCGAGACGACAGTTCTGTTGGCAGAAAACGTCATTATTGCCGCTGGATCGGTACCGGTCGAGATTCCACCGGCTCCGCTCACCGAAGGCTTCATTTTTGATTCAACGGGTGCATTGAACTTCACAGAAGTTCCTGCCCGCCTAGGCGTTATCGGGGCCGGTGTTATCGGACTTGAATTAGGCTCTGTATGGAATCGGCTGGGTTCCGAAGTTGTAGTTTTGGAAGCGCTGGAAGATTTTCTGCCTATGGCAGATGACCGTATCGCGCGTGACGCGAAAAAGTCACTGACCAATCAAGGCTTGGATATTCGACTGGGAGCACGAGTCACTGGTGCGCAAGTGAATGATGGTGCCGTACAGGTGTCTTTTTCGGATGCAAACGGCGAACAGACTATTGTTGTCGATAAACTGATCGTTGCTGTTGGCCGCAAGCCCAGTACCGAGGGTCTGTTGAGTGATGACAGTGGTGTGAAATTTGACGATCGCGGCTTTATTGCGGTGAATGATCTCTGTGCGACTGACGTGGCCGGGGTCTATGCAGTTGGGGATGCGGTGCGTGGTCCTATGCTTGCTCACAAGGGCACTGAAGAAGGGGTGATGGTTGCCGAGCGCATTGGCGGATTCAAACCTATGGTCAACTACGCCACAGTTCCGAGCGTCATCTACACACACCCTGAAATAGCTTGGGTGGGGCAAACGGAACAAGAACTTAAAGCCGAAGGGGTCGACTATGTGGTCGGATCATTTCCTTTCGCCGCGAGTGGCCGAGCCTTGGCCGCTGCAGAAAAAGAAGGCATGGTAAAAGTCATTGCCGACAAAGAGAGCGATCGCATTCTTGGCGTTCATGTCTTTGGTGCACAAGCCTCGGAAATTGTCGCGCAGGCGGTCATTGCGATGGAGTTTGACGCCAGTGCTGAAGACCTCGGTCTCATTATGTTTGCGCATCCGACCCTGTCAGAGTCTCTACACGAGGCTGCCTTAGGCGTCGCAGGACACGCGATCCACATGATTAACAGAAAAAAGAAGTAAATTACGCCATAACGGTACGATTCTTCGTCAGAATAAATATAATTCCCGCGCAAATCCTCAGGAGGAGATTAAGTGAACTTACACGAATACCAGGCGAAGAGCCTTTTCGCCGAGTACGGCCTGCCAGTATCTGAAGGCTACGCTGT
This sequence comes from Limisphaerales bacterium, assembly GCA_051270205.1. Classification (GTDB taxonomy): domain Bacteria; phylum Pseudomonadota; class Gammaproteobacteria; order Pseudomonadales; family Azotimanducaceae; genus UBA4421. The sequence continues at coordinate 11,337 of JBNMMV010000110.1, forward strand.
AGACACTGCTGATGAAGCCGTTGCTGCTGCAGAGAAAATTGGTGGCAACCGTTGGGTCGTTAAAGTCCAAGTGCACGCCGGTGGGCGTGGTAAAGCGGGTGGCGTAAAGCTCGTCGATACTCTGGATGAGGTTCGCGCCTTCGCTGACAGTTGGATTGGTAAAAATTTGGTCACTTTTCAAACTGATGCGAATGGTCAACCCGTTAGCAAAATCTATGTGGAAAGCTGCACTGATATCGATACGGAGCTGTATCTGGGTGCTGTAATCGATAGAGGCAGCCGACGCGTTGTCTTCATGGCTTCGAC
>JBNMMV010000111.1:0-11604 GCA_051270205.1 Limisphaerales bacterium
GGGTAAAGCCGGGCGACCCCTACAAATTTCAATCTGGGCACAACCCGTATCTTGAATATCTAAAGAACTGGACTAATGAGGCCAGTGAAGATGGCGCTATTATGCCCCCGTGGCAGCAAGCAGGACATGACAAGCAGGCGCACGAACGACAATTTTTGGCCGGTACCACAACCATTCAAACCGCAGATGAAGAGGGTTGGGTGGTATCAGTCACACCATCGGGTGGGTGGGTTCCTGCAGCCATTGCCGGAACGACTGGTATTGGCATGAGTCAGCGAATGCAGAGCTTTGTGCTAGAGCCTGACCAAAATCCTTACAACGTTGTGCAGCCTGGCCAGCGTCCGAGAGCCACACTGACGCCTTCAATGGCGCTCAAGGATGGTAAACCCTGGCTGTCTTTCGCAGTCCAGGGCGGTGATATACAGGACCAAGTGTTACTGCAGTTCTTTTTGGCAATCACTGAATTCGGCATGAACGTCCAGGAAGCGGCTGAAGCGCCATACTTTTGGAGTTATCAAATGCGCAACAGCTTCGGAGACCATCGGGCTGAACCTGGCAAGGTATTGATCAACGATGAAACGCCCACCTGGGTTCGTGCAGAGTTAGAACGCATGGGCTATGAGCTGAACACACGGTCTAAAACAAGTGGTCCTATTAATGCGATCTTGATCGATCAAAAACAGGGGACTTTCCAAGGCGGGAGTAGCGACTTTGGAGAAGACTACGGAATTAGTTGGTAACTTAGCCCCGAGCGCGCGGAGGATCGTACGTCATCTCAATAGGTGTGATGATAGCTTTTTGACCGCGGAGGTCTAGAAAAGGCGGGCGGGAGATATGTACTTCGCCTCCGTAATTCGTGGCACTGACGCCAATCGCCCCGGTAAGTTTGCTGCCATCTCTGTTGACGATGTAAGCTGGACCACCCCCCGGTGCTGAGGTGGCACGAGTCGAAAACAAGGAAATCCATTCGCCTGTGTTTGAAGGCGCTCCTTCCATGGTAGGTATTCCGTTATCAGAAAAGGACATCGTTTTTATTAGGTCTGGGCTAATCTTCTGACGAGCAGTTTTTATCGCGGCCGTAAAATGCGCATGAGTTTGAGCCATGTCCAAGCGCTTTTGCAATTCCCAGTCTACCCATATTACGGAAGCGATCGAGATCAATGAGGCCAACATGAACAGGAAACCTCCCCTAATTTTCACTAGCGCGGGCGCCTTTTTCTCTTTCTTGAAGTACTCGATCTAAATCGCGCAAGGCATCGTGTATGGGGTGCAATGCATCATGCTTGCGCAATTCTCGTTTGAATCCGTATCGTCCTTGCTTCAGCTCTTCTATGCAGGCAACGATTGCGGTCATTGGCCCAGAAACCCGGTGGCTGAATAATATTGAGAGGGCGCAACTGTAAATAGTGAACACACACAATCCCATTAGACCGATGAGGGTAATGTCTGTAAACACACCATATACCTGAGTATGTCCGCCCGCGTTAAGAGCACTAGGGGCATTCAGTAGCGCATCTATTTCTAGCATACGCAAATAGATAAGAGAAACGGTCACTACGACAATAGCCAACCCCCCAAAGGCAAAGTACCGAACGAAGTTTACGCCAAAGCGTGGCTTCACGAAAAAATTAAGAACCGAACGACGGTCTTTTTCTGCTTTAGATTTGCCCGCTAATTCTAGAGATTGTTCTGCCATTGTGCATCCATACACTTCATGCGCTTATCAGTTTAAGGGGTAGCGCGGTAGTGCAGTGTGAAGTGGTTCACATAACTAGGTAGGAGGAGTATTGAAGAGCCAAAACGTGCTAAATATTTTTTACCGGGATGCCCAAGTTGTTGCCATCTAAGATGCGATCAGCCCTATAGCTGGAGCGTACGAGTGGCCCGGAGGCGACCTCTCTAAAACCGAGCGTAAGACCGTGTTGCCTGAATTCTTCGAATTGTGCTGGCGTCACCCACCGATCTAGCGGTAAGTGGTTTTTAGTGGGGCGAAGATATTGCCCAAGGGTGAGAACATCCACGCCATGGCTGCGTAGGTCTTCCATAGTTTGGAAAACTTCATCGTCCTGCTCTCCGACGCCGAGCATGAGACTGGATTTGGTGAGTATGTGAGGAGCAAACGACTTGGCCGATTCTAGTACCCCAAGAGTTTGCTGATATCCTGCTCGAGGATCGCGTACGACATGAGTCAAACGCTCGACGGTTTCTACGTTTTGAGCAAAAACTTCCAAACCTGACTGTACAACTGTTTGCACAGCTTCCATATTGCCAGAAAAATCCGGAGTGAGTGCTTCGACTGCGGTGTGAGGATTAACGCGTTTGATTGCCTGTATACAATTTGCGTAATGTTTAGCGCCACCGTCGGTCAAGTCGTCGCGGTCAACCGAGGTTAAGACCACATATTTAAGGCCCATGAGTCTCACCGACTCGGCTGCGTTAGCCGGTTCGTTGGCATCTAGCCAGCCTTGTGGGTTGCCGGTGTCAACAGCACAGAACTTACACGCTCGTGTACAGACGGAACCCATTAGCATGATCGTGGCGGTGCCGTGGCTCCAACATTCACCAATATTTGGGCAATGAGATTCTTCACAAACAGTCGACAAGGCATGATCGTGAACCGTTTCTTTTACCGCTAAAAACTTTTCTCCACCACCGATTTTGACACGCAACCAGGGCGGCTTTCGGTCAGTGGGTAGTGCTTGATTGGCGTTGGTTTTAATGCCGTCTTTAATGGCGTGAACGCCAGTCGCGGTAACGAACTTTCTACCACTCGAGACCTGGGGCGACTGATTCTCTGGTGTATTGCTTCGCTTGCTCATCCTAAAATTCTAGCATCGATGGTCATTAAAAGGTGGGTAGCAGCGTCAAACATTAGGATTCCGCATCCTGAAATTGGAGGCTGTGCAAGGTTGCGTATAAGCCGCCTTGTTCTAAGAGTTGTTCATGGGTGCCTAGTTCTGCGATTTTGCCATGATCTAATACCAACACCCGGTCCGCTTCCTGGATCGTTTGTAACCGATGTGCAATTAGAATTGAAGATCGACCCTCGGTTAGTCGATGCAGTGCATCTTGGATTAACAATTCTGTTTCTGTATCGATGCTTGCGGTTGCTTCATCGAGTACCAATATCTCAGGATCTGATGCGAGTACTCGGGCGAATGCCAATAGTTGTCGTTGACCTTGGCTTAGATTCTGTCCGCGCTCGCTGAGCGGCGTGTTGTAGCCGAGTGGTAAATTGCGAATAAAACGATCAGCATTCACCGTCCGGGCGGCCTCTTGGGCAAGGGCTATGGTGATGTCCGGGTTACCCATAGCGATGTTGTCATAGATCGTACCCGAGAAGATGTGAAAATCTTGCAATACAACGCCAACCCGTTTTCGTAAGTCGTGGCTATGGATATGGTTTAGATCAATGCCATCCAGATAGATCTGATCGTCATCGAAATCGTAAAAACGACTCAATAATTTAATCAGGGTACTCTTGCCGGAACCTGTGGGTCCGACTATGGCTAACTTTTCGCCAGGTTGAATGGTAAAGCTAACGCCTTGCAGGACAGGCATTGTTTCGTCGTAGGCGAATTTGACGTTGTTAAATTTGACTTCGCCTCGAAGCCGGGTGGGCAGTGGAGTGGGGTTGGTGGGTTCATGAATGGCCTCGTCCCAGTCGATCGCCTGAAAAATGCGTTCGCCACTTGCCATGGCTCGGAACAAAACGTTGGTTTGTTCGCCGAGCACAACTACCGGGTGAAACAACATACTAACGAATTGCGTAAAGAGAATTACTTCACCTACCGTCATGGCTAGATCAAAGACTTGGCTTGCGCCATATCCCAAGATAAGACCGATTGCTGCATGGGCGAGGGAATCGTTAAACGCACCGTAAAACGTCTCTACGCGCGCCGACCGAAGTTCGAAGCGACGGTTGTCCCGATTGATCTCCGTATAGCGCTTCAGATTATAATCCTGGCGATCTGACAACTGCACGACCTGAAGCCCAGCCAGATTTTCTTGTAGGTTTTGGTTGAGTGAGCTCAACGTTTGGCGCACCTGCCGGAACAGTAGCCGAGTTAGTCGTCGAAAGTAGTAAGTTACTAAGGACAGAATCGGCAGCACAAGCAACAGCATTAACGTTAGTTGGGTATCAATAGCTAGCATCACACCTAAGGCTACAAAGAACGGGACGAACTCGCCTATGAGTGAACCCAATCCACGTAGCAATTCGTACAACGCCTCAACATCGTTGGTCACACGAGTCATCACACGTCCCACTGCGACGCGGTCGTAGAATGAAGCGGGGCGCGTTTCGAGGTGGCTAAAAAGGTCGAGTCGCAGATCTCGGAGGGCATTGATCACTGGGCCGATCAGAGTCATGCGGTGGGCGTGTCCGGTTACTGCCCAAAAAAGTTGTATTACGCCGTACATGATGACCGCGACCATCAACGGGTGTAGTCCGGTGGCGTCGGTTAGCCAAATATTCAGTTCTATCAAGCCAAAGTCTGGCGTATCTGCTCCGGTTTCCCCTCTAAGAATATAGTCAACCACGACCAGCGAAATGATAATGGGTAACAGAACCTGCAACGTAGATGTTATGAGCACCAATACTGAACTCAAAATGAGGGATGAGCGGTAAGGTTTTAGCCACTTGATGAGTCTTCCGAGCAAATGCATGTTCAGGACAGACCCTGAAAGGTCTGAGTCGAACATTGCATAGTTTCTTGGCGGCTTGTTTTGCTGTTGCTTGCTCATGAGTCGCCTTGTCCGATGTCAGTAGGCCCCATGTCAGCAAGTCTTATGTCAGCAAGGTTTTCGTTGTCAGCGCCTTCGCGTTGTACTCGCTCGAGCTCAGCATAGTAGCCACCAGAAGCGATGAGGTCTTGGTGTGAGCCTATTTCGATAATTTTGCCTTCATCTAACACCAATATCCGATCAGCGTGGCGTGCAGTGCTGACGCGATGAGAGACCATGATTGTGGTTTGGGTGCTACGCAATCGACGTAGTTCAGAAAGAATGTGCTCCTCTGTTTCGGTATCAACCGAGGAAAAACAATCGTCGAGAATCAGCACGGGTGCGTTGCGAATCATTCCCCGTGCCAATGTTGCGCGTTGTTTTTGTCCGCCAGACAATGTCACACCGCGTTCTCCAACTAGCGTGTCCAATTGAAGCGGAAAATCTTCAATGGTATTGCGCAAATCAGCCGATGTGGCGGCTTGCCAAATTAGGTCCAAGGTTCGATTGGGGTTGTCGTAAGTTAGATTGTCTCGCAGTGGTTCGGCGAACAAGAACGGGTCCTGAGGCACCATGGCTAACTGTGCGCGTATTTGTGCAAGCGGGTATTCAAGTACGTCGTGGCCGTCGACTTTTACCTCTCCCGGTGCTGGGTCGATTAACCTTACGAGTTGCTTTAGCAGGGTCGTTTTACCAGAGCCAACACGCCCCATGATGGCGATGGTTTCTCCACGTTGAATGCTGAGGTCGATATTGCTTAGCACTTGTGCCTTGGTACCCGGGTAGGTGTAGTTCAGATTGCGAAACTCCACGGCGCCCCCAATGTACTCTGGCGTTAGCCCTGATGGCGCGTCTGGAATCTCAGGTTCTAGGTCGATCACCTCATAAAGTCTGTCGCTGGCGACTGCTGCGCGTTGGAATAAATTGACGATAAATCCAGCCACACGGAAGGGTTGTACGACCATGTTTACGAACATGAAGAAGGCAACAAAGTCTCCAACCAGAATTTCTCCTTCTACCACCAGATGGCCGCCGTAACCGAGAATGGTGAGTGAGCAGGCGGCAGCAAGAGTAGGCATCCAAGCGGCCATTTCGGAATTGATGCGCCCTTGTTCATAAAAAGCATCCGCATAAGCCTGATTGGTGGCTGCGAACTTCTTGATTTCATGCTCTTCCTGCACCATCGCTTGAATGGTTCGAATGCCGGACAGGTTTTCTTGGACGTGTGTGCCCAGGTCAGACAGGCGATTTTGTACGTCCAAACTCGCAATCCCGGTCAACCGTGAAGAATAACGGGCATACCAAAATACGAATGGCATAGGTGGCAACAGCAGTAGTGTCAGAGTAGGCGAGTAATACAACATGAAAGCAAAGCCAAAGACGCCGGCGTAGACCAGAATGACAACCAGGATGGTGCCCATGGCGATGAGCCTTTGAACCAGCGCTATGTCCGCGATTGCGCGGGTCATCATGTCGCCAATGCTGTGTTTGCCGAAGAAATCGCCACCTTGTTCTTGCAGTGATGCGTATAAATGCTGACGCAAATCGAATGCTACGTTTAGCGCCGTTTTTCGTACTTGAAAGCGAGCAAAAGTTACCACGAAGTAGCGGCAAAACACGGCGCCGATGATGCCAGCAACGGGTCCGGTCAGATCGTAGTCGTCGGCGACGATGCGGTTAATAGATACGGCAGTCAGGAAGGGCACCATGGATTCGAAAAAGCGGGCGACACCGAACGCTATGATGCCAGTCACTAAGCGGAATTTGTGCTTGCTTATAACAGGTTGAAGGCGCCACAAGGACGCACGCATAGTCAATGGAATATCCTAAAAAGTAGCGCTGTTGGGGACGCGAGGAAAGGGGATTGCGTCGCGAATATTGTCCATGCCTGTTAGATAGAGCACTAGACGCTCAAAGCCTAAACCAAACCCGGCGTGCGGCACCGTACCGTAGCGGCGTAAATCACGATACCACCACAATTCGTCTTTTAGGGCTGGGTCCATGCGTGCATCTAATACATCGAGACGCTCTTCCCGCTGACTTCCGCCAATAATCTCACCTACGCCCGGAACCAATACATCCATTGCCGCGACGGTTTTCTCGTCATCATTTAGACGCATGTAGAAGGCTTTGATCTGTCGAGGGTAGTCGGTAACGACAACAGGGCCTTTGACGATTTCTTCCGTGATGTATCGTTCATGTTCAGATTGCAGGTCCTGTCCCCAGGCAACGTCGAATTCGAATTTCTTGCCGGAATCGAGTAACAGTTTCACGGCATCGGTGTAGGTCATGCGTTGAAAAGGTGTTTCTACAACCTGTTGTAGACGTTCAAGCACGGTCTCATCGATGTGTTCATTGAAGAACGCCATATCGTTCTGGCATTTAGCCACTGTATTCTTAATGACGTTTTGTAAAAACGACTCAGCCAGGTCGGCATTGGCAGATAAGTCTGCAAATGCGACCTCTGGTTCAATCATCCAAAATTCAGCTAGGTGGCGGCTGGTATTTGAATTTTCGGCACGAAAAGTCGGACCGAAGGTGTAAACCTTGCTCAGCGCGCTACAGTAGCTTTCAAGGTTAAGCTGACCAGAGACCGTAAGAAATGTCTCGGTGCCAAAAAAATCGTTTTCATAGCTTTCTTGGTTTTCATCTGTTCGGTTGACCTGGTCAAGGGTGGAAACTCGAAACAGCTCACCAGCACCCTCACAGTCGCTGGCGGTAATGATCGGTGTGTTTACCCAGTAGAAGCCCTGGTCGTTGAAATAGTTATGCACCGAGTTTGCGATCTGATGTCGCAGGCGTGAGATTGCGCCAAATGTGTTTGTACGTGGACGTAGATGGGCAACCGTACGCAGGTATTCCATGGTGTGGCGTTTCTTGGCAATTGGGTAGCTCTCAGGGTCATCTACCCAACCTACAACTGATACAGAAGTGGCTTGAATCTCACGATCCTGGCCTTTTCCAGCTGAGGCGACAACGCAGCCCTCAAGGATCACCGAGCAACCGGTGTTGATGGCGAGAATTTCTTCTTCATAATTGGTCAATTGGTTGTCCGCGACCGCCTGAATGTTATCCAGACTTGAGCCATCGTTTACATGAATAAACGAAAAACCACCTTTGGAGGTGCGTAAAGATCGCACCCAACCTTTAATAGTCACCTGTGTGTCTATAGCGATGCTGTGATCGAGGATCTGAGCAATTGGGGTGCTGGATGTTTGGGTCATAATTTAACTTCCCTAAGTGCTGTTAAATCGGTGTTTTTATTAAAAGGCGTATGTTGCTCAACGTGAGCAAGATCCTGTTCTACGTAGCTTCGTTCGTCATCAAGAAAACGAGCTACGGCGTCACGAAAACCAGGGTCAGCTATCCAGTGAGCGCTGTAGGTTGCTTGCGGTAAATAGCCGCGCGCAACTTTGTGGGCACCCTGAGCGCCGGCTTCTACTTTTTTAAGTCCTCGCGCAATGGCGAAATCGATTGCCTGGTAATAGCATACTTCGAAATGCAGGAATGGATGATCCTCAAGACACCCCCAATTGCGGCCGTAGAGCGTGTCTCCACCAATAAAATTTAAGGCGCCCGCAATATAGCGACCTTCGCGCTTGGCCATGATCAACAGCGTATGGTCTGCAAAGCTATCGTTGATTTCACTGAAGAAGCGCCTGTTTAAATAAGGGGTACCCCATTTGCGAGCGCCTGTATCGACGTAAAATTCGTAAAATGCATCCCAATGAGCCTCTGTGAGATCCGAGCCTGTCAGGCATTCGATTTCAATCCCATTTTGCAGTGCATCGCGTCTTTCGCGCTTTACATTTTTGCGTTTTTTTGATGCGAGATCTGCCAGAAAATCATCGAAGGTGGTGTAGCCTCCATTGTGCCAATGAAACTGTTGATCCATGCGTTTCAGGAAGCCTGCTTGGTGGGCTTGCCCCCACTGTGACTCACTCATAAATGTTGCATGCACAGAAGATACGTCTACTTGCTTGGCGACTTGTTTGGCGGCATCTATCAGTAGCGGGACATCTTCTTCGGCTTTGGCTAAGAATCGTGAGCCTGTTGCAGGGGTAAATGGAATGCTGATCTGCAATTTCGGGTAGTAGTTACCTCCGGCGCGCTGCCAAGCATCGGCCCAGCCATAGTCAAACACATATTCACCTTGGCTGTGGTTTTTCAAATAGGCAGGGACGACACCGACCAACTCATCGCCACGTTCGACTGCTAGGTGAAAAGGTTGCCAGCCGGTTTGCGTGCTGACACTCCCAGAGGTTTCCAAAGCGAGCAGGAATCGGTGAGATAAAAACGGGTTGAATACAGCTTGATCGCTACAACTGTCCCAACGCTCGGCGGTGATCTCATTTATCCCATGGAGGATTTTTGCGGTGGGGGTGACAACATCTTGTTCGGGCATAACCTATTGTCGCTTTAGTACATGCCTAACGCCAGTCCTGCGGCCAATGTCATGCCTATTTCTCGTGCTTTTGCGAGATCTTGGTCGCTCACCTCGCCTTTGCTGATTAAAGTGCCTGCGACTTGTTTAAATGGGTAACCATTCGCAATGCGCTGAATAGCGCGTTCTGCGCCGCTACCATCATTGCCAGCGCTGATGAGCAGTGCATAGGGAAGAGCGATGAGCTTGCCTTCTACCTCGTAGAAGGTTCTGTCAAAAAAGTCCTTCATTGCCCCGGACATGTAGCCAAAATTTTCTGGTGTGGCTAACAGCAAACCGTCTGCCCACAACAGATCGTCGGCCGCGGCTTCATTGCTGGTGAGCAGCCGTACTTCGACAGGATCGAGCGTCGGATCGACACTTCCCTTGTACGCCGCTTCAACGAGTTTTTTCGTCCGGCCAGTTTTCGAATGGAAAACGATGAGTAGATGTTTGGTGTGCTGGTTGGTCATTGCAGGCGGGAGTATACTGCGCCGCCCCGGTAGATGGGCACTCCTATGACCACACCTGAATTGAGTTTTGCTGAAATAGAAAAAGCCCGCGAACGTCTTGATGGGCACATTCGAAATACCCCCTGCATGCAGAGCAAAACCCTATCAGCCATGCTTGGTTGTGAGGTGTACCTGAAAATGGAAAACCTACAGTTCACCTCTTCTTTTAAGGAACGGGGGGCATTGAACTGTTTGGCTGCACGAGAGGCAGAGTTGGGCGGTGGGGTGGTTGCAATGTCTGCCGGTAATCACGCCCAAGCGCTTGCCTATCACGGTCGCCGTATGGGCATTGCGACGACCATAGTTATGCCGAGACACACGCCTAACGCTAAAGTTGAGGCCACTCGGGTGTTCGAGGCAGAAGTCATTTTGGAGGGTGCCGATTTCGAAGCGACACGTCTGTACACGGAACAATTGGCCCGCGATCGAAACCTCACGCTGATTCACCCCTTTGACGATTCACTGGTCATTGCTGGACAAGGAACTGTAGCCCTTGAGATGCACACTCAAGTTCCTGAATTAGATGTCGTCGTTGTTCCGGTTGGCGGTGGGGGACTGATCGGTGGGTGCGCATTGGCTTATAAGTCATTGTCTCCAAGTACAGAAGTCATTGGTGTGCAAGTTGAGCGCTACCCAGGTGCTTTTGAAAATAAACACGCACGCAGTGTGCCTCGCAGTGTGGGTGGCACTGTGGCAGAAGGTATCGCGGTTAAGCAGCCCGGCGCTCGAAATTTACAACTTATCGAAAAATACGTAGATCGCATCGATTTGGTCAGCGAGACCCAGGTTGAACAAGCTATTTTCGATCTGCTAGAAATTGAAAAAACCGTCGCAGAGGGTGCGGGAGCAGCACCCTTGGCGGCGCTGTTTGCAAACCGTGCTTATTTTGCTGGGCGCAAGGTGGGGCTTGTTGTGAGCGGTGGCAATATCGACATGATGATTCTAAGTTCGATCTTGACAAGATGTTTGGCTAGGAACAGCCGCCTGGTTCGACTTAAGGTGGAAATTCCAGATACCCCTGGTGCGCTGGCCGCGCTGACGGCGATTGTCGGCGAGCTAGATAGCAATATCGTTGATATTGAACACCATCGTGCCTTCGCCGGATCTTCAGTGCGTGCAACCGTGGTTGAACTGACACTGCAAATGCGCGGCGAAGAGCAACGAGGGCATGTGGTACATGCGCTGGAAGCAGCTGACTATCTAGTTAGCCCTTAATCTCTGCAGTGTCTCTAATTTCCGAAGCGAGGGCTGCGCACTTGTCTAAGCGTGGCAAGATACCATCCGCATCTTCCGACGGTAGGTTGAATATAAGGTGGTCGAAGCCTTGATCGATGCGGCCACGGAGTTTGTCGATCTGGGTAGGTGCGCCGAATAGCGCCAGATCCATATCCTTAACTTCGCGACCAACTTTTGTCATTGCTTCTTCTAGTAATTCTAGATTGCCTGAACCTAATCCACCGATGGGCATCCAGCCATCAGCGTATTCTGCAAGGCGGTCGAAGATATAGGGCGAGTTCGCACCAATCCAAATCGGTGGCCCGCCGGCTTGCACAGGTTTCGGATATGACCAAATAGGGTCGAAATCGACAAACTCGCCGTGGAATTCTGCTTCGTCTTTACTCCAAATTTCCTTCATGGCCAGTATCTTTTCACGCACTTGTGCCCAACGTTTGGAGTAATTGGCACCGTGGTTTTCCATTTCTTCACGGTTCCATCCGGCACCAATGCCAAATACGAAGCGACCATTTGAAATCATATCCACGGAGGCGACTTCCTTTGCCAGCGTGATTGGGTCGCGCTCAATGACCAGACAGATACCGGTGCCAATCAGAATTCGCTCGGTCACGGCAGCAGCAGCACCGAGCGCCACAAATGGGTCATGGGTATGCCAGTACATTTCTGGTAAATCTCCACCACCAGGGAATGGCGTGGCGCGGGAAGTTG
>JBNMMV010000112.1:0-11530 GCA_051270205.1 Limisphaerales bacterium
CGGTTCGAAGTGAACTGGCGCCTCATCTCGGAGTTTGCGATAAACCTCGTATGGATTTTTGATGACATCAAAGTTAAAAACACTAAGTTCCGCAGTCGACATGATCATCACTTTCCACAGTTTGAGTCAGGATCTTGCAAGAACTGTCCGTAAAAGTCGATATTGCACTGTTAACCGTTGAATAGGCGCTAACGTACCCGGTAAGCCCAGAGTGTTTATGCCCTACATTGGCTTCCCGGACTACGCTGCACCCTTGAGTGAAATAGAAGAACAAGGTTATCCAGGCTTTTCTCTGCGCTAATGGAACGTAGAAAGATCGATTTGGTTGACAACGATGCCCTAGTTCAGAGCGCGTACCTAGAGATTATAAAGTGCCATCACATTGTTGCGGGTGATGTTGTCTTTCACTTCGTCAGGATAGGCACTGAACATCTCATCCAAGACCGCTGCGGAGCATGGCCATGTTGAATCGGTGTGGGGATAGTCCGAACCCCACATTAGTTTGTCTGCGCCAATAATTTCTCGCGTCAAAATTGCTGGTTGATCGTCTTCAATAGTGGCGTAGAACTGTCTTCGCCAAAGCTCATCTACGGGTTGATACTCGGGACCACCGGGGTTGTTTGCATATTCTCTTTGCCATCCTTGATCCACCCTATCTAGCCAATGGGCGATCCAGCCTGCGTTAAACTCTGCAACAACAATTTTTAGACTTGGGTGTCGAGTACAAACGCCTCTACAAAGAAACTCGACGAGGGTGTCCTGAATGGTTGCCGCGGCGCCGGCATATTGGGCTATGCCGTCTCTGATTTTGTTGGCACGATGCTCTTTTGGCACATAGGACATGCAGCCCACATGCATAGAGATTGGGAAATCAGCTTCTGCTGCACGGGCCCAAAGAGGGTCGTAGGCGGCATCGAAGTAGGGCCAATCCGCCGGTGAATTGCAGGGTATGACCGCACCCTTGTAACCCAATTTAATCACCCGATCGAGTTCTTGGACTGCCACTGCTGGATTTTGTACAGGAATCGCTGCTAATCCATAGAGCCGGCCTTTGGCGGCGGCACAATGATCGAATAGCCAGTCGTTGTAGTTCTTTTGCAAGGCGACCAACAGCTCAACATTTTTCATGCTGAACATTGCGAAATAGCCTGGATAAAGAAACTCTAATTCCACGCCGTCGATGTCTTGATCCTCGCCACGTTTCGCGCCATCTACTAAACCCTTGCGCATTGCAGCATAACCCCCTACAAAATAGGCCTGGATCTCTGCATCCTCGATGCGCCCGACGTCTGGCTTATGGGCAATTTTTCGGTCAATAGGCGTCTCACGGTCTAATCTTGTGGCGGCCAATCCCATGCGCGCAACGTTTATTCCTTTGCCGCCTTTAGCTGGGATAATGATGTGATCACCGTCACCATCAATAGACACAACCCGCGGTGCCTCGTCCCCAAATTTTTCTGCAAGCCCCGCAAAAACGCCCGGACCTTCAACAACATGCGAGTCTGCAGATATTGAGGACATGGTATTACTCCCTATTAGTTCTTAACGCTTAAGATAATTCGAGTGAGCGAGGCCGGTGGTAAACTACCGCTTATCGTGTCGTTGACCAAACCAACGCCATCGAACGGTTGTGGCACCACAACATTTGGTTCGGCAAAGGTGTTGGCGGCCTGTAAATTCTTGTGCGTTATTGTTTGTGTCTCGACTATGGCGTCAACACCGAATGAAGACAGCGGAATCGACAACTCCAGTGGCTGCACGACATCCCGATTCACTAAGAACAGCGTCAGATTTTGGTCATTCAACACGGCTGCCGCGTCGAGATGTTGGACCTCGCCCTCTTCTTCCGTTTGATAGCTTGTGCCATCTACGCTGATTCTTAGAGACACGCCCTCTTTGCACTCAGAATAGAGTCGAAATGCATAGAAAATACTCTGCTTCAGAAGTTCATCACCCTTCGTCAGAATAGGCGCAATGACGTTGACGACTTGAGCTAAGTTTGCAATCTTGACGACGTCAGCGTGACGCAGAAAACTGTTTAGAAACTGAGCAAATACCAAGGCATCTTCTAAATTGTAAACTTCCTCGATGAGGTGCGGCGCAAACTGATCACGGCCGTCCACGTCTTTGGCAGTACGTGCCTTGTACCAGATATTCCACTCGTCAAAACACAAGAACGTACGTTTCTTCTTGCCAAGCTTGGTCTGCACGTAACGACAGACAGCATCTACGGATTCAATTTGTCGGTCTATGCTCTTGCCTGTGGCAAGATAAGCCTGGGGATCACCTGCTTCGTTGCCCACATAACGATGCAAACTAATGTAGTGGCCCAAACCACCAATGTATTCCAGCGCTGTGCGATCCCACTCCGGGAACGTTGCCATTTGCGGGCCACTCGAACCACAAACGACATTGGTAATGCGGCGATCGCAGTCTTTCATCATTTTGGCAGCTTGCTGGGCACGAATCGCATAATCTTGCGCCGGTACATGGCCAAGTTGCCAGGGCCCATCCATCTCGTTACCCAAGCACCAATACTTAACATCGTAGGGTTCTTGGTGACCAAAGGATTGACGCATCTGCGCGTAACGCGACGGTCCTGAGCTGTTGCAATACTCCACCAAGTTACGTGCTTCTTCAGGTGTGCCGGTTCCCAAATTAACGGCCAGCATCGGCTCCCAATCCATACGCCGACACAAGGCAATAAATTCATCGGTGCCAAATTGGTTTGATTCAAGACTCTGCCACGCCAGGTCTTTGACCACTGGACGCTGTTCTTTCGGACCGACACCATCTTGCCAGTGGTAGCCCGACACAAAATTGCCGCCGGGATAACGCATAATCGTCATTTGAAGTTCGGCGAGTGCCGCTAATACATCTTGTCGGCAACCCATGTCGTCCGCATGTATGCTAGTTGGGTCATACACACCTTCATAAACGCAGCGGCCCATGTGCTCTAGAAAGCCGCCAAAAAGCAGTGGGCTGACTGCGCCCAGATTGTGCCTAGGATGTATGTGCAGAGTTGTGGTCAAAGGACCCGTAGCGCCGCTTATTCGTTTTCTTCAGTTGGATCAGCCCCGTCAAGCGGTGCACCAGTACCCGAAGAACCGGCAAACAAGCGGCGTCCATCCGGAAAGGTCACATCGCGGCCATTAGCCCGGAAGGCACCATCAGTTGCTTGATACCCTTCTACCAATACTTCAGTCCCTGGCTTAACCGAGGACTTCTTCCAGCCTCTTCTTACCAATGCACCGGGAGGGCCTGCTTCAATCATCCAGTTCTCTGCTTGGCCGTCCTCGCCGACAACTTGCATGTGCATCCACGCATGCGGATTGACCCATTCCATCTTGGTAATTTTACCTCGAAGCTTCACCGGCTTAGTGGCATCAAACTCAGAGGAAAAAGCATGGTGTGCTGCCAATTGTTGCGCGCCAACAATACCCAATAAAAATGCCGCCCCACTCAACCATCTGTTTAGTTTCATTTTCATTTCCTTATTCGCCACCCGCAGGGTCAGCGCTTTGTCGCTCTTTGGCTCGCGCGCCACTCAAAATATTGAACATGCCATAATTGCCTTCATGACAAGCGTACTCAACCAATTCATATTGTTCATCATCTTTGTCAAAATTAAACATGCCAGTCCAAGGCGCTGCCCAAACTGTCGGATCTTCTACAGTAAACTGATATTCAAGCTTGGTATCTGAAACTCGACGAAAACGCTCAGTAAGTTTAAGTTCTGCGCCAGCACCTTGATAAGTTGCCTCCCCGCTAAATCCGCGCACTTCGACCACCAACGTGTCACCGTCCCAGTATCCACGGGAGTTACCTAGCCATTGCTGGAGGTCGTCACTTAGATGTGGTTTAGCCGAAGTTGGAATGATTCGGGTTTCGTGAATCATTTCTTTTTGAATAGCGACGTAACCGGGGCTCTGCACAATTTGCAAACCATTGTTGTAGATACTCGGCATCATCATGCTGGGGAGCCCGCGGGTAATGCAGCGAACGTAATTAGTCAGGTCCTCTGGTCCACCAGCGAGTTTTGGATAGGCGCGGCTTTCGGCCAATGCTGTTTGGAATGATTTACCCTTCTCGGTCATCGCCGGCATGCGCCCATCGAGGGGATCGATAATCATCGCAAGTCGCCGAGACGGAGCATTTTTGTCGTAGCCCAAGGTGGTATCACGCCACTCTCGCTCGTAACCCCAAATACTTCCCAGGGTGCCACGCTCTCTTCGAGCGGCAGCCTCGGCTTCGGTTAGGTTTTCGTCAGATGCATCTTCTGGGCGTTCTAGCGGTATCCCGTGGGCGGCGTTAGCCGTCCAAATACCTTGTAAATCTGGGGTTCCCCATGGCGTCATGGCTGCGACATAGTCCGTATCTAGTGTTTGAGGTTCAGCGGTTGTTGAAACCGCGGCGACAACCCCTGCCCATTCAGGCTCCACCAAGGCTAATAGAACACCATCCGGTGCTGACACGTAGGCCCTTTGGGCTTCAGTTCTAGCGCCTTCAGGTTTATTGGGCTCTTGAATATTTACTCCAGCATCTGCCAAGCTGGATGCTAAGCCCGCAAGGTTATCTGCGCTGAAGCCAATGTGATCGATGGAGCGCTCATCGGTTGGCGCCGGCTGTCCTTCTGCATACTGATCAAACAAAAGCCACATACGCTCGAATTTAATCGCTGCACGCTCGTGGGCCGAACCCTCGCCAAAAACTGAACGTTCGCCACCAATATTGTCTGCGTACCATTCTTGCGCCGCGGCTGGATCAGTAGATTGTAGATGAACGTGGTGAAAGCCAATCAACTCCTGATCTTCAATCAGTTCAATGCGAGCCCCCCAAGGATCAAAAACAAACGCATGCTTAAATAAGCCAGGCAGGTTTTCTACAGTAGAGCCGTCCTCAAACCTTTGTAGACGCACCCCAGAACCGCGCACGCCGATGCTCTCGAGCTCACTCATTTTTGCCACCACATCGGCATAGGAAAAACTAATGTGGTTGATGCCAGTACCCTGACTGCCGCCAATGGACGGACGTTCAGTGAATATAATTCGCATGCCCTGGCAATCGACCGCCTTCGGCTGATCGGCAACCGCGGTGCATTCTAGATATTGCTGATACCACTTAGTCGCCTCAACGGCGCTGGAGCTCGCCACATGGATATGATGCGGCGAAGCGGACCATACACTCGTGGTCGCGGTCACTGTTCCGGTCAATGCGACACTCACCAAGATCGATGTTGTTAAACGTGTCATTTGCTGCCTCCTCGAATTTTTAATGGCTGGCGCCAAACTTAGTTGCAACTGCTAATTCCTAGTTACTACTGCGGTTACCGTCTGCTTCTCTGCTTTTTTGTTCATCACTCACTTGCCCACCACCTTTAGCGTCGCGTCGCAAATGTCCATAGAGCAACTCTTCTGAAAAGGGTACGCATTTGTTTTCAAGCAACTCAACATTTTCTTCTAGCCGTCGATAGATTGGCATCGAGATTTGCCACGGTCGAGTAAAAACGTTGGGATCTTCCATAGTCACGTCGTAACGCATCGCGTTGGGCCCCATCGGGGTGTAGCGCTCGGTCACTTTTAGAGTATCACTGGCAAAATTTCCCGCTCGATCTAGCCATGCTTGACCAATGAACCCGGCGGCTTCAACCACCAGCGTCTCGCCTTCCCAACGACCGTGCGAGCGCCCCATCCAACTGTCTATGGGCGCCTCTTCTGGTTCAGTTTTATCCATGTGGATCGTCCGGTTGGCCTCTCCAAGCCCGTAAACGATCATGATTTTTCCGGTGCCTTGCAGTATTTGAAAAGGATGCGGCAGATAGGTTGCCCGCGGAACACCGGGTAAATAGCACTTCGCTTCAGGATCATCGCTATATCGGTTAGCAAAATTGTTGTTGGCTTGTTCTTGCGCCCAAGGCTGATAGGGAATTTTCCCGCCGTCCACAAGTACGCTCTTTCCCGGTGGAACCGCCCCTAATGCGCCAAGCGCAGCTGGTCCGCCTGAAGCTGGATGGTCTTGCAGATCCCAATTGGCGGCGCCAATGGTCTGCCATATGCCAGATAGATCTGGGTGGCCGTCGTAGGCTCGGGCCGTATCCGCACTCGCGCTTGGCGACGATTGTGTCTGCACACAACCACTGATCAAGACAGCAGCCGCAAGCAATAGCGCACCACTTATTTTTGTCGAATTAACCAAACTCCCCTCCAACGATCCACACAAATTCGATTTAAGCGCGACTGGCGCCTCCGCGCAAGCATGAATAGAGAGAAGCAGGAATACGAACCCCACACTCCCATCTACTCAGGCTTGGTCTCTACGTAGATGTTGCCGAGATCCTGACGCGCTCTGGGGTCTAGTGGAGAAGCCCCAATGGGATAGCCATTCAACTGCAGGATATACGCCGTCAGCGCGGCATATTCCTCGATACTCAAACTATTCGGCGCAGCTTCCGGCATGGTTTGGCGAATAACATCCAACACATCGAGAACCGTCGAATCGAGCCACCTAAATTCAAAGTCTTCGCCAAACACCTTGGGAGCTGGACCATGCCCACCGACCTGGCCCGGTACATCGGCATGACAAGCCTTGCAGTGCAATTCAAATAGCAACTTTCCTTCAGCTGCTTGGTGCTCGCTATAGACACCCTGCCAGACTGATCCGTCTTCGGCTTGAACGATCGAACAAAATAGCAATACGATCGCGCCAATGGCCGGCTTTAAACAACTATGTTTCACAATTAAGCATCACGGTTGGGACTCAGGCAGCTTGAACGCCACCATTTCCGGCGGTGTGCCGCCAATGGTTAAGGCAATGTATTGCACACCATCCATTTGATAAGTCATTGGCGTACCAATGGCACCCCGCGGCAAATCCACTGAACCGAGCTCATCTCCAGTTGCTTTGTCATAGGCGACCAATCGAGCGCCACCATCACTGCCACCAGCTGACAGTGCAGTGATTAAAAGAGTTTTTGTTAGTAGGGGTCCCCCGCGGCCATCACCACCGAGCGGCGGCAAGTCCAAATCGCGCAGCATTCTGTGGCGCCGTATCCGATCGCCATTGCCCAACGGCGTCATCCACACATGATCGCCTGTATTCATGTCAATTGCTGTCATCCGCGAATAGGGTGGCTTTAACAACGGCAGACCTCGCGGCATGCGAGGAAAACTACTACCGGCCTGACCTGACAAACGGGCAGCTTCCGGTGCACCGTGGGTATAGTCCAACGTGCCGTTATCTGGTTGGTAAAATGAAATCACCCCCGCAGAATTCCGTGACGGTACGTAGAGGATGCCTGTTTCCGGGTCGACGGCGGCCCCCGACCAATTGGCAGCGCCACTTCCAGTAGGCCTAAACAAAAGCCCCTTAGTTTGGTCGTCTGCGAGCATTTGCGGGGTATAGAGCGGGCCAAGTCTAAAGTCTTTAACCGCTTCTATCGCCATTTGGCGAATTTCCGGAGTGAAATCGACTAAGTCATCTTCCACTAATCCTTGATACTCGAAGGGCGCAGGCTTAGTAGGAAAAGGTTGTGTGGGCGCGGGCTCTTCGCCAGGCATATTGGTATCTGTAGGTACGGGCCTTTCTTCGATCGGCCAAATCGGCTCGCCCGTTACCCGATCGAAAGCATACAAAAAACCCTGCTTACTCACCTGCGCTAAGGCCTTGATCGGTTTGCCATCAACGACCACGTCTAACAAGTTTGCCGCTGTGGGAAAATCGTAGTCCCACAGGCCATGATGCACCGCTTGAAAGTGCCAGACCTTCTTTCCGGTAGTAACGTCGATACAGACAATACTCTCCGCAAAGAGGTTATCGCCTAGGCGATGTCCGCCGTAGTAATCATTTGTTGGTGTGCCGGTGGGTAGGTATACATAACCCAACTCTTCATCGGCACTCATGTAGGTCCAGACGTTGGCGTTGCCAGAATATCGCCATGAATTGTCACGCCAGGTTTCGGTGCCCTCCTCACCATCCTCAGGGACAGTGTGGAAATCCCATCGATGTTCCCCTGTTCGAACATCCCATGCACGCACCCAACCCGGGACTGCTTCTTTGTTAATTCGTCGATCCGCAATGGACGATCCGTGGATGACAACATCGCGCACCACGATGGGCGGTGATTGCACGGAGTACAACATCGCGTTGAGATAGTCTCGGTCGCCTCTGTCGATGCGCGGTAGGCCTTCGGTGAGATCGATTTTGCCATTGTCGCCAAACCCACGGCAGGGGTACCCAGTTCTGGCCTCGACACAAATCATATGGCCGCTGCCAGTCCCCCAAAAAAGCCTCTCATCGTCACCATCTCGCCAATACGCCACACCGCGCTGACGCCAGGTAACGGTCATGGAGGTGGTACCCTCTTCATAGCTCTTGGGGTTAAAGACCCAAAGCGTTTCACCTGTTTTAGCGTCGACTGCGGCACCTTGCGAAAGCGGTGTATTGAGGTAAAGGGCACCACCAATCATCAGTGGAGTCGCCTGTAGATTCGCATAGTTGGGCGTGTTTTGTGTACGGTAGAGACTTGGATTTTCACGTTCGAGCTGAGACACAACTTCATTTTTGCTTGACCACCACTCGCCGCCATTGGCAGTGGTTTGACTGAGCCGACCATCAACAGACTGCCAACGCCAGGCAATTTCTAATTGGCTAAAATTTTCACGGTTAATCTGGCTAAGCGGCGCATATTTCGTGCCAGCCTTGTCCGCACCATAGACACGCCACTCTCCGAATTCATCAACGACAGGTGGATTACCACTCTCAGCAGCTGATCCGATTAGCGCCACAAATCCAACGAAACCAAATAGTACAATTTTTAAATTTTTCATAATCTCATTCCAAAACTGAGTACCACGGGCACATCGATACCATCATTTTCATCAAACAAATTGGCGTTACTGAAGTGTTTCCACATCAACGTTAAATGCCGATCTCGCCCACCCGAACCCGCAATCTGAAAACCCACGCCGACCCCAGCTTGAAAGGTAAAGTGATTTTCCTGCATGCGATTGCCCAGACTTCGCTCACTAATGTAAGACGGACCCAAGAAGCGAACCAAAAAATAGGGTTCTGCTCCGTTAGGTAGGAAACGCTTAAATCGGCTTGCATCAACCGGGGTAAGCCGCAGCTGGGGATAGACGCTAACGGCATGCAGAATATGATTGCCGCCGCTGTTGCTATTGATATAGGTATAGCCAACGGCTATTGAAATTTCCTGACGAGGCGTACGTTGATGCTGATAGACATTCAAATCAAGACCCAGCGAACGATGTGACTGCTCACTCGCCCCCTGGGGTCCGCCGCCGAGATTTACAAAGCCGATCAAATCAGAGCCACGAGCTGGACCAGCGAGCACTAAGCTACAAACCAGAACTGCCCATCTAAGCCTCAACGGCTTATTCCTTATGGGTGAAAACATACGGAGCCAGTGACTCCTGGGCCCGACGACGAAACTTGTGCCAATAGCCACCTCCGTAGTACGCCAAGCTACCCGGCTCAGCATCTCCCTCGCCGTTATAGTAAGAAATACAATCTCTCAGCGGGCTGGTGGCAATGTCAGCCACCTTACAGTGTTCTGCGTAGTCGAGTTCTGGCTGGCGTTCGATGTCGAAAATGTCCGCACCTTGTTCGCGCATTGTGGTCAGCATCCAAACAACGTAGTCACCATGTTGATCTAACGCATCAGTGAAATTGAAGCTGCCGCCGCCACCTTGAGGACCGGAGACAATCAATAGATTCGGAAATCCCTTACTGTGAATACCCAAAAATGTCTTGGTGCCCTCGGACTGCCACTTATCACTCAAAGTCCGGCCGTCTCTACCTTTGATCATGTTGAAGGTAGACGTTGCCATCCACTGAAACCCAGTGGCATAAATTAGTACGTCTAACGGATATTCAACGCCGTCATGCACGACACCACGCTCATTGATCTTGTTTACCCCCAACGGCGCCGTGTCAACCAAATGAACATTGGGGCGGTTGAACGCTGGCAAATATTCGTCATGAAAGGTGGGGCGCTTACAGCCATAGGGGTAGTAAGGTTTCAGTGCTTGCGCGGTGATTGGGTCTTCAACTATGGCGTCAACCCGCGCGCGAATCTGCTCCATGATGCGGAAGTTGGTGTCGAGCTGTTTCTGAATCAGCGCTTCCGGGCTCAGTTGCGATTCGTGTTCTTTGCGTTCCTTAAAATCTGACACCTTGCCGGCTAGATAATCTTCATTGGCTTGGATCGCTGCTCGACCCGCTGATATTTTTGAAAACCGCGCACGTCTCGCCCGAGCCCAACCGGGTTCACGACTCCAGCTATCGATTTCATCATTTGTTGTGGCACGCTGATCGCGCACATCGATTGAGGAGGGTGTTCGCTGAAAAACATGCAGTTCGCCGACTACTTTCGCAAGCTCCGGAATTGCCTGAACAGCCGTCGCGCCAGTACCGATAATGCCGACCCGCTTTCCCTTCAGGTCAATGTTGTAGTCCCAGCGCGAGGTATGAAAGGACTCACCTTTAAACGTCTTCATGCCTTCAATTCGGGCAAGCTTGGGGCTGGTAAGAATACCATTGGCCAACACCACAACCTTGGCACGCATGGTATCGCCGCGATCTGTGTATACGGTCCAACGCCCACTCTCCTCATCCCACTCAGTTTTCTCAACTGTGGTGTGAAACAAGCAGTGGTCATAGAAACCAAATTTCTCTGCCATGCTTTGACAGTATTCAAGAATTTCAAAGCCGGAAGCAAAGCGCATGGTGGGGATATATCCCATTTCCTCAAGCAGTGGCAAGTAGCTATAAGATTCGACGTCACAGGCAATACCAGGATAGCGATTCCAATACCAAGTACCGCCGACGTCACCGCCTTTTTCACAAAATCGTACATCGGTAAAGCCTGCCTCACGAAGCTTGTGCCACAGCAAAAGACCACCGAAGCCTGCACCGATCACGAGCACTTCGCATTCATCACTTAAGGTATCGCGTGGTACCGGATCGGCAGAGTAAACATCCTTCAAGTAGCGGCTAAAATCGCCATCCATGCTCATATAATCTGCAGCACCCCGGCGGGCTTCTTTGAAATCTCGATACTTTGCCTGTTCTTCGGCATTGAACACGGCACCCGCCGGTTCTTCAGGAAGCGTTTTCAGTGCCTCATCATCAATCAGCGAGTAGCCTTTTCCTTGTATCTTGTCATTGGCTTTGGCCGCGCGCGTGTTGAACACTTTAAAACCGGTATCGGGGTCGATAGATATAGACATGGTCATCCTAAGGCAAAACTTGTTAGCGCCCTATCTTATGAAGCCATTGTCAGCAGCACAACCGCGGTGCCTGGCTAATCCGCTATTGGCTACTAAACTTCAAATGGCTTAAACCGCACTCAACCTGTCATGGATGGACACCTAAATTGACCAACCAACACCGCCTGCGGGGTTTTACCGTGGTTGAGTTGATCACGATCATTGCCCTGCTTGGCATCCTTGCTGTATTCGCCGTTTGGTTCTGAAGTCGAAGTGTTGAGCTCAACTATCCACACCCCAAG
>JBNMMV010000113.1:0-11497 GCA_051270205.1 Limisphaerales bacterium
AGGCTCAATGACGTCTGCCCCGTGAGTGTCGACACGCAAGTCCTGAGCTTCTTCAAAATGCCCCGCGATATGTAAATAGGCGACCCTTGATAGATCGAGCCCTGACATGAAGTCTTCAGGGTCATAGTCGAAATTGATGCTATTAACGAAAACATTGTTAACATCTAGCAGCAGTTGGCAATCTGCCTCGGCTAACACCGCATTGATGAAATCCACCTCAGCCATAGCTTGCGCCGGAGCGGCGTAGTAGCTGACATTTTCGATGATCAAGGTTCTTTCTAGCTGATCTTGAATGCGGCGGATACGACCGGCCGTGTGACTGACCGCCTCATCCGTAAAAGGAATGGGCATCAAGTCGTAAAGGTGGCCTTTGTCATCACTACACCAGCTTAGGTGTTCGGAATAAAATGACACGTTGAACTCATCAAGGAACGCTTTTACGTCACTGACAAAATTACGGTCTATAGGTGCGGGACCGCCCAAGGATAAGGACAGGCCATGGCAAAAGAGGGGGAATCGTTCGGTATAAGACCGGAGTTGACGGCCGAATCGACCCCCTACTCCAATCCAATTTTCTGGGGCTACCTCAAGGAAGTCGACATCAGTGTCGGCGAGCTCACTCAACATAGGCAACATGCCTCGTCGTAATCCTAAGCCCGCACAAACACCTTGAGATTGCACCATGGTCTAGACAGTTGCCAGCTTAAGCAGACTTGTCCTCGCCACACTTACCTTCGCCTTCGGCTTTGTCTTTGCCTTCGCCGCATTTGCCTTCACCACATTTGCCTTCGCCGCACTTACCTTCGCCTTTGGCTTTGTCTTTGCCTTCGCCGCACTTGCCTTCGCCTTTGGCTTTGTCTTCGCCGCACTTGCCTTCGCCTTTGGCTTTATCTTCGCCGCACTTGCCTTCGCCTTTGGCTTTGTCTTCGCCGCACTTACCTTCGCCACATTTGCCTTCGGCTTGGGCTAAAAGGTTATAACCACTCTGTAAATCAGTTGCGGCAAAAAGATCCGCTTCGCTTACAGAAATATCAGCTACAGCCACAGACGCTACGAATGCTGCGCCAACAGCAGCTGCAATTGGCTTCATCTTGAGTTTTAACATTACTATCTCCATTGAGTATTGATTACGGGCTCCCTCAACTACCAACAACAAGTTGGTTGCCCGTGGCTTTTTTTCGAACGCCTTCGTTAACCGTTATCGTTCTTGCTTTTTGAGACCACCATTAGGCCCATTGGTTCACATAGTCTACAGCTTAACGAGCCGGTTCGCTTCTAATAGCCCCAGTACCTAACTAGTACCTAACTAGTATCTAATTGGTACCAAATTAGATATTTAGGCTAACCCTAGCCGCGCAGTTTCGGCCTCTAGCGCCTCCTTAACCTTCTTCAAAGAGGCTTTCCAGGGTTGCGAAACCCGGCCGCTGTTGAGCGGATGGTTTACAACCTTCTGGCGTGCCAACGGCTCAGCAAAAATACTCAGTCGCAGCTCTTCACAAAGCACCATCAATTCTTCGCCCAAATCCTCATCATAAAGTTCTGCGTCCGGCATAGAACTGCGCATTTGCTCCAGCGGCTTAATATCGTTGACGCGCTTTAGGTCCTGAGGAACATGACCTGCTAGATGTTCTAATCGACGGCGCAGGCCTTCCAGATAGCGAGGCTTCAAAAATAAATGGCGCCAAGGTGTCTGACTCAAAACGTCGGCGGGTGCCAATCGTTCAAGGTGCATCTCAGCATCAGCTCGACTTTCGGCATAGCCGCGGGATGCGTATCCGTCGATCAGTTGGGTGCATTCAAAGCGAAGCTTCAAAATATCTGCGAACACATCGACCGTCTGCGTAAAAATATCGGCAAGCTTTGGGCGACAGTCACTGATTCTCTGATCAAGCGCGGCTTGAGTCGACGGCAGCGGTCGCCCATCTAAGAAGCAGTACCACACGATGTTACTTAATAGCTCATGTTTAAGATCGTCTGCTGAACCAAGCGTGGCAAATTGCAGGCCCAGCAAAGGGTGCTTGTCGAGCTCTTTGCGAAAATACCGACTCCCCTTGCCCAGTTTTAAAAGCACCACTCTCGACAGAGCAACTCGATGTTGGCGATCCCTCGTTTGCCTATCTTCAAACAACTCAAGATCAACATGCGAAACTCGATCTACCAAACCAGGGAATTTCATTACTGGCGCGCGCTTGCTGCCCACCAACACATAGTCTTTTAATTTGCCATCGGGCAGCACAGTCAAATTGACGGCCACAAATTTGCCCGCAGCAGCCTCGGATTGGTCAGAGGCAGACGCGCTAAACCTAGTTTTCAGTTCGCTTAGGTGCCTACTTTGGCGCAACACCTGGCGCTGTTCATCTAACACCTTCAAGTTCATTAGCAAGTGTGGCGCAACACGTTCTCGTGCCCAATCTTGCTCGTCAACTTTGACGCGATACCAATCGGCCAGCAGCATCTTCAACGCTGAAAGTAAGCGTCCTTTGCGATAGCGGTCTGGATGTAGCAGGTGCGACGAAATCTCCTCCACTTTATCGGGCATGGGTGCAAGCCCTTTCCGTTTCGCTTTTGGAAGACTGCGTAGCCACTGATCAATAATTAGCGGGAAAAATCCCGGCACGCTCCATTCCAAGTGTTCGTTGCTAACCCCGGGTAAAAGACCAATGGGCAGGGCAACAGATATTCCGTCATCTATCTCGCCAGGCGCGAACCGATAAGACAATTTGAGTTTGAGTCCATCAAGGGTAAGTTCAGCAGGAAAATCTTCTGCGCTTTGTCTGTCTGTATCACGACGGGTTAGAAACTCCGAGGTCATATAGAGCGCTTGCTCATTACCTCCCTTACACCAATGTCGAAGATCACTAACCTTTGAAATACCTTTTGGAAGCAGGGCATCATAAAAGGCACCGATCTCATCATCGTTGATCAACAGGTCACGGCGTCTACCCTTGGCTTCCATTTCCTGAAGCTCACGGACAAGTTTCAAATTAGCCTGCAAAAAGTCCGGCGCGTTACTAACCGCTCCCGTCACTAAACCATCTCGTATGAACAGTTCTCGACAAAGGTCAGGATCCTCTTGAGCATATCCAACCAGCCGATTCTCAGCTAATCGCAGCCCATAAAGTGAAACGTTCAACCGAGCCAGAACCTCACCCCGCTTTTCGCTCCAATGGGGTTCTGCAAACTGGCGCTTTACCAGATGAGCACCTTGGCGTTCAATCCAAGCAGGTTCGACTTGAGCTACACACCTGCCATAGACTCTCGCGGTTTCCGCAATCTCTGCTGCCACTATCCACTTCGGGCTGTTGGTCACCCCAGACCCCGGGAAGATCCGCAGTTTTAAATTGCGCGCACCTTGGTAGTGGCCTTTTTCATCATGGAGCGCAATGAGACTCAAGCTGCCGGCCACCACGCTTTCATGTATAGCGGCATACTTGGCTTTTTGGTCGCTTGGTTTAAACCCTAAATCCTTACAGACGAGGCGTAACTGACGATGCACCTCGCGCCATTCTCGAACCCTCATAGGATGCACAAAGCGCCGCTGCAACAACCGACGAAAACGTGAATTCGTCAGCTCTTGACGCTGTTCTTCAAGCCAATCCCACAGCTTTAGCCAGCTAACAAAATCACTCTTGTCGTCACTGAACTCTGTATGCGATTGGTCTGCCGATTGAGATTTTTGCATGGGCCGTTCTCGCGGATCCTGCACACTCAAGCCTGAAACGATAATAAGCATCTCGGCAAGCGCACCTTGGCGATCTGCTTCTATTAGCATACGGGCGAGGCGCGGATCGACGGGCAGCCTGGCCATGGACCGCCCAACCTTAGTTAGCTTACCCTCACTCACGGCGCCGAGTTCGTCCAACAAGCGCATCGCATCTTTGATCGCTGCGGGTTCCGGCGGATCAACAAACGGAAAATGCCGAATGTCGCCTAGATTGAACGCATGCATTTGCAGCACTACCGAGGCCAGATTGACTCGACGGATTTCAGGGTCGGTAAACGGCTGCCTAGAAAGATAATCTTGTTCATCGTACAAACGAAAACAGGTGCCAGGTGCTATGCGCCCACAACGGCCTTTGCGTTGGTCTGCGCTGGCCTGAGAAATAGGCTCTATTGGTAACCGCTGCAACTTCGAGCGGTAGCTGTAACGGTTAATACGCACAAAGCCCGGATCGATGACAAAACCAATATTAGGCACCGTGATTGATGTTTCAGCGACGTTAGTCGCGAGCACCACGCGTCGCTTGGACGAACTTGTTTGAAATACTTTCTGTTGCTCCGCCACCGACAGTCGCGCGTACAGGGGTAAAATTTCTAACCGTTCGGTAAAGCGGTGGCGTAAAGCCTTCGCCACCTCAAAAATTTCGCGCTCGCCGGTGAGAAAAACCAAAACATCAGAAGCGCCCTGGTGTGGCCGTGTTTCAATATCATCAAGCACGTCGCCAATGCCTTCTGCCAAATCCTCACCCGCCGGTTCGTGCACTACTTCCACCGGATAGGTCCGGCCACCCACCTCAATAATCGGGGCGTTGTTAAAGAACTCGCTGAATCGTTGTACATCTATTGTGGCGCTGGTGACTACGACCTTAAATTCAGGGCGTTTGTCCAATATGCGACGCAGTACACCCAGCAAAAAATCGATGTTGAGGCTACGCTCATGCGCTTCGTCGACAATGATGGCGTCATACTTGGAAAGCCAACGATCGCGGCGAATTTCAGTAAGCAAAATACCGTCAGTCATGACCTTGATCAGCGTATTGTCGGCGACCTTATCGGTAAAACGCACGGCATAGCCCACTTCCTGGCCGTGTACGACATTTAGCTCATCTGCAATACGCATACTGACCGTGCGCGCCGCCAACCTTCGTGGCTGTGTGTGGCCAACCATGCCAGATTCACCCAAGCCCATCTGTAGACAAATTTTAGGCAGCTGTGTGGTTTTACCAGACCCCGTTTCGCCGGCAATCACCAAAACTTGATGTGCCTTAAGGGCAGTTAAGATCTCTTTCTGCGCCTCTGAAACAGGAAGACCCGACGCAAGCGTCAGGTCTAGTTTCTCAATCGCGGCTTTGCGCCTCTCGGCAGTTATCTCGGCAGTCAGAATATGCCTACTTAGAAAGCTGTCCCATGCCTTCTTCTAGTCCGCGAATGGTCAGTGGGTACATCTTACCGCCCACCAAATCCTGCGTCATGGTTACTGAACTGGAATACTCCCAAGTTTCCTGGGGAGTTGGATTCAGCCACACCAACTTGTCATAAACACCTTCGAAACGCTCCATCCAAGCAGCGCCTGGTTCTTCATTCCAATGCTCTACGCTGCCACCGGCGTGGGTTATTTCGTAAGGTGCCATAGTCGCATCACCGACAAACACTACCTTGTAGTCGTGCGCATACTTGTTGAGCACTTCGTGGGTAGGAATGCGCTCACTCATGCGCCGCTTGTTGTCTTTCCACACAGATTCATAAATGAAGTTGTGGAAATAGAAACTCTCTATGTGCTTAAACTCAGTGCGAGTCGCAGAAAACAGTTCTTCACAGATTTTGACGTGCGCATCCATGGAGCCGCCGATGTCTAGAAACAACAGCACTTTGACCTGGTTCTTACGCTCTGGTCGCATCTTAATGTCTAGCATGCCGCCATTGTGGGCAGTAGCGTGGATTGTGTGATCGATATCCAGCTCTTCGTCGGTACCTGCACGAGCAAATTTTCTCAAACGACGCAGCGCCATTTTGATGTTGCGCGTACCTAGCTCAACAGAGTCGTCGAGGTTTTTGTACTGACGTTCGTCCCAAACTTTCTTGGCCTTTTTCTTCTTACCTTTGCCTTCGCCGTTTGGACCGTTCTTGCCTTCTTGCTCGCCGTCGCCTTCTTCGCCCTCTTCACCTTTCTTGCCTTCTTGGGCCTTTTTCTCGGCTTCTTCTTTCGCTTCTTTAAAGGCTTCAATGAGCTTTTCAAGCCCACCCAATCCTTCAATTTGCTCAAGTTCCTCAGGCGTCAGCGACTTTTCGAATTCTCGGCGTAACCATTCATCTGGAATCATCGATTCCAACAGGCCATGCAGATCATCCAGGCCTTTAAAATACGCGCTAAATGCTCGGTCGAACTTGTCGTAGTTTTTTTCGTCTTTGCACATCGCCGTGCGTGCTAAGAGATAAAAATCATCTACGTCGGCATAGACCAGCTGCATTTTTAGCCCTGCCAACAAATCCAACAGTTCCCGAATGGTGACAGGAACTTTGTACTTACGCAGTGTCAGAAAAAAATTGATCAGCACGGTTTAGCCTCTGCTGTCGCGTCGATTCATAAAGGCCAGCCGTTCAAGCAAGTGCACATCCTGTTCATTCTTAACCAGGGCACCATACAGCGGTGGAATCGCCTTGCTTGGATCGCGGTTGGTTAAAATCTCGTCAGGGATATCGTCGGCCATTAACAGCTTCAACCAGTCGATGAGCTCAGAGGTAGAAGGCTTCTTCTTCAAGCCAGGTACCTTGCGCACGTCGAAGAAAATATCCATCGCGTCTTTCACCAGATCTTTCTTTACCGATGGAAAGTGCACGTCAACAATTTGCTGCATGGTTTCACGGTCTGGAAAGTTAATGTAGTGGAAGAAACAGCGACGCAAGAACGCATCGGGCAGTTCTTTTTCGTTGTTTGAAGTAATGATAACAATCGGACGTTGTTTGGCTTTGATCGTCTCGCCTAACTCGTAGACGAAAAACTCCATACGGTCAAGCTCTTGTAATAAGTCATTTGGAAATTCGATGTCTGCTTTGTCGATCTCATCGATGAGCAGCACAACCCGCTCGTCTGCATCGAAAGCTTCCCAAAGCTTACCCTTCTTAATGTAATTTCGAATGTCCTCAACGCGCGCGTCTCCCAATTGGGAATCACGCAAACGAGACACGGCGTCATACTCATAAAGACCGTTGATGGCCTTAGTTGATGACTTAATGTGCCACTCAATGAGCGGCATCTTCAATGATTCCGAGACTTGTTCAGCCAACATTGTCTTGCCTGTGCCAGGCTCACCCTTGATGAGCAACGGACGCTCAAGTTTTACAGCAGCATCAACCGCCATGCTCAACTCGTCGGTCGAAATGTATTCGTCTGTACTTTCAAATATCATTACTACTTATTTCCCCACGCAAAGCCTCATACTTTAATAGAGGGGCTTGTACACGGCAAGTGTTCGATCTAAATAGGCGCAGCAACCAATTCGGTATCTTCGCCCTGAGTTGCTGCCAATTGCAGTGGATTGGGGCGGAAAAAACACCACACAAAACCAGCAAGACTCAACGATATGCAAGAAATTACAGCGACAAACCACTAGGGCAAAACCCCACCGGGTAGGCTTACCGGGGGATCTACAGCAACAATCTCCACAGCTTTGGGCTGTTGCTGAGCAAGGTTCGCAGGTGCTGCCTCAAAAGCCGCTTCCGCCACTTGATTGCCGCTTTGCTGGCCAACTTCGTCTATATCAATTCACCTACTTTGAGTGTCAAATCGAAATTGAGTTTCGCTTCCGGGCGTTAATGGCAAGTTGACGGCGACCGATCTGGTCTTCAGAAAAAAGCCTTCACCGTTCAAATAGTTGCCTGAAAGCGAAAATGTGAGCTCCGCAATGCCCGCCTGATTCTCTAGGGGAATTCGCCAAAGCCCACTAGGCATGACCTCAGCAGGCACCAGCACACCCAGTTTAGGCGGGCGACGGACCTTACCGGTCACCTAGATAGAGCCATCATTCACAGCTGCATGGCTGAACGCGACCCAGGCGCTAATATCGTTTTCGGTCGCTTTCAGAGTGACGCGAAGAGGGTTTTTGGCATGAACAACCGCTACTGGTTTCCACAACGCACTGCTTTGAGCGTGATTTGCAAACCGCTGGGTTAGTTGGGCATAACCCCAGACCCCTGCCATCGCCTTTTCAGGTAGTTGTTGCACCAGCGTACACATTGCCACTTCGCGAAGTTTTGCAGTATCGCGCTCATGCATACCGGCCGACACATCAACCAGTATTCGAACATCTGGCTGAGCCGCTGCTGCGTAGGTCTGAGCACTTGAAAGACAACCCAATACCATCAATACACAGACCACCCAAGTTTGGGTGCCAC
The DNA here is from genome assembly GCA_051270205.1 of Limisphaerales bacterium. Taxonomy (GTDB): domain Bacteria; phylum Pseudomonadota; class Gammaproteobacteria; order Pseudomonadales; family Azotimanducaceae; genus UBA4421. Next base: position 8,113 of record JBNMMV010000113.1, read on the forward strand.
ATAGCAACTGCTGCCAAGTTGTAAAAATGCATTTCATCACTTTTTAGTCTCGCAGTGGCTTAAAAAACTGCCGATTGCGGCTAATTTCTTTCCGGAGAAGACATTTTTGACTTGTTTGCTACCTGAACCGGTGACCCAATAATCCAATAGGCCGTTGCGGGACAGATGCTAGCTCGCGACCGGGTCTTGTTTGCCTGCGTTCTTTTTGCCACTGGGCTTTTTGGCACGAAACCTCCAAGTAACCACTACCGTCAGCAGCACGCCGATGAAAAGACTCAGGCCCAGAGCGACCAATGCCCCGCGCGGTGATCCATCAATTTGGAAAAAGCCTTCAAATATCGCGACGATAAAGGCGGGAGCAATGGCATCTTCAAACCTCGGCACGCTTGCTGGGGTGACAAAGATTAGGACTGTCGCGGCGACTAAGGCACTCTTGAGCACCAGTGAACTCATTGTTCTTAACAAAAACCACAAAGCAGTGCCGCCACCGACTGCCATTGCCACGACCAAGACCCAGGCCTCGCCATAGTTACCCACCCTAAGTCTCCACCCACTGAATGATCATCGACTCTTGCTCATCTGGATGAATTTCACCCTGATGTACAACGCGTTCAAATACCGAGACGCCTGCTGTATGAACACTGTCAGGTCTACCGCTTAGCAGTGGGTGCCAATCTGCCAGCGGCCGTCCCTCTGCCAGAGTACGGTAGGCACAGCTCTTAGGCAGCCAGCTGAAGTTCTTAGCGCCGTCAATGGTCAGCACAACGCAGTCTGGTTCGTTGACGTGACGTGCGGAGTAATCTGTACAACGACAGCTGTCTAAATTTAGATAGTCGCAGACCATGGCCGTGTGATGAATTTCCTCAGTATCCTCATCTTCCAACTTGATCATGCAACACTGTGCACAGCCGTCGCACAACGATTCCCATTCGTCCTTGGTCATCTCTGCGAGGGTTTTACTCTCCCAAAATTTCATAACTTTCCGCTGGAGGGAGTTGTAAATAAAAACCTTGTTCGTCGAGCGCCGCCATTACTTTTTTGGGGTCTGCTAGTGCCAGAACACGAGTTTCATGCAGCACAAACTCGAGAAAAGACTCCTCTTCTGGGAAGTTGGCTATCAGTGGTTCTGGGAGCTCATCAAACGAGACACCTGCCGCCAAATATAGATAGGTCGCCGGTTTACGCCGCGACCGATACACCACCACGTTCACGATTGGGCACTCTGAAGAATGCTCAGAAATTTATCGCCTACCAGTGCTGAGCGCCAATTGTCGTACTGATCTGACAACTGGGCCGTTTCGCCAAAGTGGCGGACACAGGCTTCGAGATCTTTCTTACGACAGATGAGCTCTGGTGCGATTTGTTGGGCTTTAGACACAACCAAGCCACTTTCTCGCAGAAGTTTAACCACCGCCCCTTGTTTAGAATTTAAGGGCGTTGGTATTGGTTCTAGTGTTTGTACTGGCGTTTTGTCGAAAAGGCTTCGCAACCGTTCCCCGTACCGCCGGGCTATGGCATGGGGCAAAGCCTCGCGGACGTCGCCATCCGACAATTGCTCGATTTGGGCGAATTGGAAAAGGTGTTGGTCCCAAACCACACGATTTCGAGGCACGTTTTCCTTTCGCGCCGTAATTTCTCGCCATGCGCACAGATGCTGTAAGCGACCTAGCTCCACACCAGAGAGCTGCCAGGCTTTCTTTACACCTCGATAGTACAAATCTGGATTAACCGGCTGATAATCTGCTCTCGCCTGCATTTCCAACTCGAACCACGTTTGCTTGTTTGCCGCCTGTAATTCTTCACAAAGAGCGCGGTAGATCGCTTCCAGATAGATCACGTCCTCTACCGCATAGTCGATTTGTTTGTCTGTTAGTGGTCGAGCTCGCCAATCTGAACGCGTCTCATGCTTGTCCAACGCCACACCCAGCCGGCGCTCCACTAAGCGAGCATAGCTTAGACTGTAGTCTTCACTGACAAAGGCTTGAGCAAACTGGGTGTCGAATACATTTTTTGAATTCACACCCAGATGGAAGAAGATAAGCTCCGAGTCTTCTTGGCAGGCATGCATTATTTTCACAACCGATGCGTCTTCTAACACGTCAACAAACGGTTTCCATTCGGTTATTTCCAAAGGATCAAGCAAATACACACTTTGGCCGTCGCCAATTTGATACAGACCTGGCATCGGGTAATAGGTATTGGTGCGCACAAATTCTGTGTCGATAGTCAGCACAGACCCCCAACCACCTACAGCTTCCGCTAGGTCTTCGTTGGATGCGATCCATTCAATTGATACTTCGTCGTCCCTGGAGCGCATGCGCCAAAGTTCCTCCATCGGTATATTCAATTTCGCTGCCCAGAGATACACCATGGGCAATGCGGGTGATTTCGGGTACAACCTTGTCCAGTGCGCGTGCAATGTAGTGTGCTGTGGCTTCACCTTCAACAGTAGGGTTCGTAGCCAAAATCAACTCTTTGGGTTCTAGTGCATCTACGCGCTCAAACAACAATTCAAGCTTAAGTTCTTCTGGTCCCACACCATCGAGAGGTGAGAGTTTTCCATGCAAAACAAAGTAATAGCCTCTAAATCCACCCGCCTGTTCAAAGGCTAAAATATCGGCTGGCGACTCTACGACGCACATAATACCTGCGTCTCGCGCGGTGTCGCGGCATATTTTGCAGGCCTCAAGTTCGGTAAAATTACGACAATAACTACACTCACGCACGTGCTTCATGGCACTGTCCAGAGCACGACCTAACTCAATGCCTGCAGGCCGCTGACTTTGTAGCAAATACAGCGCCATGCGCTGTGCGGACTTCGGTCCTACGCCCGGCAGCACTTGCAAACGATCAATTAGGTCATCGATAGAAGACATTAGGCACCAAGATTGCCAAACGGCAGATTAATACCACCGGTCAGCTCGGACATTTTGTCTGCCTGAGTTTTTTCAACGCGTCGCACACAGTCATTGCAGGCAGCTGCGATTAGGTCCTCTAACACTTCTTTATCTTCGGCAAGCAAACTTGGATCAATGTCCACGGTTTTCACTTCGTACCTGCAATTCATAACAACTTTGACCATGCCGGCGCCGCTTTCGCCATTCACTTCAGTGCTTGCCATCTCGCGTTGCATGTCTTCCATGCGGCCCTGCATTTGCTGGGCTTGTTTCATTAAATCGCCAATACCTTTCATTCTAATCCCTATCTAATCCTTGTCTAATCCTTGTCTAATCCTTGTCTATTTCCTAATAACCTTCTATCTAAACCTGTCATCTGGCTAAACCTGTCATCTGGCTAAACCTGTCATCTGCAATTTTAGTGATCGACTAATTTGGCTTTACCTCAAGCAAAGAAGCGTCAAATTCTGACAGGAGTTGAGTAACTT
>JBNMMV010000114.1:0-11424 GCA_051270205.1 Limisphaerales bacterium
CTTATCTGTTGCACTTGAATGAGCTCATTGATGAAAATCAGCGACTCGATGCCAAGGTGCTGCGCGACCTCAAGCCTACCAATCGTGATCGTTTTTACTCAAGGTATCTGCTGCCCCCCTAAGTGCTCATCAGGGTTTTTTCATGCTGCTGTCACCAGATCGAACCCGCCAATTTGCTCAACAGATTGTCTTGATTCTTACCCGCTAGCGGGCACTTCGCGCTACAATTTGGCGCCCGTCACGAGCGCGAGATTTTTTGGAAGTTTCACCTAGAGGATTGTACATAACGGCCACCGCAACGTGGTTTTTGGCCTATGGAATGCAGTCGGTGGTGTTTGCTTGGTTGGTGACCATTGTGCTGCGTGAGCCCGCGCAGCTTGTTGGTTGGGCGCAGACCGCGATTTTGGCGCCGGGTATGGTTTTGATTTTGCTCGCTGGAGCGCTGGCAGATCGCATCGGTGCCGATCGACAAGCCTTAGCTGCACAACTGGTTGCCGCGCTTGCGCCCTGGATTCTTATCGCCGCCATTCAATCGGGCTACCTTAGCTATGGTGCCATGATCGCCTATGCCTTGGTCATGGGTACGGCTCAAGCCTTTGTCACGCCAGCTAGGGACGGGCTTTTGAGCTTCGTCGCTGAAGGTGCGATTCAAAAAACCATTCTCATGACCAGTCTTGCCCAATTTAGTTTCCAAATTGTCGGCTACTGGCTGGCGGGTTACGCAGACACCATTGGTCCCACGACGGTGTTGGCGATCCAAAGTGCGGTGACGATCGTTGGTGTTCTCGCTTACGCGATGTTAAATCGGCTGCACATCGTCAAGCGTACCCAGCACACGCAGTCTGTCATGCGGGGTGTGGTTGAAGGTGCAAAAACTGTTATGGAATCGCCGGTAATGCGCGTGGTGGTGATCCAGAACATTGCCATGGCGACCTTCTTTATGGGCTGTTTTATCGTTTGCTTCCCCTTGGTTGTGCGAGAAGTTTTTAATGGCTCCTCGGGTGATATGGCAATGCTCTATGCCTTTAACTCGCTAGGTTTAGTAGTGACCATTCTGCTGCAGCTGAAAGTGGGCTATGTGCGACAGCCGGGTCGTGCTCTGCTGCTCTTTCAAATCCTTGGTGCACTAGTGCTTGCAGCTGCTGGTTTGGTTGATAATTTTGCCTTGTTTGTGGCCGCTGTTTTTTGTTGGGGTATGGCTGGTGGCATTGCAATGCCCATGTCGCGAACTTTAATGCAAGAGTTGGCACCTCCCGAACAACGCTCGCGAGTGATGAGTTTCTACGCATTTTCGTTTATGGGCGCAGGTCCCTTTGGCACCATCATAAATGGCTATCTGGCGGCAAGTTTTGGTCCCCAAACAACCATAGTAATTTGCGGCCTCGCCATGGCTATGGTTTCGCTGATAATCGCGCTGACAACACGGCTTTGGGGCACTCAGTTTAAGCCCAGTGAGCTCGCCACGTGAGTGCTCGGCTCAGTGTCGACATCGGGGGTACTTTTACCGATGTGGTTTTAGAACATGTTGGCGGTTACACCACAACTAAGGTGCTGACGACTTATGACGATCCGGCCAGCGGTGTCATTGCAGGCGTTGAAGAAGTGCTCGAGCAGGCGGGCGTAGCAGCTAGCGAAGTCACTTCAGTTTTGCATGGCACTACGCTTGCGACCAATGCACTCATTGAACGTCGTGGTGCGGTGACCGGTATGCTCACAACCCTGGGCCACCGCGACGTCATAGAAATGGCGTTCGAGAACCGTTTTGAACAATACGACATCAATATAGATCGTCCGCAACCGTTGGTACCTCGGTTCCTGCGCTTAGGTGTTGCTGAAAGGACGTTGCACGATGGCGAAGTCGCCGAAGCGCTTGATATGGCATCGGTGGAGCAGGCGGTAGCGACCCTTTGCGACGAGGGCGTTGAGTCTATCGCGGTTTGTTTGCTGCATAGCTATGCCAACAGCGCTCATGAACGACGTATTGAGGAATTTCTAAAGAACGAATATCCGCAGTTATCAGTGACGCTTTCCAGTGCCGTTTGTCCTGAAATTCGCGAGTACGAACGTTTCTCTACAACCACCGCAAACGCTTACGTCAAACCCTTAATGGCGGCTTATCTCGCGAGTCTTGCGCAGAAAATTCGTCATCTTGGTATTGGTGCAGAAATGTTATTGATGACCTCTGGCGGTGGATTGACGACGTTGGCGACGGCAAGCGAATATCCCATAAGGTTGGTGGAGTCTGGTCCAGCCGGAGGGGCAATGCTCGCAGCGCACTTGGCTGTGCAGCATCAGTTTGATGAGGTGTTGTCTTTCGATATGGGTGGCACGACAGCGAAAATTTGCCTCATTGATGAGGGAGAACCCCTCAGCTCACGCTCTTTTGAGGTTGACCGCAGTTATCGATTCAAGAAGGGCAGTGGCCTGCCAGTGCGCATCCCTGTTGTCGAAATGGTCGAGATTGGTGCAGGCGGTGGATCCATTGCCCGAGTTGATGAACTTGGTCGAGTGCAGGTTGGTCCGCACAGTGCCGGTTCTGAGCCGGGGCCAGCCTGTTATGGTCGCGGTGGTACCAGTCCAACGGTCACAGATGCAGACCTTGTTTTAGGCAAGCTCGCTGCAAATCATTTTGCGGGTGGCAAGTTTGCTTTGGATACGGCCCAAGCGGAACAGGCGCTAAATACGAACCTCAGCCAACTGTCAGACGACGTGACACAGCAGGCGTTTGTCGTCAATGAAATCGTCGAAGAGAACATGGCTGCGGCGGCGCGAGCACATGCCGCCGAGTGGGGTCGTGAACTCAGCAGCCGTTGTCTCTTAGCCTTCGGTGGTGCAGCACCTCTGCACGCAGCTGGATTGGCTAAAAAATTGCGTATGAACAAAGTGGTTATTCCAACCGGTGCTGGCGTCGGCAGTGCACTGGGTTTTCTGTTGGCGCCTATTCGCTTTGAAGTCGTGCGCAGTTCGGTTTGTGACATCAACGATATTGATAACACCCAAATCGGTCTGATGTTAGGTGAAATGCATGGTGAGGCTAGTGCTGTGCTTACCAGCGCCCGCGCCCCCTTACCGTGGTCAGAACGCGTGAACGCTTACATGCGCTACGCGGGTCAAGGCTATGAGATTGCGGTGCGCCTCGATCGCTCGCTTTCGAATCTACGGCAGGCGTTTGAAACTGCCTATGCACACCTATACGGTCGGGTTATTCCAGACATGCCAGTAGAAGTGTTGAGTTGGACTTTAGCCTTAAGTGGTGCGCGGGATGCCACGCTTTTGAAGCCAAACTTGAGCGTTGTTGATGTGCAAAAAACTGGCGCTCAGCGCTATTTCGATGGCGAGAAGCAGATTGAAATACCACTGTATTTACGCCCGGCCGGTAGGCTCGACTCAGCCGTGCTGGGCCCGGCGGTATTGGTGGAAGATCAAACCACAACCGTTGTGCCTGAGGGCTGGCGCTGTACAACGTTGACGGATGGCGCGCTTTTGATAGAGGAGGAAGAATGAAAGTCACTGAACTGAAGTTTCAACTCGCGTGGAATCGCCTACTGTCTATTGTTGAAGAACAAGCCCAAGTGTTAATGCGCACCGCTTTCAGCACAGTGGTGCGTGAAGCAGGTGACCTGTCAGCCGGTGTCTTTAATCGTGCTGGGTTAATGCTGGCCCAAGCCGTCACCGGTACACCGGGTCATGTAAATTCTATGGCAGATGCAGTAGCTAAGTTTTTACGCGTCTATCCCTTGTCGGGACTTAAGCCAGGGGATGTGTTGTTTACCAACGATCCATGGGACGGCACGGGACACCTAAATGACTTCACTGTGGTCACGCCAATCTTTTCTGCCGACTCTCGTTGCGTTGGCTTGTTTGCTTCTACCAGCCACATTGCCGACGTTGGCGGACGTGGTTTTGGCGCAGATGCGCACGATGTATTTGAAGAGGGCTTGAGGGTACCCATTAGTAAACTTTTCTCGGTTGGAGAGATCGATAGTTCTTTGATGTCCATCATCAAAGCCAACGTCCGGGACCCGGTGGTGGCTGAAGGAGACTTGTATTCCCTGGCTGCATGCAACGATGCTGGCGGTGTGGCGCTATTGGAAATGCTCAACGACATTGATTTGGTAGATTTAGAAGAGATTGGCGAAGAGATACTTCGCCGTTCCGAAGCCGCCATGGTCAAAGCCATTGCAGCCATACCTAATGCCACTGCACGCTACCAAATGAGCATAGACGGCTACGACGACCCTGTTGAGTTATGCGCCGAGGTGATTGTCGACCATGCAGAGATTCGGGTCGATTTTTCGGGCACCTCACCCGCATCTGATCGCGGTATAAATGTGCCGTTGGCATACACTCAAGCCTACGCCTCGTTTGGTGTGCGATGTATTGTTGGTAATGAAATTCCAAATAACGCAGGATCACTCGGCACCATTAAGGTGAGCGCGCCAGAACACTGCATTTTGAATGCCCAGCCACCTCGCGCTGTGTCGGCTCGTCATGCGGTGGGGCAGATGTTGCCAGATGTGGTTTTGGGTTGCCTCGATCAATTGCTGGGTGGGCAAGCCCCTGCGGAAGGGTCATCTTGTATCTGGAACCCGGTATTTTTAAGTGAAGCTGGTGCCAAGCAGGCTTTCGTTATTAACCCGATATTTAATGGTGGAACGGGTGCTCGACCCAGCAAAGATGGTTTGTCGACCACGGCGTTTCCATCAGGCGTAAGAACGACATCAGTAGAGGTCAACGAAGCAACGTCGCCATTGGTGTTCAGCCAAAAAGAATACACCACCGGTAGTGGCGGTGAAGGCCGTTTTAGAGGGGGTTTAGGTCAGACAATTAGAATAGCCCACCGTCATCATGACGGTTTTGTGGTGTCGAAAATGTTTGATCGAGTGAATCATCCTGCTCGCGGGCGAAATGGCGCGGGTGCCGGAAGCCAGGGGCGTGTTTATGTTGAAAGTGCTGAAATCGGCGAGCGGGCGCTGCCCGGTAAAGGTCGTGATTTGGTTGGTCCCGGTGAAACATTAGTACTACAAACCCCAGGCGGAGGCGGTCTAGGTAGCCCAGCAGATCGTGACGAAGCACAAACTATTGCGGATCGACGCAACGGTCTTATCTAACGAGGCTTGTGATCAGTACCCCAATGTCGATGGTCCCTTCAGTCATTTTTCGTCCTGCGAGCGAACAATGTCACAATGTAGCAAGAACGTCGGCAACGGGCTATGATCTGGCGATGGCTAAAAAATTACCCGAAGATTTCGATTGGCAGGCATTCACGCCTGAAGATTCCCCACTGACACCTCAGCAGCTCATGGCTGATGCGCGCCACGAAGACTTATCTACGGCCAAACTAAAAGCGGGCGATCTAGCCTACAATTTTAGTAGTCAGGTTTACGATTACAGCGATGGAACAGCCAAAGATACAGGCCGCACTTTTGACCTGTTGGAGGTCGCGCAGGAAAGACCTGTTGCACTAATTTTTGGCTCCTACACCTGACCCCCTTTTCGGGTTCAGTTGGAACCCTTACATGAACTCTGGCAGCGCTGGCAACAAGACGTCCAGTTTTTAGTGGTCTATATCCGCGAAGCCCATCCGGAAGAAGGTTGGGTGGTGACCATGAACCGTGATCAAGACATATTGGTGAATGATCCGACAACAAATGATGAACGCGTGGAAGTGGCGGCGACTTGTGCGTTGCGACTGAACATACGTATGCCGGTAGTGGTCGATGACCTGGATGATCAAATCGCGTCTGCATACGGTGCCTTACCTGACCGACTGTACCTGATTGATCGTGGTGGCAAAATCGCGTTTCAAGGCGACGAAGGACCTTGGGGATTTGATCCAAAGGCACTCGATGCAGCCTGTGAATCATTGATTGGGTCTCAGCCCCAAACATAGATGGCCGAACCTACTCTGAAAGACACTGCACGATAATATAGAGGTGCGGTTCAGGGTATTGATCAAATTCTAGATGTCGGCAAACGCATTGGTTTTGATGGATAACGTCAAGGGTTTGGCTAATGCCCAGGGTGCTGTAACCCATATTGGGACCCATGCTGGCATCTTCCTTTTCCCCAGCGGCATCAAGCCCACCCAATGAGAAAATACAAACCCCATTGGGTGTCAGCTGACTAAAGAGCTTATGGAGAACATCAGCGTGCTCGGCCAGGGGGACGTGCCAGATACTGTCCCATGCAGAGATGAAATCGTACTGCTTAGGCGGCTCCCAAGTAGTGATGTCAGCGTGATAGAAAGTGATCTCGGGCTGTTGGTCGCGAGCGATGCTCAACATTCGTTCAGAAAGGTCCACGCCTTCAACTTGGTAGTCATGCGCCTGCATCAACGCTCGGAGTCTGCCGTTTGCACCACAACCTACATCTAAAGCGTGTCCTGAGTTGGGGCGAAAGGCCAGCGCTCGTTGGTGTTGAGCGATGCCGTTCTGTTGGTCGAATTCCTCGCTTATCCAGATCTGGGCAATTTGGTCATAGCCTTTTGCTGTCTCAATTGGATCCATTATGTGCTTTCCAGAGTTCGCTTTCCGATATGCTACGACCCCGGGAGTTGAGATGAAACTCGGGGACAGAACGCAGTTCTGTCCCCCATTCTAGGAGTTTACAAGTGTTAACGACAGATTTTACTAGATTGGTAGGTTGCCAAGTGCCGGTTCAACTTGCTGGTATGGGTGGCATGGTCACGCCGCAATTGGCTTGTGCAGTGTCGAATGCGGGTGGCTTAGGCATGTTGGCTGCTGCAGCTGTTCCAAAAGCGCTATTAGACGAGACCATTGGGCAGGTTTTGTCTCAGCTTAGTGGGGGCAGTGTTAACCGAAAAGTTGGTATCAACTTTTTAATGCCTTTTGTTGATGACGCGCGAGTGGAGCTTGCTGCTGAAAAATTAGACTTGGTGGAATTTTTCTATGGTGATCCTGATTCGAAGTTGATCGAACGGGTGCACAGTTATGGAAAATTAGCCGGATGGCAGATCGGATCGGCGCCTGAAGCCCAGGCTGCAGTCGCGGCAGGATGTGACTATATAGTCGCCCAAGGGGTAGAAGCAGGCGGGCATGTAAGGGGCACTTTGCCCTTGTTTGTGCTGCTGGATCAACTCGAGAGCAAAATTGACGTCCCCGTTCTCGCTGCTGGCGGTGTGAGTACAGGCGTTGGTTTAGCGGCTGTCCTTGCCGCTGGCGCTAGTGGTATCCGCGTCGGCACTCGATTTTTGGTGGCCCATGAGAGTGCCGCCCACCCGGAGTATGTGGATGCGCTGCTGATGGCTAATGCGGACGACACGGTTCTAACTGAAGCCTATTCAATAGGTTGGCCAAATGCGCCCCATCGGGTGTTGCGAGCATCTGTCGAGGCGGCGGAGGCTGAACGGGCTGAGGTGGTTGGAACCATAGAGGTTGGCGCCCACGTTCTTGAAATACCAAGGTTTAACGTTGTACCTCCCGATGCATCCGCGAAAGGCAATGTCACGGCGATGTGCCAATACGCCGGCCAATCGGTCGAAATTATTACTCAACGCGCATCAGCAGCGGCCATCGTTGAGGACATAATCGCTGGCGCTGCGCGCCAAATTGAGCGAATTTGCGCCATGACGGACGGTTAATATAAACGCAGACCAGTCAGATATTTGGTGTATAGTGCGCTCGGCTTAGAATTACCTTCCCGATCTACTCCAGCGAGTTTCGGCTCATTCAGCTCATCGGCAATCATTTCTAACTGAACTCCCGTGGTAAGCCCACGGATAACCGCTGTGCGAATTGATTGAATCATAGGAATGCGTACGCAATTGAGCTCGATATTCGAGCAGGAAAAAAGATATGAAATTGTACGTTGGAAACCTCCCTTGGAGCACTAACGATAGTGACTTAAACGAAATGTTCAGTGCTTATGGTGCTGTAGAATCAGCCAGCGTTATCACCGATCGCGAATCTGGTCGATCTAGAGGCTTTGGTTTTGTTGAAATGGATCAAGCCGGTGGCAAAACCGCTATGGAAGAAGTCAACGGTCGTGAAATTGACGGGCGTGCACTCAAGGTCAACGAAGCAAACGACAAGCCAAAGCGTTCTTCTTACTAAACGAAGTTTAGTAACTAGACAAAGTTTAGTAACTAGACAAAGTTTAGTAACTAGACAAAGTTTAGTCGTTCAGATATCAGCCTGCCTTCTGGTAGGCTGATCCTCTTTCCCCTCTAGAATCTTTCAAGAATGGCCGCCGCCTCGTGGCAGTTCATGTAGTCCATCGCTGCGTACGTTTTCCATTTCGTATTGTAACAATCCGCGCAGATCGTCAACTCCAGCTTCTGTCATAGCGAGAACGACTTGGCTAAGTAGTGCCTCTAGTACCTCGCCTGGACCGATGTTTTGTTCGACGGCGTTAGCCTGAACCTCAACGATCGCCGCTTTGGCGATGCCGTGTTTGCTTACCATTATGAATTCCCTAGCTCTGTTCAAGCCGAAGTTTGAGGCGGACAAGTTCCGCCAAAGATCGCGCGCCAGATTTGCGCATCACTTGGCCGCGGTGTATTTCCACGGTTCGTTCACTAATACTTAGCTCGATGGCCATGACTTTGTTGGCTTGACCTGCGCAGACGCGTTCGAATATTTCCAGCTCGCGTGGTGTGAATTCCGCCACCAGACGCTGCGCCTCTTGCAAAAGTTCTTGCTGACTTCGCTGCGCTTCATCCGTTTGAAGAGCCTCGTCTATGCGATCTAGAAGCTCCTGGTCGCGGAAGGGCTTACGAATAAAGTCCACTGCACCCTTGCGCATTGCCTCGACCGCCATGGGTATATCGCCATGCCCGGTGATGAAGATGATCGGTACGTTACGCCCTGAATTTGCCAGTCGCTCTTGTAGTTCGAGACCACTCATGCCTGGCATACGAATGTCTAAAACTAAACAACCGCCAATATCATTTTCGTAGAATTCTAAGAATTCCTTCGCGCTGGCAAAGCTTCGATAATTCAAATCTACAGATTCCAACAACATACCAATAGCATCGCGGACACTATCGTCGTCATCTACCACAAATACAGAAGGCTCAGTCAAGTTTGTCTCCAATAGGTAAGGTGAAGAAGAAAGTGGCCCCAACATTGTTGCTGTTGTTGCGATAGTCCAGCTGGCCATCGTGGTCTTCCACAATAGAGCGGCAGATCGAAAGACCCATGCCCATTCCATCACTTTTGGTGGTGTGGAAGGGTGTAAATATTTTGTCGGTCTGGCTGTCGTCCACTCCGGGTCCATTGTCGACGACGCTGACCGAGATGTAATCGCCAACCAAGTCGGACCGAAGCTCGATGCCATTGCCGTTAACGCATTCAATTTCGAACATCGCATCTACGGCGTTACGCACAAGGTTGAGCGCAACTTGTTGTATCTGCACGGCATCACAATAGATAATTGGAATATCGGGGTTGAGTGCTAAGGTCAGATCAATTCCGTGCAAGCGTGCATCTCCTGCGGCGAGGCTGCGGAGATCACGTAACAACAGGTTGATGTTGCAAGCTTCCCGTTCACCGCTGGCATTTTGTACAAACCTTTGGATTCGCTCGATAACATCGCCCGCCCGCAGAGACTGGGCATTGAGTTTCTCAATGGCTTGTTGAATTTTTGTTAGATCAATTTCTGATTTGGCCAGCATGCGTAAGCAGGCATGGGCGTACATAGATATTGCGGTCAGAGGTTGGTTGATTTCGTGGGCGATACTCGCGGTCATCTCGCCCATAGTTGCGAGTCGACCTACTTGTGCGACCCTCTCTTTTTGTTCTGCAAGCGCCTGCTCGGCTGCCTTTTGATCAGACAAATCTCGAATGACGCCGACGAAGTGCTCGCTTCCCGGCACTTCGCTCACTGCCAAGTAGATTGGGAATATGCTGCCATCACGTTTTTGTGCGGTGAGCTCCCTGCCAATACCAATAATTTTAGGTGCTTGATGCTCAAGAAAGCGCGAGATGTAGTCCTGATGGTTCGATTTGTACGGCTCGGGCATCAGAGTGGTGACGGGTTCGCCAACAAGTTCCTCCGCGGAGTATTCAAACAGGGTCTGGGTTGCGGCATTCAATGATTGAATAATGCCCCTTGAATCTATGGTGACGATTGCGTCGACAACAGCATCCAGCACCGATGCGGCATTTTCCGCAAGCCATTGCTGACCTTTCAGGTCCACGTAATTGTCATTTGATTGATTCAATAGAAAAGCGTGTGCCAAGTTTATCACGTGGTTTGTATGGGCGTGGATGGGCAGTATTCCGAAAAAAGGCAGCAGCGTCCGTAGGGGATTACTCGTAGTTAATGGACCGTGCTTAGTGGGTTTCCCTAATACTCTCAATTCTCATATTAGACCAAGCTGGGGGTCTAGAAACTAAGGAGAAACGATATGTGGTTAGAAAGTCCTGCAAAGACGCTGATCGTAGCTGGTGCGGCCGTTGCGCTAGGCGCGTTAGTCATAATCGTTGGACTGAGCACGCTAAACGCAGTGTTCGGCTAGTAGACGGTCTTAGCACGCCAAACTACAAGGTGAGTTTGGAGCGAGTGATCGGGTTCGAACCGACGACCTGAACCTTGGCAAGGTCCCGCTCTGCCAACTGAGCTACACTCGCTATGATCAGAGATGATCAGGGGTGCGAATTCTATCTAAGTGAGGGGTGGAGTCAATTGCCTTTGCCCAACTTCGCTAGTCTTTTTTAGCAGTTCCGCGTCCTGCTCGCTGAAATGCGGTGGTTGGGTCTGGATTGTTGCCCACCCAGACACAAAGTTGCGGGTCTGCCTGCTTTATGTCGCCTGACAGATGTATGCCTTGGGCGGTGAAAATTCCGACGCTATTCCCGCGAGAGATACGGATGTTGCCATCTTCGTCCGCCTGGTAGAGCGCTTCAGTGTCGAACGGATGATACATGCTGGCCATTATTCACCCACCCATTCGGTAAGTTTGGTATGCAGCCAGCGAACTTTTGACTCTTGGTAGCCGGAAAGCACAATACCGGTTTGATACGTACTCTCTAGACCTGCTTGCACTTTAGGCATGTTGAACGAATCTTGGTCGAAAACCTTGCCAAGATAGCCCAATGCCGATGACCAAGACTCATCTTCTTCTAGCATTCTCATTGGTGCAGGCTCTGGTCGCTCGCCCTTAAAGGGGCCAAGCATGATGCACTCCATAATTGCCGAACGATGGTCGTTACCGTTTGGCCGAAAGCGATAGACGATGCCATTAAAGGCGCCCCATGGATGAAAGTTAGGGAACAGCGTGTAGTCGAGGCTGTCGACCAGCTCGGCATCGCAATACAGGTCAGCCTTTTCAGGCGCAATTTCGCGCAAAGCCTCTCTAGAGCGACTCGCCATAAATTCTCGCAGGTGCATTCCGTCGGGCACTTGAGGGACTTCAGCGTCGTGATCCATGTCCATTAAGGTGCGCAGCATGTCATCGTG
>JBNMMV010000115.1:0-11355 GCA_051270205.1 Limisphaerales bacterium
GTTTGAGGTCAATGTCGGTCGATTGAGATTGTCCTACTCGTTTACGCCGAAAGTGTCGCTACAAGCCCTCGTTCAATACGATGACCGTAATAATCTGGTCGCTACCAACTTTAGATTTTCTTGGTTGCAGTCCGCCAATGCTGGTCTTTATTTGGTCTACAATGAATTGGATGATGACTCGATTGTGGGCCCGATGGAAAAACGCCGAGAGTTCACCTTAAAATATAGCCGCATCATCGACCTTCTGTAGACCGCCAAATTTCCGAATTTCCGATCTCGACGGATTTGTGAATACGGTCACGCCGATTTCCGTGCAATCCCTAATTTTTGTCTAGGCTGTATGAGTCAAGAAGACGAATTACTCATACGGATATAGAGGTGTAATCTCCCCAACTTTCTGCTCGCCGGGTCGTCTTCTGGGAGCAGGACTAGCCGTCCAACTGTTATCAGGCATCTGGCGACGCTCGCCAATCGTGATTAGTGATGCATGCCTGGATCCAGATAGTAGACGTTGCCATCTGGGTCTTTGAAGAGGGCTAACACCCCGCCCCAAGGCTGTGGCGTCGGCGGCATTTCGAATTCGACCTGTTGCTCAACCAGCCGTTGATACTCTTTGTCGATATCTGCCGTCATAAAGCCGACGCCGGTGTGTCTACCCACCAGCGCTTCGTCGTCGGTTTGTGCAATCGCGAAGCTGATGTCTCCTGCTTGGAAGGACGCGTAACCAAATTCTTCTTCATCGCTCATACACTTGAGCCCGATGGTTTTGGTGAAGAAATCTCGAACCAGAGCGAAGTTCTTAACAAATACGTTCACATAACCAATATGCATACCAGGGTCTCCATTTTTCCGAATTCATAGTACCCCGGGATGTGGCCAATTGCAGCGCCAGGTTCCCCCAGCTACTGGACTAAATGTTTAAGCATAAATGGCTACATCGATTCGCCTGTTGCGGCTGTGGCCTTCTTCCGTTTTATATTCGCAATTGGGTTGCCTCACCATAGCCACGCCTGGTGACATCTCAATCCATTCTAATCTCGTCGCTCCAACCATGGCAGAAGGCCACAACTAAGGGTACTAGATTGCCGTCAAGTATACGTTTAAGCGTATAAACTGTGGCGGAACGAACCGTGAGTAGATCGCCAAAATAGAACGGCTCAACGTGCCATACGCTAGTGGTCCAAAATTCCTGAATCACATTGATAAAATATATTTATCGAAACCACTATTTTTTTTTGCTTTCCCTCCGATTCAGTGTGATTAAACTTTGCGGCTCGCGTTTCGCAGACCTGGCGGGCACGTATTACATGAAAGGAGTGTAGGAGGAGCAATTTTGGTAGAAGATTTTGACTTAGATGACTTAGAAGAGATGCCGAAAAGCGTGCGGGAGCAGCTGGAAAAACTTGAACAAGAATTTCGTCAGCCGTTAGAGTTACGAGTAAGGACAAAGTATGACGTTTTGGCTACTCGACGCAACATTGAAAATTGGCACGAGCAACGAATGATGCGAAACGAGATCGATTACTTAGATTAGGAATCAAAACAACAGCTGCTGGTTGTAGGGGTTCTTCAAGGAAAATAACAGTGTTGTTAGAAGGTACCCGAACGTCTCCCGAATTCAATCTTGAATTGTTTCGACAGGTTTCTGGGGATACGGCATCAGCACATTCCCTTGAAGAATTGGTAATCCGTCTCGTTAATCATATCCAAGCTGCGATGGCAGTCGATGTATGTAGTCTGTATCAAGTGGATTCAAATGAGACGCTGCACATGGTGGCTAACGTCGGTTTGGTCAATGACGCGACTGCCCCGATTATTCTGCTCCCTGGTGAAGGGTTGGTTGGCCAGATTGCGCAAACGAAAATGCCGATTAGTGTGCCCGTCGCCAGCTTGCATCCTGCTTATCGATTTTTCCCAGACTCGGCGGAAGACCAATTCCAAGCTTTCTTAGGCGTTCCAGTGGTGACATTTGGCCACGTCGTCGGCGTGCTTGTTGTCCAGGATCAAGACCAACGTGGCTTTACCGCTGATGAAGAAGCTCTGTTACTGACCATCGCGGCACAGCTAGCCGATAGCATGCTGCGGTTACCTTTAAGCCCGGTTACTGCAACTGCGAAGCCAAAAGATCGCCGCATAACAGGGGTTACCGGAGTTGGAGGCAAGGCGTTGGGGAAATTGCATTTTGTTGCTGGTGAGCGATCGCTAGACCTTGTGGAAGACCCGCCATCTCGAGGAGTTGTACTGGAAACAACTGCGCTCAGAAACGCTGTCCTCATCGCGCGCGAGGAGGTGTACGGGGCGAAATCGAGAATGTCGGCGACGTTGTCGAGCGACGTGCTGTCACTTTTTGAATTTTATTTGGAATTGCTAGACAGCAAGCAACTGCTCGGTGGATCAGAAGAGCGAATCGCCAACGGAGCAAGTGCATTTGCGGCAGTTAGGGCCACCATCGATGAATACGTTGCCATTTTTGAGAAGATTGAAGACGAGTACTTGCGGGCTCGCGGTGATGATGTGAGACACGTTGGCCGCCTATTGTTATCGAATCTGACAGGTCGCCCCACCACGATTCCAATGGATACACCCCTAGTGTTGATTGGTAATACCATTAGCGTCACCGAAATTGCGCAATACTCTGGAGGGCAGTTGTCCGCAGTCATTTGCCTTGGAGGCTCTGCGTTTTCGCACACGGTAATACTTGCGAGAGCCCTCGGCATTCCAACCGTAGTCGCCACTGGACGTATTGATCATATCAACGAAGGTGACCTTGTTATTGTCGATGGAGACGCCGGCGAGGTTCTATTGAATCCCAGCGTTAAAACCCGTGATGCATACGATATCGCGATTACCGACCGGAAACTTTTTGATCAGTCTCTGTTGTCACAGAGGACGCTGCCGTGCGTCACCAAAGATGGCACGAGAATTACGTTGTTGGCCAATACTGGATTGCTTTCAGACATCCATCCAGGAAAAGAGCGAGGCGCAGAGGGCATTGGTTTGTATCGCTCAGAAATCCCCTTTCTTGCTTGCAGTACATTTCCAACCGAATCGGAACAGTATGAGATTTACGCGGGAATTTTGGAAGCTTATGCGCCGCTCCCTGTTGCCATGCGCACGCTAGATATTGGCGGCGACAAACAGCTGCCCTATTTACAACTGGTGGAGGAAAACCCCGCGCTGGGATGGCGTGGAATTCGCTTCTCGCTAGACAACCGCGCCATATTTGTAACTCAGCTGCGTGCCATGCTCAAAGCCCACGCTATGTACGGAAACTTACGATTGATGTTACCGATGGTGAGTACTGTTGCGGAAGTGCGTGAAACCATGGCGATTGTCGATTCGGTAATCGAGCAGTTTGATGAGGGCCAAGAGGCGTTCGCTAGACCACCGCTAGGTATCATGGTTGAAGTGCCTGGTGTTGTGGCTTTATTACCCCATCTTGCACAGTGGATTGACTTCATCTCTGTTGGGACGAATGATCTCACACAGTACTTATTGGCTGCTGATCGTACGAATGCCCAGATTTCTAGCTATTTTGATTTTCTTCATCCCGCAGTTTTAAAAACGTTAGCTGACTTGTCAAAAAAAGCGCGGACACTTCAGATTGATATTTCGGTTTGCGGAGAGATGGGTGCGGATCCGCTAGCGGCGGCACTGCTGGTAGGGATGGGATACCAGACCCTAAGTATGAACGCGCATAGCCTGCCGAGAATCAAGGCGCTACTTCGTGGTTTGTCCTTGAAAGAATGCCAAGCGCTGGCGGCAAAGGCGTTGCAGCAGTGGGAAGCGCGCACCATCCGTGAAAGTACCAAGATAGAGTTGAGCAACCTGGGACTTGAGGCGTATCTTGGTGACTAGGGAGATTTTACAGCTGAGCAGGTCGTGGTGACTAAACAATCGGCTGGAGCCGGTAGTGCTGCATTTTATGAATATCTTGGGGAGATGCTAGACGAGGACAAAGTCTCAACAAAAATCCTCAGCTATCAGCCGCATACGGCTGTAACTGAGCAGCGGAGTGATTACTTTCGCCAACCCCGTTATCCATATGCCCAGAGATTGTCTCTCTCTGAGTACCTGCACAACAACTACCCGATTCAAATCGAGTTAGTGAAATTGCAAAGATGGATTCAGACCCAGCAGTTGAAAGTTATGCTCATCTTCGAAGGCAGAGACACTGCCGGTAAAGGCAGCATGGTAAAGAGCTTGGTGCACAACCTAAATCCACGATACGTACGGGTGGTTGCATTGGATAAGCCAACACGTCATGAACGCAGCCAGTGGTATTTTCAAAGATATACGCGTCATTTACCTGGATCTGGTGAACTCGTGCTCTTTGACCGGTCTTGGTACAACCGAGCAGGAGTGGAGCGCGTTATGGGGTTTTGTTCGGAAAGCGAATATTGGCGATTCGTTCGCCAAGCGCCTCAATTCGAGCAGATGTTGGTCGATACGGGAATCACGTTAATCAAATTCTACCTATCAATAAGCAAAGAAGAGCAATCCCTGCGAATTGAGGAGCGACGGGTAAACCCGCTCAAACAATGGAAGCTGTCGGCGATTGACCAACAAGCTCAGGCGCGGTGGGATGAATATACCAACGCTAAGGAAAAGACGTTGCAAGCTACTGCAACGTCTTTTGCGCCCTGGACTCTTGTTAAGGCGGATGACAAGTTGCGTGCTCGCCTTGCCGTGGCTCGGTTTGTTCTTAGTTGCTTCGATTATGCGGACAAAGATGAATCTGTGGCATCTGCTGCAGATCCATTGTTGGTCGCTAATGCCGGATGAATCTATGCTGATCCAAGTTAGGGTACTTGAGGGAAGAGTGTGAGCGACCAAGGACGTGGTAGATCTGGCCGCGCGGAAGTATTTTCCAATGATCAAAGGGTAGAGGCCTCATTGCGCCATTCAATAAAAGATGGTGTGTTCTTTTCCTTTATGACCGGTGGTTCAGAGAGTTACTTTTCCGCATTTGCGATCTTTATGCAGGCGAGTGCGCCAATGATAGGAATGTTGGCGTCTCTGCCGCCGTTGCTCGCGTCGTTTATGCAGATTCTGTCCGCCTGGATTGGTCGTAAGTTCGGTGGTCGGAAAAATCTTATTGTTGCCGGTGCTTTGTTTCAGGCAGTCTGTTTAATCCCGTTAGCGTTCATCCCCGTGTTTGTACCGGTTAACGGTGTTGTATTGCTTATTCCACTTGTGTTCCTTTATCTTTGTGGCCCCAACATCGGTGCTCCTCAGTGGAACAGCCTGATTGGGGAGTTACTACCCGAGTCCCGCCGAGGGAGGTTCTTCGCGCGGCGGACTAAAATCTCGAGCGTGGCAACTGTTGTTGCGCTGTCGTTGTCGGGGATTGTATTAGATGTGTTTGATCGTCTTACCGAAGCTTACTGGGGTTTCGTAACGATATTTATCCTTGGGTGTGTTGCGCGGTGTGTGTCTGCTTATCATCTGTATTCAATGCATGATCCAAGTGATAAGACCGCCGCGTTAGCCCTGCCTGCCGATCGAGGCTTTTGGCAGCGGTTGCGACAAACGAAGCTTCTCAAGTTCACTCTGTTTTTTGCAAGCATGCAGTTTGCTGTGGCCATCTCGGGACCTTATTTTGCACTCTACCTGCTTAGAGATCTGGGTCTAAGTTACTTTGAGTTTATGATCATCAGTTTGGCATCGGTGCTTATACAGTTTTTGACTCTGAATCGCTGGGGTAGACTCTCAGATCTATTTGGTAATCGTGTCATCCTGGTGACTACGGGTTCCCTCATCACCTTCATACCGTCTTTGTGGCTTGTCTCTACAGACATTTATTGGATTATGGTAGTGCAGACACTCAGTGGACTTAGCTGGGCAGGTTTCACACTGAGTGCCACAGCGTTTGTGTTCGATTTGACGCCAAAAGAACATCGAGCAACCTTTTTTGCCGTGCACAACGTACTTGCCGCACTAGGTGTTTTCCTGGGCGCAAGCCTAGGTGCGTTGATCGTGCATTATGTGCCAGAGGTGATAACGTTCGGCGGGATCTCCTTGCCAATATTTACGCCACTGTATGGGCTGTTTCTCATCTCTTGCCTAGTGCGCTTGGCAGTTGCCGTAGCTTTTCTGCCACTGCTCGAAGAGGTACGCCGCGTACGACCCATGTCGATGGGTGGGTTGATTTTCCGTGTGACTCGAATGCATCCCATTTCTGGGATCGTGTTTGATATCGTTGGACGCAAACCTCGTGCCGAGTTAGATCCCTAGCTGATCGCAATTTCTCTTAGGCTGTCCCTAACTTGGTTGATTGTCTCATCGCCTTCCATGTCCTTCCTTCCTATCAAGTATACGTCTCGCAATATTGTCGGAGCGCCATGCACAGCGTGGAGCCTGGCTTCCTCCAGATCTTTGCTGATCATTGGCCCTGCGAGATAGGCGGAACCACCGAGCTGCAAGAGCAATTGTCGAGCGAGTATGGGGGTGTCAACTTTTAAAGTCGGGGTGGCGATCCCTGCAAGTTGGGTATTATGCGCAACTTCGAACGAGGAACCCCAGTCAACGTAAATGTATCCAGGCAAAGGTTCGGATAGGTCCAACGTAGACCGTGTGGCAACCAAGGATAGATCAAACGTCGTTAACCGTTCGGTCCATAAGTCGGACGCTCTTGGAGGTTCGTAGAGTATGCCGATGCCAATTGTGCTGTCTCTGATCAAATTGATCATTCCAAATGTGTTGATCGACATGACCTGCAACAGCCAGTTACGCGCGGGAAAGAGTAGTTTTTGTAACCACGCATCTAAGTAGATCTCTCTTAAACTTGGCAAACATCCTACGGTTACTAATGTTCGTTGCTCGTCTCGAAATGCTGTCTCCAGAATCGCGCGTGACCATGCTGCAAGAATCGTTTCAGCGTAAGGGACCAATTGTGTCCCTGCTGTTGTCAGTTGAATGTTATTACGTCCTCGGGTGAAAAGTTTTTGGCCCATTAATCCTTCCAATTGATTAATCCGAGCGCTGACTGCGGCTTGGGTGAGATAGAGATTTTGGGCTGCTCGGGCGAAATGGCGGGTTCGTCTGACTTCAAGAAAGGTTCGTAGGAGTTCCGTATCCATTACAAATTCTTATCAAAAGCGGCGATTATATTTTGTTTTATTTTTGACGTGACTGCGAGAAGAATATGAGGTGCACGCCTTATCGGATGACTAGATAAATGAACAACCTTCGAACTATTCACGATGATGACTTTGAGGATGCCGAGCTCTCGCCTGCTGTTCTCAATCAACTTCATCACCTGACGAATCAGCAGCGGCACAGTAGAACTCATGATTTTGGGGGCAGATACGGTGCCGATTTAACGAGGCGTGGCCGACCCAATAATCGCGGCCTGGACAGAGGCAATGGACTTACTGAGGAGTGGTAAAGTCGACTCGAAGGGTCTAACGGAACTATTCGAGAGGTGATCCAGGTTTTTGACTAGTTCAAGATTGTTCGCGTAAACGATCACCTCTTTGTTTTCTGTAACCAATTTTCGAATAACGCAACTCCTGTTGGAATATAGGCCAGTCGCCGTTTTCGTGATAGGTAATCCATAGTTTCTTCGGCTTACTCAAACGCGAACAGGTGAATCGGACCAGATACCACACACGCGAGGACGCGCGTGCTGAAATCTTGGCTAACCATCGTTGAAATGTACCAGGATAGCGGCGTTCACCATAATAAGAATGTCATCTCCGTCTGCGCTGGGGACGTCTAGGCCACCGGATTCTACCTCCACGCTTACTTCTCCGTAGGGAACTTCGGTCGCAACTTCGTCGGGGTTAACCGCCGCCGGGTTTTGTGCCCCGATTTTCACGATAACGTGCATATCGGAGACTTTCTTATTGAGCACCCTGAAAAAATTTAGGCTCGAGTGACGTAGTGCATCAGAAACCGCACGTTTTGCAGCTTTCGTATAATCACCGCCATGCACATCCACACCCATGCCCATCTCGGTTATATAGCGATTTAGTGGCACTGGCTTTCCTCAAAAAATACGATTACAACCATTGTTGCGCCACCAATTGATGCTGTCTAGCAGCGATTTTGTCGGCACTAATGCCGTACCATCGCATGCTACAAACTGACGCATCCCCTCTGCTACACCGCCAATCCCTCATTTTATGAGTTTTTTACTGTTTCTGACGACAACAACAAATCCGCGCGTCTCGATGATCCAATTCCCCGAGCTCAGTATAACCTTGCAGCTAGATGCTGCGAACGCTGGCTTAGTGGAATTGGATGTTCGCGCAGCGCGGCAGCCGATAACAACTGCCTTGCGAGGTGAGTAGACAGTCGCGGAAAGACCCCTAACTGAGGTATTGTGGTTCGTTCAAACGTCAGACCTAAGTTAGTGGCAACATGTTCAAGCAGCAGGATAATTTCGTAGTAATGGACGAAGGCATGGGTCAAGAGTTGAGAGCACTGACCGAGAAACCCATTGGGGCATACCCGAATCGGCTGATCATTCCCAAAGGCTGGACTCTAGACAGCATTGCGGCATTGGCCTCCTCCATCACCTCTTCCTTAACCTCAAAAAGGGATGCCCTATGACGGACAAGATATCGGTGATCCTTGATACAGACATCGGTTTTGATGTTGACGACGTTTGGGCGCTTGTTTTTCTTCTCAACTGTCCTGAGCTCGACGTCAAACTAATTACCACGGCCACCGGTGACACCGCTTATCGAGCGCGTATTGTCGCTAAAATATTAACTATTGCTGGCCGCGAAGACATACCTATTGGCGTAGGAATCCCACTAGATGCATCACCAAAAACACATAGTGGTTGGCTGGGTGACTATGATTTGAAGGACTATCAAGGTGAAGTACATCGAGACGGTGTTGGCGCGATATGCGATCTGGTGGAGCGCAGTACTGAGGAAATAACCATGATTGCCATTGGTCCTCTGCCTAACATTGCAGCGGCGCTTTCGCGTAGCCCAGACATGGTTGCCAATGCCCGCTTTGTGGGCATGCACGGCAGTATTCACAAAGGCTATCTCGGTGCAGATAAGCCTATGCGGGAGTACAACGTCAAGCAACACGCGCTGTCTTGTCAGGCGGTACTGCAAGCAAGTTGGCCGAAGCTCATTACGCCATTAGACACTTGTGGCACCATCGTGTTGGAAGGGGCGCGCTTTCAGAAACTTCTCAAAAGTGAAAGCTCGCTTGCTCGATGTGCCTTAGATGTGCACTTTGATTGGTTCAATGCGGTACGTGATTGGCCCATATTGAGTGACATAGATGCCCAGCATCAAACTTCGATTCTGTACGATTCCGTTGCGGTTTATCTAGCGATTGCACAGGATTGGGTCGAGATAGAGCAGCTACCAATTGTTGTTACAGACGATGGTAAAACTCTGATTGATGAGGCCAACGGGTATCCGGTAGATTGTGCTCTGAGCTGGCGAGACAATGATGCCTTCTTAGACTTTCTGGTGGAGCGTCTCTGTGCCTAAGCTCGACCAAAAGCCTAACGTCGTTGTCCTGTATCCAGATCAGCTGCGTGCAATTTCTCTTGCGATCTATGGCGATGCTCAAATTTCCACCCCGAATATAGATCGCTTAGCCAGCGAAGGCACTGTGTTAGACAATGCCATCGCAAACTGTCCTGTTTGTACGCCGTCACGTGCCATGTTGGTGACCGGCCGATATCCGCAAACGACCGGCCACCTCATCAATACGACACGTACCCGCCACTCTGAAATATCTATCGGTGACACCTTTAAGCACTGGGGTTACAAAACAGCCTGGGTAGGAAAGTGGCATCTACACACGGGAACTTGGCCAGCGCTAAATCGTATGCCGCAACATCCAGATTGGGTTCCTGAGGGACGTGACCGTCTAGGCTTCGACTACTGGCGTGCCTACAACCAGCACATGGTCTACTTTGACGGATTTGTTCATAAGAATGATTGGGACTATGAACGCTGGGAGGGTTATGAAACTCAGGGGCTTTTAAAATATGGCTTTGAGTTTATGGATGCTGCCGGTGACGATCCCTTCTTGCTGTTCTTGTCGCCGCATCCGCCGCACTACACGCCGTTCGAATTTGCACCGGCTGAATGTTATGACCGATTACCAGATGTACTCACCTTACCGGCTAATGTTCCGGCGGAGCTCATGGATGTGTCGTTAGATATGTATCGTCACTATCTTGCTATGACGCTTGCGGTCGATGACATGTTGGGAGACTTGTTGGACTACTTGGACCGCAACTCCTTGAGCGATTCAACCATCGTGGTGTTTGCATCGGACCATGGGACCCAGGCGGGTTCTCAGGGTGTTAATCCGTGGTCGAAGAAAAACCCCTACGAGGGATCTATTCGAGTGCCTGGCATTGTTCGTTGGCCGGGAGAAGTGCCTCAAGGCGCAAGATTAAACCAAATTTTTTCCATGGTAGATTGGTTTCCTAGCTTGTGCGGATTGGCGGGGTTACCTGTTCCACGCAGTATCGAGGGGCAAGATAAGTCGGCGATCCTGCGAGGTCTAGAAGCCGGCGATGTCGATGAAACGGCATTTATCATGAACTTTTCCAAATGGTTCGACTGGTTTCAAGATGGTGCCGAGTGGCGTGGTGTCAGGAGTGAAAATTTCACCTATACAGAAAGGTTAAATGGCATCACGGAGCTCTACGATTTAAAAGCGGATCCTTTACAAATGGATAACTTGGCCGGTGACGGGCACATTGCCGAAGACAAGTTGCGTGCAGCGCTGCGCGCACACCAAACTCAGCGTGGCGACGAATTGGTGGCCTGTACGGAATGGAAGCCATGGCTTGATGAGCAAAGACGGGTGGTCCGTAATGCTTTTGGCGAATTGAGTCATCCAGAAAGTGAGCCTGATTGGTCGCTCTTACACTAGACTCTCTTGCATTAGGATGAGGTTATGACAGCAGATTATCCCTACAAATTAGATCCAAGCACGAGTCAGTCGTTTCAAAAAAATGGCTTTGTGGTGACGCCCGACGTTTTGTCGCCGGCGGAACTCGAAAACTATGGTCGGGCTTGCGATGATGAAGTAGCGCGACGTACGGCAGGCGACACTCGAAAGCTTGAAGACAAAACAAGGTATGAACAATCGTTTGTGCAATGTATGCGTCTTTGGGAGACAGCCCCTAAACTCGCGGAACTCACCTGCCATGCACACTTGGCTGGTATCGCCGTACAACTGCTTGGCGTAACAGGCGTCAGGCTATGGCAGGACCAGGCGCTATACAAAGAAGCAGGTGGTGCTGAAACTACACCCCATCAGGATCAGACATTTTGGCCTATTGGTGAAGAACCGTTAGTGAGTGCGTGGATACCTTTTGATGATGTGACCATCGAGAATGGAGCAATGGCTTAT
>JBNMMV010000116.1:0-11353 GCA_051270205.1 Limisphaerales bacterium
GAATGAAAAGTTCATCGCCTTTGTCGCGAAAACCCTTGATGCTGTTTTTGAATCCGACGACGGACAGCTGGCGACGGTTATGGCCGCAGGCCTCGATGCCGAAAGAGAAACGTTAGTCCAGGAAATCGGCGAGAACGTCAGTGTGCGGCGAGCGCAATTGGTTACTTCTGAAAACGGCGGCGTTGCCAGCTATCTTCATGGTGACAATCGCAAAGGCACGTTGGTTGTACTGTCCGCCAGCAACGCTGATGTAGGCCGAGATATTGCCATGCATGTCACGGCACTCAGTCCGATGGTTGTAAATTCCTCAGACGTACCTGCTGACCTCCTTGCGAAAGAACGAGAGATATATACAACGCAAGCCCAAGACAGTGGCAAACCACCTGAAATCATCGAAAAGATGGTGGAAGGGCGAGTTAAAAAGTATTTGGCCGAAGTGAGCCTAGTGGATCAGCCATTCGTGAAAGATCCAAGCCAGAAAGTCGGTCAACTTGCGAGCGCTGCTGGAACCGATGTTGTTAAGTTTGTCAGATTTGAAGTGGGCGAAGGCATAGAAGTAGAAGAAGAGGATTTTGCCGCAGAAGTAGCGGCTCAATTAAAAGGCGCCGAGTAATTGCCTAGGTTCTTGTTGAAGCTGAGCGGTGAAGCGCTTGGCGGTGAGGCAGGATTCGGCATCGAACCAAGTGTTTTAGAAGCAGTTTGCGACGAAATTGCCAGTGCCCGTGAGGCAGGAATTGAGTTAGCCATCGTATTAGGTGGCGGCAATGTGTTTCGAGGTCAGGCGCTTGCTGCTGCTGGACTAGGTCGCGTTTCCGGTGACCGCATGGGAATGTTAGCAACCGTCATGAACGGCGTAGCGCTAACTGACTACCTGAATCGTAGAAATATTCCCACAGAACTTTTTAGTGCCTTTGAAATCAGTGGCCATGTACAAGGCTATCGCCGAGATCTGGCCATGCAAAAAATGCAAGACGGTGACGTTGTCATTCTGACCGGCGGCACCGGTAATCCGTATTTCACTACCGATACAGCGGCCTGTCTTAGAGGCATAGAGCTCGACGTCGATGCGGTTCTCAAAGCAACCAACGTTGACGGCATCTACGACAGCGACCCAAAAATAAACCCAACCGCGACAAAGTTTGACGAAATCAGCTATGACGAAGTATTGCGTCAAGAATTGGGTGTAATGGACATGACCGCCATTGTCTTATGCAAAGAACAGGGTATGCCCCTGGTTGTGTTCGCGATGGAGGAATGGGGTAGTCTTGTAAAACTGGCAAACGGCGCGGCTGTCGGAACCAAGGTAGTAGCCCACACTTAGAAGAGATCTAGACTAGATCCAGACAATAGAGCTAAATAGGACCAAAATTGTGATTGACGAAATTCTTGAAGACGCAAACGAACGCATGGGCAAGTCTCTGGACTCAATGCAGCAAGCGTTTGCGAAAATTCGAACAGGGCGTGCCAATCCATCGCTGCTCGATTCTATAAGTCTCGACTACTACGGGTCGCCGACCCCGCTCAGCCAAGTCGCTTCAATTGCGGTGGAGGATGGGCGGACGTTGACCATCTCGCCTTGGGAAAAGCCGCTGATCCAAGATATCGAGAAAGCTATTCTAAAAAGCGATCTCGGCATCACTCCGCAGTCTACCGGTGACGTTATTCGGATCCCTTTGCCACCTCTTACCGAGGAAAATAGGCGGGACCTCGCAAAACACGCCAGAAACGAAGCAGAAAATGGTCGAGTCGCGATTCGTAACATCCGCCGAGATGCCATCGCTGATATTCGAGAGTTAGTTAAAGAAAAGGAAGCGAGTGAAGACGACGCCCGTCGAGCAGAAGATCGCATCCAGGTCCATACTGATGCGCGTGTTGCCGAGGTTGATGCAGCGCTTGCCTCGAAAGAATCGGACCTAATGGCCATCTAAAAAGCATGAGTGGCCAACTTGCGCAAGAGACTCTGATACCGAGCCACGTTGGCATCATAATGGATGGCAATCATCGCTGGGCGAAGAATAAGCGACTCCCTGGTGCGGCCGGTCACCGGGCGGGTGCACGCCGTTTGCGGGAAATTGCAGAAGCGAGTGCCGATCTTGGTGTAAAACATCTGACGCTTTTTGCGTTCTCTACCGAGAACTGGCAACGCCCATCAACAGAAGTGTCATTGCTCATGGACCTCATGCGACATGTCATGCAAAACGACATCAAGGCGCTAGACAAACGCAACGTGCGGCTCAGAGTGATTGGTTCGCGAGAAAAATTTGCCCCCGATATCCAAGCGCAGATGGCACAATGTGAAGCGCTGACTGAGAACAATAAAGAGTTAAATTTGTCAGTCGCAGTTAACTTTGGCGGGCGTTGGGACATAGTCCAGGCCGCTAAGAAGACTGCTGAAAAAGTGGCGGCAGGTGAATTGAAAACTGAAGATATCGATGAGGCTACATTTGCCGAAAATATGTCCCTATCGGGCATACCAGACCCAGATTTGCTTATTCGTACCGGTGGCGAACATCGAGTTAGTAATTTTTTATTGTGGGACCTAGCCTACACAGAACTCTATTTTACTGAGACGTACTGGCCTGATTTTGACGGTCAAAGCTTACAAACTGCAATTGAAGAATATTCGAATCGCGCCCGTCGATTTGGACGACGCGAGTAACGAAATGCTGCTTCAACGAGTCATAACTGCTCTAGTGCTTGCACCCTTGGTTGTTGGGGCGGTCTATTTGCTATCTCATGTCTGGTTTGCTGCGCTGGTTGCTGTGGTTTTCGGTTTGGCGAGCTACGAGTGGGCTGGGTTGTGCGGGTGGACCCGCATGGTCAGCAAGCTGGCCTACGTCGGTGTTTTTTTGCTCGCGAGCGCAATTGCATTCCAACTGCCATTGTTACATCTGTCCTTTCTGTACTTCGGCTGTGCACTTTGGTTAATGGCGATCACGGCAGTGTTGTTATATCCCAAAGGCAAACAGCTGTTTAACAATCGTTTGTTTTTGGCTCCGTTGGGCTTGACGATATTGCTTGTTGCCTGGACGGCAATTGTGCAAATTCATCAGCATTATGACGGCAGTCATTGGGTGGGCTGGATGCTTGTTCTCGTTTGGGCCGCAGACGTCGGTGCATATTTCGCAGGTAAGATGTTTGGCAAACATAAGCTTGCGCCGCAAGTGAGTCCTGGCAAAACATGGGAAGGTGCTGGGGGCGGGTTTGTACTGTCTCTGATCTTGTGCGGTGGGCTAATATTGTGGTGGCAAGCTGCTGGTGTCCTGTGGCTGGTCGTGACTGCAGTTCTAATCGTCATTTCAGTGTTTGGAGATCTTTTTGAGAGTCTATTAAAAAGAAGCACGGGGATAAAGGACTCGGGTACAATTCTGCCCGGCCATGGAGGCATGCTCGACCGCATTGACTCGCTGGTTGCGGTGGTACCTTTTCTTAGCGTTGTACTGGCTGTCACTGGAACTTAACTTGGGATTCCTAAATTGGACTTTTTAATATACCCGCTTTCATTCCTTGTGCTTCTGGGCGTGTTAGTAACTTTTCATGAACTGGGGCACTACTACGTAGCGCGTGCTTCCGGCGTTAGAGTCTTGAAATTTTCAGTAGGCTTTGGCCGTGCTATTTGGTCGCGGGTTGATGCTCGAGGGACCGAATGGGCGATTGCCATGATTCCTTTTGGCGGCTACGTGCGCATGCTCGATGATCGAGATCCAGACCAGGCCTCACTCTTACAGAAGGATGAGGTTGCCTATATGGACCTTCACCCTAAGTGGCGCATTGCGATAGCGGTGGGTGGACCATTAGCGAACTTTGTTTTGGCGATTATTGTTTTTGCAATTTTACAGGTCGCAGGCAGTTACAAAACCGTACCTACCACGGCTGTACCACTGCCAGAAAGTCTGATCGGCCTAAGCGGGCTAAGCTCGCCTGCGGAACTTCTTTCTGTCGACGGTGAACCCACAGACGATTGGCAACAAGTTGCATTGGCGCTTACCAAGCGTCTGGGTGAGACGGGTGACATAGAACTTAATTTGCGCCCACTAGATGCAAGGCTACCGCAGACCATTCGTGTGCCGATTGTAGAGTGGCATCAAGGACAGGGTGATCCAGACGTTGTTCGCTCCCTGGGCTTAGTGCCGTCTTTGCAAGCATGGATAGGTGAAATTGTACCGAACACGCCAGCCAGTGATGCAGGTTTAGCCGAAGGCGATTGGGTGACCGCCGCCAATGGCACCGAATTGGGGAATTGGTTCGACTTCGTTGCCGTTATTGAAGGCAACCCCAATGAAGACGTGTTGCTAGATATTGTTCGTGGCGGCACTCGTCTCGAAAAACGCGTGCGCCCCGGAACTAGAGCGACTACCAATGGAGACGTCGGCGAAAACGGTGGTAAGGGGTTTTTAGGTGTCGGACCGAAGAACCGCTTTGTCCAAGCGAGTTGGTCAGAGTCTCTGCCCAATGCGGTGGTTGAAACGTGGGAAAAAAGTGCCTTGATTCTTCAAATTATGGGTAAAATGGTTGTTGGTGAAGTGTCTGTAAAGAATCTCTCTGGACCTATCAGTATTGCCCAAGTGGCGGGTGATTCTGCGCAGTATGGTTGGCGCCAATTCTTTGGTATCTTGGCGTTCCTGAGCATTTCGCTCGGTGTGCTGAATCTAATGCCGATCCCCATTTTGGATGGTGGGCATGTTGTTTTTAGCAGCGTCGAGTGGGTGATGGGTAGACCCGTTCCGGAACAAGTGCAAGTTTGGGGTGTCCAAATTGGACTGGCCCTAGTTGGCTGCATGCTGATTTTCGCTACCTACAACGATGTTTTAAGATTATTTTGAATATAACCAGTGGAAACCGCCGCCCTATGAGCCGTACGAGATGCCTTTTGTTGTCAATAGTGTTGGCTTGTTTGACGAATGCCACATGGGCCGAAGAGAGTCAATTTGATGCGCCTGGCTTTTATGTCACAGACGTGCGGTTGCAAGGACTGCAACGCATCAGTGCGGGCACAGTTTTTAATTTAATACCCGTCTCGGTTGGAGATCGCCTCGATCAACTGGGCGTTCGTGGACTTGTTCGTGAATTATTCGAGTCTGGTTATTTCAAAGATATTCGGGTCGCACGTGACGATGGCGTGCTCATTGTCACATTGGCTGAACGACCTGCAATCGAATCCATAGAAATCGACGGCAACAAGGCAATTAAAACAGAAGCGCTTGTTGAAGGGTTGGCGGATCAGGGGCTACGCGAAGGCGAAATATTTAAGCAGGCGACGCTTGAACGCGTGAGCCTTGAGTTGGAACGACAATATGTAGCCCAAGGTCGATATGGCGCAGCCATTGAAACGACGATCGAAGACTTGCCTCGCAACCGTGTCGAAATAAAAATCGATATCGAAGAGGGCAAGAACTCGGGGATTCGACATCTGAATATCGTTGGATCGTCTGTGTATAACGAAAAAGAACTGCTAGACAAGCTAGAACTGAAACATCCTAGCCTACTCTCGTTCTATAAGAACGATGACAAATATTCAAAGGAAAAGCTCTCTGGCGATCTTGAGACCCTAGAAGCGTATTACAAAGACAGTGGCTATGCAGACTTTGATATTTACTCTACGCAAGTCAGCATTACGCCTGATAGACAACAGGTCTATATCACCATTGGTATTAAGGAAGGTGACGTCTACAACATTGATGAAGTCAACGTTATCGGCGAATTGGGCGACGTTAAGTCGGAAGACTTAGAAGCCTTGTTGTTGGTTGAATCAGGACAAGTTTTCAATCAAGCCCGCATTACGGCCACTGAAGATCGAATGACTGCAGTCCTAGGTAATGCTGGGTTTACTTTTGCTACCGCAAGTGGTGTACCTAAAATCAAAGAAGACGGTACGGTAGACGTTGAATTTTTTGTTAATTCTGGTAAGCGCGCCTACGTTCGGCGTGCGAGCTTTAATGGTAACGAACTTACCCAAGACGAAGTAATGCGACGGGAACTTCGACAAATGGAAGGTGGCTGGGCATCCACTTCACAAATTGATCTTTCTAAGGTGCGATTAGAGCGTTTGGGTTACTTCAAGGGTGTCAATGTAGAGACACCACAAGTGCCAGGTACAGATGACCAAATCGACATTAACTTCTCTGTTGAAGAACAACCTTCCGGTTCAATATCCGCAACCGTCGGTTATTCGCAGGGTTTTGGGTTGATTCTGGGTGGTAACTATTCGCAAACAAACGTCGCGGGTAGTGGTAACAGCCTAGGCTTAGGTCTGAGTGTTTCGCGCTTCCAAAAGTCTGCAAATTTCAATTACTTCGATCCCTATTTTACGCTGGACGGCGTAAGCCGAGGCTTTAACGTTTTTGCCAGACGCCTAGATTTTGACGAACGAAACATCGCCCGATATGCGACTGATTCTGCTGGCGGCGGGGTTACCTTTGGGCTACCGATTGGAGAAACTCAGCGCATTAACTTTGGAGCGCTCGTTGATTGGACGGAAATAACCGAGGGGCGGTTCGCGGCTCAAGAAATTTCCGACTTCATCGAAAAGAACGGCGAGTCAGCCACTAACCTGAAGCTAAACTTGTCGTGGAGCAGTTCAACGTTGAACCGCGGCCTGTTTCCAGATCGAGGATCGGCGAATTCGTTGGCGCTCGAAGTGGCGACCCCAGGAGGGGACTTGCAGTTCTATAAACTCTCCTACACCGGCGAACGCTATTTCCCAATTTCCCGCAGCTGGACATTGCGCGTTCGCGGTAAGCTAGGATTTGGTGATGGCTATGGCTCGACCGATCGATTGCCGTTCTATGAACACTTTTTCGCGGGTGGGTTTGGATCCGTACGTGGTTTCGAAAATTCGACACTTGGTCCTCGAAGTACCGCGCCTTTTCAAATTGATCCCCTGACAGGAGACCCAGTGCTAGATGCCAATGGTAATCCTGTACAATTCCAGTTCAGTCGCCGCCCCGAACCGTTTGGCGGCAACCTCCTTGTAGAGGCGGGTATGGAACTCATTTTTCCACTGCCATTCGTAGATGATAACCGCCAATTTCGCCCAGCTATTTTCGTAGATGCCGGAAACGTGTTTCAAACTCAGTGTCCTTCGGTTGCTCAAAACTGCTTTGACTTTAGCGTTGACGACATGCGCTATTCGGTCGGTGTTGGTATGACATGGTTAACTGGGTTAGGCCCAATGACCTTTAGCTTTTCGAAACCTTTCCAAACTCAACCTTTTGATGAAGAAGAAAGATTTCAATTTGAACTTGGTCGCACATTCTAGGGTAGAATGCGCCGCTTTGAGCCCAGTAGGGCATTTTTAGGAGTATCGAATGATTAGAAGTATAGCCCTGTTAACAGCCGCGTTACTGGTTTCCAGTCCTGCAATCGCTGAAATGAACATCGTCGTGTTGGATACAGTTCGCGCCATTCTGGAAACGGAAGAAGCCAAAGTACTGATCTCAGCCGCGGAAAAAGAAATGGAAGCCGAACAGACCGGAATCCGAGAATTAGCCGAACAGCGTCAAACACTGGGTGAGAAAATTCAAAAAGATCGTGAGGTTATGAGCCAGACCGAGCAACGAAATATTCAGAAAGACATTGAAGATCTTGAAATCGATCTGCAATTTCGGACTCAGAAGCTTCAAAAAGAAGTACAGGACAGGCGCCAGGAAATTCTTGTAGCACTTGCCCCTCAGTTCGAAAAAGTTCGCAACGATCTAATTGAAGTGGAAGGCTACGACATGATTATTGCCCCCAATGCGATGATCTACGTAAATCCCAAAAACGACATCACACGCCGTGTGACTGAGCGTATGAACGAGAAAAGTGACGACTAGTAGATGACCGTTACCCTCAGTGAGCTGGCTACCCTAGTCGGTGGTGAGGTTTCGGGCGATAGTGATTTAGTAGTTACCGGTCTGGGAAGTCTTGCGACTGCCCAGGTCGGCGAACTGAGCCACCTTTCAAGCCCAGTTTACAGAACCCACCTACCAACTACCGAAGCTAGCTGCGTACTCGTTAAAGCAGAAGATCTTAATGATTGTCCCTGTGCGGCAATTGTTGTGGCCAATCCCTATCTAAGCTTTGCACGCGCCTCTCAATTGTTTCAGCGCGTCGAGTCGTTGGCCGGTCCTAGACATCCAACAGCATCTATCGATGCATCTGCTGTTGTTCATGCCAGTGCATCCATCGGACCAAATGTTGTCATCGGTGAGCGATCTCAAATCGCAGCAAATGTCCGGCTTCACGCTAATTGTGTCATTGGCGACGATTGTATTTTAGAAGAAGATGTTGAACTCAAACCAAATGTGACGCTATACAGTCAGGTCTCGCTAGGTGCACGCACAGTTATTCATAGCGGCGCTGTAATCGGCGCCGACGGCTTTGGCTTTACGCCAAACGAGAAAGGTCATTGGCAGGGCATTGCACAGATTGGCGGTGTGCGTGTGGGTGCGGACGTGAGCATCGGCGCATGTACCTGTATTGACCGCGGCGCTATCGATGACACGGTGATAGAAGACGGTGTGCAAATAGACAACCAAGTACAGATTGGTCACAACTGCCGTGTCGGGGCACATTCATTGCTGTGTGGTATGGTGGGTTTTGCTGGCAGTACCACTGTCGGCAGCCACTGTGTCTTTGGTGGTCGCTCAGGCGCAGGCGGCGATCATCCAATTAATGTATGTGATGGCGTCATTGTGTCTTCCTGCACAGTCTTATCGCAATCTGTAGACCAGCCCGGAATCTATTCAGGTTCAGTGATATTTCAGGAGCACAAAAAGTGGCGCCGCAACGCGTTGCGATCACATACGCTGGACGAGTTGTTTAAGCGGGTTAAAAAATTAGAAAAATTTGTAATCAGTAGTAAACAAGACTAGCTACAAGATTAACTGCAAGATTAACTAAGAGACAACTACAAGATTAAAAAGAGGGGTCAAATTGAGAGAGCTTAAACTACCTATTGATGTGATGGGGCTTTTTGAATATCTCCCACACCGCTATCCATTTCTTCTGGTGGATCGAGTGACGGACTTAGTGCCAGGCGAAACAGTCAAAGGCTATAAAAATATCACCATGAACGAGGAGATTTTTAACGGCCACTTTCCCGGCCAGCCGATTTTTCCTGGCGTTCTCATGTTGGAAGCAATGGCGCAAGTTTCGGGCGTGCTTGCCTTCGAGACAAAAGGTACTCGGCCAGCTGACGGCGTCACTTACTTGTTCGGTGGCGTAGAAAAAGCTCGATTCAGGCGGCCTGTGGTGCCAGGCGATAGATTAGATATGGAAAGTCGCATTTTGGCTGATCGCAGTAAGATGATGAAGTTCGAAGCGTCGGCCTTCGTCGACGGTGATTTAGCTTGCTCAGCCATTCTAACCGTGGTCGAGCAATCGTCATGATTGATGGTCGTGCCATTGTTGATCCATCAGCAGTTATCGGCGAGAACGTCAGTATTGGTCCTTGGTCAATTGTCGGCCCAGATGTGGTTCTTGGTGACAACGTCAGTATTGAGTCTCATACCGTTGTAAAAGGTCCGGCCAATATTGGCGAAGGCGTAAAAATTTTTCAGTTTGCTACTGTCGGCGAGGCTACCCCAGCGTTGGCCTATGCTGGTGAAGCAACCACACTCGAGATTGGCGCTCACACGATTATCCGAGAGGGTGTGACAATACATCGCGGCATGGCAGAAGGTGGCATTGGTAAAACCCAAATAGGCAGCCATTGCTTGCTTATGGCATACGTACACATTGGTCACGACTGTGTTGTTGGTGACCACGTCATCATGGCAAATAACGCTTCTCTAGCCGGACACGTCACCGTAGGCGATTATGCAAATTTTGGCGGCTATAGCGGCATTCCGCAATTTCGCGCAGTGGGTGCGTTCACCCATATTGCTGCCATGAGCCTGGTAGTTAAGGATGTTCCTGCCTACATGACTGTCGCAGGCAATCCTGCGTATGCAGCAGGATTAAATACCGAGGGTATGAAACGTCGCGACTATTCAACGGATGCCATCAAGGCCGTTCGAGACGCATACAAGACCGTTTACCGAAAGGGTCTGTTGGTAGCGGATGCAGTAGCGGAGCTCGCGGTGGCGCGTAAACAGTTCCCCGAGGTTGAACTTTTTGTCGAATCGGTAGAATCCTCGCAGTGGGGCATTATTCGAGGCCGCGCAGCGGACTAGACCGTGCAGCGGACTAGACCACGCAACGGACTTACCTAACTCGATGAATGCCGAAAAAGCGCTGCGAATTGGGTTGCTCGCCGGCGAAGCCTCAGGTGACAATCTAGGCGCAGGCTTAATGTCTGGTCTACGTAAACAATACCCGGGTGAAATCAGTTTCTTGGGCGTAGGTGGCGACAAGATGTCGGCATTGGGTCTTGAAAGTCTGGTAGATCTTGCTGAATTGTCAGTCAATGGCTTCCGCGACCCGATCGTAAAACTTCCCTCACTGATTCGCACCTTCCGCAAACTCTCGCGTGAACTTGCAGCCAGCCAACTGGATGGGTTCATAGGTATCGACTTTAACGTATTCAATTTTCTTATGGAGTCGTCGCTGCGCAAAAAAGGCGTTACTACTGCGCACTATGTGAGTCCCTCTGTATATGCCTGGCGGCGGGGTCGCACCCAGCGCGTAGCTGACGTTGCCAGTATGATTCTGTGTCTGTTTCCGTTCGAACCCAAATTCTACAGCGACAAAGATATTGAAGCGATTTTCGTTGGGCATCCTTTGGCTGATGCCATCGCGCCAGATGCTGGAGATGATGCTCACCGACAAGTTGCACGCGCAGCGTTAAGGCTCCCAGAACACGCCACAGTTCTTGCCGTGCTTCCAGGGTCTAGGGGTTCGGAGGTGCAGCTCTTACTGCCCGAGTTTCTTAGGGCTGCTGAGATTTTTGTTAAGGCAGAACCGCAGGCAGTTATCGTCATCCCTTGTCTACGGACTGAGCTAAAGATTCAAATCGAAACGGCACTCACGGCTTATCCTGACCTGCCGGTAACCCTTTACCAAGGCACGGCCTCACAGGCCCTGACCGCCGCCAATATCGCGCTGGTAAAATCCGGGACCAGCACATTGGAGACAATGCTGTTACACCGACCCATGGTGGTCAGCTATCGCATGGGGGGCATTAGTTATCAATTAGCCAAGCGGCTTATGAAATCTCCGTATGTTGCGTTGCCGAATATTCTCGCCGGGCGAATGTTGGTTCCTGAGTTGTTGCAATATGAAGCCACTGGCGAAACCCTGGCCGCCGCGCTGATTCACGAACTGCAGGCAAGCAGAAGTGAAGCGGATTATTTAGCACCTTTTATGCAGCTTCATAAGCAACTTCGCAAGCAGGCAGATGTATCGGCTGCAACGGCCGTGTTAGGCTTAC
>JBNMMV010000117.1:0-11335 GCA_051270205.1 Limisphaerales bacterium
TCGCCGCAATCATAATACTTAGCTGCGTAACGACTAAAACTAGATCTCCTTGTCGGTTAATGCCACTCTTTGCGTAGATCGACTGCAAATGATTTCGTACGGTATTGACACTTATACCCAACTCGCTGGCCGCGTCTTTCAATGTCGTTCCAGAGGCAACAATTAACATGATGTCGGTTTCCGCTGCTGTGAGCGTAAAGCTGGCTTGAACGATATTGCGGATCTTGTCGTCAGGGCGTTCTTGTGCAATGAACAATGCACTCGTTGCGTTTTTACCCACCACTTTCAACGCCTCAGGAAACTCACTTGCAGCGACCAAATAGCCATAGCGACGCCGCGAATTTTGCGGGTGCGAAATCTCAACAAGAATGTGGCCATGGGGTGCCACTCGCAACTTAGCCTTGGCGTCACGCAGGGACAAGCCGCTCTGCTCGTTAGTGAACTCTAGTTTCCTATCAGAAACCGCAAGGTATTCGCTTATCTGTTGCAGGTTGTCACTATGGCCAACGACACGATCCTTGTCGTCCAAGAGCACAAAGGCGAAGCCACCATCTGTCAAATCGCCAGTATCGTTCTTAATCTGCCAAGACAGAGTTTCAGCCTTCGATAACTGCACCAGCAAATCTCCGGTGTCAGTGTCAGTTGTACTGAATTCAATTTTTTCCAACTGGTCGGTGAGTTCTTGCCAATGGGTTGGGTCAATGACGTAATCGGTTAGCGCGTCTACTAAGGCACCCAAACGTAAGGCACCCAAACGCCTGTCGGATGGCGTGTTACTCACGGGCGATGCTGCTCTTCGATCTGCTGCTGTAAGTCTTCCCGGACCAACCGCGCTTGTTCAAACAACTCCTCGCGTACTTGCGCTGCACTTTGTGTGACGTGCGCTATTGCCTCGGCGTTAAGCCCAGCTTTCGCTAAAAGCTCTTCATTGCCTTCTCCAAGCCCAGGGGCGGGTCCCTTGGTGGAACCTGGTGTTTCACTCATCGTTACCAAGTTGCCAATCGTCCGTTTCAATCCGACACCGGGGATATCTACCTCGGTAATGTAACCATTAGCAATACTCTGAGGGTCCTCTAACACTTCTTTATAACTGCGCACCCGTTCCCAAATCACTTCTGGTTGAGTGCGTAGAAAAGCATCCCATTCCGCCGCGGTTTTTGATTTCATACCAACAGCAAGACGTGCACTGAGATAGTCGCTGTCATCATCGTTAAGCCCTTCACCAAGACGCTGACCCGGCATTTGTAGTCGCGGATCAACAGCAAGGTCGGGAATGTCGGCAAATAAGCAAACAGCATCCCAAGCTTCCAACGCCATGGTTGTCGCCAACATAATTCCACCGCCACAGCGGGTTTCATAAACGCCGTAAGTACCACGTATATTGGGATGGTGATTGCCGGAACGGGCTAATTCCTCGCCGGTCATGCTGACATGGGTGAGTTCCCACTGCTGAAGCCACAATTGAGTGCCCAAGGCACTGGTTTGCACCCGTTGACCGCCAGCGCCGCGAGCGCGGGCTAACAGCGCCGTGACAATTCCTAAAGCCAAATGCATGGCACCGCTGGTATCTCCGATGATGGCCCCGGGTAGATACGCCGCACCACCCTGCGGTCCCGTCACCGATAAAAGACCGCCTCGCGCTACAGCCGCGCCGTCTAACATTGCTTTATCAGCATCCTCGCCCACTGGTCCAAAGCCGTTCACCGAGCCATAAACTAAATTCGGGCATTTCGCATGCAACGTTTCATAGTCGAGCCCCAGTTTTTCAAGCGCAGGTTCCCTATAGTTGGTAAGAAAAACGTCGGCGTTAACAATCAGAGCATGAAACGCCGCCATGCCCGGGTCTGTTGTGAGATCCAGGCAGACAGACCGTTTGCCACGATTCACTGCGACGAATTGCGCGCCAAGAGTCCCCTCCGGTAAAGTGTTGTTACGATTGCGACCATGGCGACTGGCGTCACCCGTGGGTGGCTCAACCTTAATAACCTCCGCACCCATATCCCTTAGATACAAACCCGCAGCAGGACCCTGCACCGCAATTGCAAGCTCCACAACTGTATAACCACTTAACGGTTCTTCCACTAGACCACCCCTTATCCAATAGACAGAGATTAACACCGAATTCGAGTGTCGCTAAGTCGCTGATGTATACTTATAGACGCAAAATTAATTGGAAGTTGCTATGTTTTTTCGATCCCTCATCAGCGTCAGTATGGTTTTCTTTTTAGGCTGTGCAGATCCACAAACGAGCGAACCCGTGGAATCGACTGAAGCTGTTCCGATACCCAATACAATTGACGCGTCGGTGGCCGTGACAGGTGGTCAATTGCTCGGCACCGTCAATGCGGATGATTTAAAACAGTTCCATGGCATCCCTTTTGCTGCCCCACCTACCGGAGACTTAAGGTGGGCACCACCGGCAGCGGTCGTACCTTGGGTGGGTGATCGGGACGCAAGCGAACCTGGTGCTGCTTGCATGCAACCCCAGGATGAAAGCGGATCGTTCTACGGCAGAAGTGGTTTTGCGATGAGCGAAGATTGCTTGTTCTTAAACGTCTGGACCCGTGCGAAAAAAGAATCAGACAAATTGCCCGTTATGGTATGGATTCATGGTGGCGCACTCGTGACAGGATCAGGCGATACCTATACCGGTGAGTCCTTAACAGCTAAGGGCGTAGTATTGGTCACGGTCAACTATCGGCTAGGTCGGTTTGGATTCCTTGCCCACCCAGAAATAACAGCAGAAAGCGCCAAAAACGCTTCAGGTAATCAAGGTCTGCGCGATCAAATCGCAGCATTGCAATGGGTCCAACAGAACATCGCGCGATTTGGTGGTGACCCAGACAAAGTGACAATTTTTGGTGAGTCAGCAGGCTCCCTCAGCATGTCTCTGCTTCAAGCGAGTCCTCTCACACGCGGTTTGATTGATGGCGTCATCGGTCAAAGTGGAGGCGCATTTCAACCCATGTGGTTTCGAGACAAAGCTACCCACTACGCGGCCAGTGCAGAAGAGGACGGTGATGTATTTGTACAAGCATTGGCAGCAGATGGTTCTGAGGCAAGTCTAACTGCTGCTAGGAATGTACCAGCCGAAAGGGTTCTAGAAGTCATTCAGTCAAACCCAGCATTTTCCAACTACGATGCCTTAGCCATTGTTGACGGCGATGTCATCCCCGATGAGGTGGCAACGATATTCAGCGAAGGTCGTCAGGTCGATGTGCCCGTATTGATCGGCTCCAATGCAGACGAAGGAACCACGTTCTTGGAATATTTCACCCCAATCTTCGGCCAAGGTCAGGTGGGATTCAACGGTTTTGCCGCCGGAACGTTACCAGAAACAGTGGATTCAATCGGCGTACATTATCCAAGCGACAGTGATCAAACCGCTGAAGCTGCATGGGCAAATCTTTTTAGCGACGTGCTCTTTGCCTACCCGATGCGTACTTGGGCTCGTCATATGGAAACCGTAGAAAGCGATGCTTACCTGTACTTCTTCACATGGGCGCCACCCGTTGAAAACACCGAGAAATATGGCGCATTTCATGCCGCTGAAATCGGCTACGTTTTCGGCGACGTTACTCAATTTGGTGCTACACCCACAGAAGCTGACCACCAACTGTCTGACATGATGTCGAGTATGTGGACCCAATTCGCAAAAACCGGCACCCCAA
Source organism: Limisphaerales bacterium (assembly GCA_051270205.1). Classification (GTDB taxonomy): domain Bacteria; phylum Pseudomonadota; class Gammaproteobacteria; order Pseudomonadales; family Azotimanducaceae; genus UBA4421. Next base: position 3,672 of record JBNMMV010000117.1, read on the forward strand.
ACGGCCCCGGACTGCCTCAATGGCAAGCCTACTCAAGCGACACTGAGCGCTATATGGAACTGGGCGTAAACACCGGTATGCACTCCAAATTGCGCATGGGCCAAATGGCACTTATCGAATCATCATGGGCACAACGTCGGCAAAGTGCCGCGCAGTAGTGTCGAGGCGTGAAGTCGCGCATCGATTAAGGTTTCAGGCGCCCTTCTTCATCACGAACTTCTGGTCCGATCACTTGAGCACGACTGTCTCCAAAAGGGGCGTCTCTGTCGCGTAGTGCTGCCTGCAAACCTTCTTCACCGATCTGGCGGAAGACATTTCTGGCAGCTTTGCTGGTGTGCGCTCGAGCGTCATTTTCGGCTGCTAGCCGTTGCAACGTTTGAGCGCCCATGAGATCGATGCCCACATTTATAATGCGTTTGTTTGCCGCAAGCATTTCAGGGTCAATCCAACTCATCCGGTCAGCCAATCCCTCAACCTCACCTTCAAGCATGTCCTCAGGCACAGACTTCAGCACCAAACCAATTCTTGCCGCATCTTCGCCACTTAAGGTATCGCCTGTTAACAGCAGCCGCTTCGTCCACTGCGGTCCACAGTGATATAGCCACATTTGATTAGGGGCTGCGCCCATGTTACGCAGCGCTGAATAGCCAATATTGGCATTATCAGCACAGATCAAAATGTCGCAGTACAGAGCGAGATCCGTGCCGCCGGCCAAACAATGGCCGTGAATCTGAGCGATGGATGGCTTGTGCATTTCCGACAATGTACGCAAGCTTCGCTGAAAGCGTTCAATAGCCCAGGCATCGTCATCAACACCTCTGCCGCGCCGCCGCTCAATATCATCGTCTGGCGTTTTGCGCGCCGGGGTTAGGTCATAGCCCGCACAAAACGAACTGCCTGCGCCTTTAACAATGACACAATGCACAGACTTATCATCGTCTGCTTCCCAAAGCGCATCCCGAAATTCTTCAACTAACTCGATAGACAAAGCGTTTCGTTTTTCTGGCCGATTCAGGGTGATGCGGGCTCTGCCCTGATCCACCTCGTAGAGGATGTTTTCAAAAACTTTCTGGCTCATTGGCGTTCCTTTTTCTATAGTCACCGTCTTTTCAAACGTTGGCGGTAGCGATGCGCTACTTTGGTATCACTCTTGTTTTGTTGGTCATATGTTTGGGCTCAAGCCTTCCCATTTCACTCGCTTATGCGCTCAATGATGCCGAAATAGCGAAAAATCTGAAGGGCGAAAAGCTATACGATCAACACTGCACATCATGCCACAACAGAAGTGTTGCGCGTGCACCGCACCGCAGCATGTTGCAATTTTTATCGACAAAAGTCATTCACAAAACCCTAACCGAAGGGGTTATGCGAGACCAGGCTCGCACCCTTACAGCAGAGGAAAAAGTCATTCTTGCCGAGACAATTACCGGCAGCCTCCTCACCGACACAACCGCCGATTTAGCGGTAGTCAAGACGGCACGGTCTATGCACTCGACGCCTCCACCGGCTGCATACGTTGGACGCGACAAGCGGGCACGAGCTTTGGAGAATGCGCGCTGATGACCACCCCGCAACTACCATTACAGGGCCCCCTACCGCGTATCAAAACCGCTTGTTCGTCCCTGTTTCTTCGCTCGAGGTGCTCTCTGCCTCATCGGACGCTTACGAATGCTTTAATTTTCGTGGCTCTGTGCTCGCTCTGGACCTTCATTCTGGTAGCCCTCTTTGGCAAACCTACATGGTCTCAGAACCCGAGGCGCAGCAGAAAAATGTCATGGGCATCCAAAACTATGGACCTTCCGGTGCACCCATCTGGAATAGCCCAACGATCGATACTGAACGAGAGCAGCTTTACGTCGGCACCGGCGAGAATTATTCCTCGCCCGCAACCACGACCAGCGATGCCATACTCGCCTTGTCGTTAGACACAGGTAATATTCGCTGGGTCTACCAAGCCACGCTTGGTGACGCATGGAACACAGCCTGCGGCTGGCAGAAGCGCGCTAACTGTCCAGAGGAAGATGGTCCTGATTTCGATTTCGGCGCCTCGGTCGTTCTTGCTACGGACAGTCAAGGTCGTGACTTTGTGCTTGGCCCACAGAAATCAGGCGCGATCCATGCCAATCCTGGGTTGTTTGCCATTAACTTAAGCGACGGCGGATCTATGGATGGCGGCACTGCTCCATTGCCTTTTGGTGGCAGGCTCTACGTCAACTCAGGTTACAATTTTGCCAGGCACATGGCGGGCAACGTAATGCTTGTTTACGGACCCAAGTGACAACTTCATGCAAACATGTCACCCTAGCTGCAACACCCTAAGCATGCGTCACCCTAAGCATGCATAAGGAACAAGGTGCGAATTACCGACCTGAGAGTTACTGTGGCTACCATTTTAATGCTGGCAGCTTTTAACGTGAGTAGCGCCACCGAAGCGACAAGCGATGTCTGGAACACAGCCGAGCATCACTACGCCGACAACCAAGGCACCAAAATCCACTACGCGACTCTTGGCGAAGGCGAGCCGGTTCTCTTTGTGCACGGCTTTCCCGACTTTTGGTATACGTGGCGTCATCAGATGGAGACCTTGGCACCACATTTTAAGACCGTTGCCATGGACACGCGAGGCTACAACCTCAGTGACCAGCCAAAAGGTGTGGAAAACTATCAGATGGCAGCCTTACTGGCCGACATCAACACGATTATTGACGACCTAGGGGTCAAAAAGGTCAATCTCGTAGGGCACGATTGGGGAGGCGCCATAGCTTGGCAATTCGCATTGGCTTTTCCAGAGCGGGTAGAACGCCTCATTGTACTTAATCTGACACATCCGAAAGGTTATGGCGCCGTGGTCGCTAACCCGACCCCAGAACAGAATGCCAACGTCGAATACGCACGGAATTTCGCAGCCTCCGAAGCAACAGGCGCGCAGGTGCCTGAACAGGTGTTAGCGATGGGCGAACGCACAGGTGATGCCGATGTGGCCAAGCGCTACCGCAACGCATTCGGGCAATCTTATTGGGACGGCATGATGAATTACTATCGCGCCAACTACGGACTAATCGCTGACACAGACCCAGCGACAATCAACGACATCACCTCACCTGTATTACAGTTCCATGGATTGCAGGACACCGCTGTAGACAAAGACGGATTGCGCGACACTTGGAACTGGATCAGCGAAGACTACACTTTGGTTACAGTTCCGACCGCAGGTCATTGGGTACAGACAGAAGCTGCGCCGCTAGTTTCTGAAACTATGAAATGGTGGTTGTTAGCCCGACAGAAGTAGGCCGCAATGCAGCTAGCGAGTTTAGCTTGCCGCTGCTTTTGCCGCCTCTTCTATCATCTTCCGCTCAGTGCCATCGAGGCGCGCCTGCATACCCTTGTCCATTTCTGCCAACACCGTGGCTGCGTGTGGATGCTGTTGAATTCCTTTCCAGTAATCGGCAACCCGTGTTGTCGAAAGAATAGGATTGGGCACATCTAATCTGGGAACCGTGTTCTCACACAACCACAACGCGGGAACAAGGGTGCAGTCTGCCCGAGTTAGACGATCTCCCACTGCAAACGCACCATCTGAAATATGGCGTTCCAGAGCACCCATACCTCTAACGACTTGGCCAATCAGCAAATCACGAATAGCATCGACTCTGGTCTTACGATTGATCTGAGGCAGAACCATGAAGATATTGTTCATCAGGTAGGTATCAGCGATGCGTGACAACAGACGAACCTCGGCTCGTTCTCTGGGCGTGCTTCCAGCAAGCGATTTATCTGGGTACAAATCATCCAGGTACTCAGCGATGACTTCCGATTCTGGAATAATCCCACCTTCAACCTCGAGCACAGGGATTCGTCCAATAGGGGAAATCTCGGCCAGCTTACCTAAGTAGAACGAAGCCGGCAGTTCAAACTCGATATCGGTGATTCCCATGGCGTAAATTTGCATTCGAACCTTGGCTGAATAAGGGCTGAGGTCTCCAGTGTATAACTTCATGGCTGTGTCCAGAATGTGGGGGCATTAGTGTAAAGCAGTGTGTCCTGGCTCACAATTTCCCTACTCCCGACCGCATCTTATGACCATTGCGCTATTGGTGGACGTCACCAATGGACTCGGCTGTGTCGCAAAGGAGTGCTTCATTGATTTCAACGCTAGAGGCGCCCAGTCATTTATCGACTTCCAATTTTAGCCACCGATTCCGCACTAGACCGACTAATTCCTCCCACACTATGATCTAAAAAGACAGCTTATTGAGTGTGGCCACACGAAGGTCACCATTGATACACTTTAGTGGGGGCCCAACTACACTATGAGCGAACTGGTTTCACAATCCGCCACATGGCGAGACTTTCTTGAGATGTGCAAGCCTCGAGTGGTGTTGCTTATGCTGCTTTGTGCGGCTGTAGGAATGTTGCTTGCAAGCTCAGAGATGGTATCCGTTTCTCTCCTCGCAGCCACGCTCTTTGGTATCGCAGCAGTGGCCAGTTCAGCGGCGGTTGTTAACCACCTCGCAGACGCCCAAATAGATGCGCGCATGGCGCGCACAGCAGCAAGACCGATGGCTACCGGACGTATCAACTTCTGGCATGGTGCATTGTTTTCTGGGGTGCTTGGAATCATCGGCTCTTGCGTCCTTTGGTTCGCGGTAAACCCGCTCACGGCAATACTAAACCTGGCTTCCTGGGTTGGGTATGGGTTGATTTACACACTCTATCTCAAGCGTGCCACACCTCAGAATATCGTCATTGGTGGCTTATTTGGCGCAGCACCACCTTTGTTCGGATGGACGGCCGTTACCAATCAAATTGATGTTGAAGCGCTAGTCCTTGTGCTCATCATTTTCATTTGGACACCACCGCACTTCTGGGCACTGGCATTAGATCGCAAAGAAGAATACGCAGCGGCAGAAATTCCGATGTTACCCGTCACCCATGGTGAAGAGTCTACCCGACGCCACATCTTGGTTTATACAATTCTACTGCTTGGGTGTTCACTCATCCCCTCTTTTCTGGGTCATGCGGGGTGGTTATACACGCTCGCCGCAAGCCTGCTCGGCCTAAGATTTCTATATTGGGCATGGATACTCCTACGCAACGAAAACCCCAGCGCGGCGCTTAAGACTTTTCGTTTTTCTATTACATATTTGGGAGTTCTGTTTGCAAGCTTGTTGATAGATCACTACATAACGCTGTTCAGTCCAGCTTATTAATAAGCCGGTAAACGACGATCAATATTCCAAAGCCAATGTAGAGCCCAAACAACCCCACCAACAGCAATAGCGCTTGTTCGGGGGTGAACAGACCAGAACGAGCAGCCCACACAACGCCAGCAGCCAACCCTAAGTAAGAAAGCAACGTCACACCAATCACAATCTTCTTTCGATGTGTTCTGATTATTCCCGGCGCTTCATTGGAACGTTTCAATTATGCCTTCCAAGCTGGAGTGAACAGGCGAATATAGCTTGCTCATCCTACAGTATGAGTGTATTAATTATGCATCGCTTTTCGCATTGTGCGGGCAAGTGTTATGACCATGAAAGCAACTAGCTACGGTAGTACTCAGTCTCAGAATGAGAGCGAGATACTGTCACATGATTCGCAGAGTCAGCCAGGCAAGCTGGTAAAATTTCTGCAACGAGTTGGGGCGCTTGTCGTAACTATTGCCGCCCTATGGTTTCTTTTTGGCATCCCTGCCTATCTTTTATTCGGCACGTTCTTTGAGTAGTTCTAGTTTACGAAATATTGATCCCGCGAATGCGGAGGGAGTCTCTAATGAGTGTACTTAGACATTATTTTATCAGCGACAACTTAGACGACCTGGAGGTTTTGGAAGAAGAGCTTGAGGCTCGCAACGTGGAGACCAGCCAAATTCACGTTTTGAGTTTGGACGACAGCGGTACTGAGAATCACGTACATATTCATGACGTAACTTCTCTAATGAAACGGGATGTGATCCATTCAGGCGAAATGGGATTTCTCGTAGGTGTCATTGGAGCGGTGTTGGTGTTGGCCGGCGCATACTTCTTCGAACTAACAAACACTGCCGCTGGTTGGATACCTTTTATCTTTCTTTCAGTTGTTGTTCTCGGGTTTTGTACTTGGGAAGGAGGCTTTATTGGCATCCAACGAACCAACGTCCACTTCAAACGTTTCGAAGAAGTACTCAATCAAGGCAAACACGTGTTTTTTGTCGACCTGACTGCTGACCAGGAAGGAATTCTGGACGATCTAATAAAACGACATCCTGGCCTGGAACTTGCGGGAACGGAAAAAGGCACGCCGGCCCTGGTTATGAAAGGACAAAAACAAATTCCACACCTCCTGCGAGAAACACTGCCATAGTGAAACGACGTCGGAAGAAACAAATCCACAAGGAAAACTTGATGCCTAAAAGAACTGTAACACGTCGCCAACTTCTGGCAGGTTCAGGTGCCGGATTGCTACTAATTCCACTGCTAAGCCTAGACTCCCAGCCTGCCTGGGCTGCGGAACGCATCACTGAAGACCACCCAACTGGTAAAGCACTGGGGTATTTACACGACGCAAGCCAGGTAGACGTCGTCAAGTATCCGAAGCGCGCTGGTGAAGCCGGCGCCATACAGTTTTGTGACAACTGCTCTCAATACAAAACTAGCGAAGACGGCTGGGGTACTTGCGGAATATTTCCCAACTACTTAGTTGCAGAGAAAGGTTGGTGTAACGTTTGGGTAGCTGTCACCTAGCAGGATGGCTAGGTGCGGCTTGTCACGAACTAATGTGGTTGCGCTGTAAAGAAATTTTGCCAGTCTGAAAAATAGAGATCTCTGGTCGCAAACGTATAGTCCGCTTCCATCGACATCAACGCAATGAACACCAACAGAACCAGCGGTGGCACCAAGATCGCGTATACCATGGCAAGCCGTTCCCAGACCATGTGCATAAACACGGCGACGATCAACCCTGCCTTCAGCATCATAAAAATGATAATTAGCGTCCAACGCAGCATTCCTTGCACTTGTGCATAGTCGACGAAATACGAACAAGCGCTCAAGACGAATAACAATCCCCAGATCCAGAAATAGATGCTGATCGGATGTTCCTGACCTTCTACTGTTGCCATGCTGCCCTCACTCACCAAAGATAATAGAATGCAAAAATGAAAACCCACACCAGATCTACAAAGTGCCAATACAGACCCATGGTTTCGACGATTTCATAGCGCCCTTTACGACCGGTCATAAACCCCGGTTTACCAGTATCAAAATTTCCTTTTCTGACCTTCACGGCAGTAATGATCAGAAAGATCACGCCGATGGACACATGAGTTCCGTGAAACCCTGTCACCATAAAAAACACAGCCCCAAATTGCGGTGCGCCCATTGGATTGGACCATGGTCGAACACCTTCATCGACAATCAGCTTTGTCCACTCAAAGGCTTGCATGCCTACAAACGAAGCCCCAAGCACCGCTGTGACTAACAGTAGCCAAAAGCATACTTGCCGATTTTTTTGATAACCAAATTTCACCGCCATCGCCATGGTGCCGCTACTGGTGATGAGGATAAACGTCATGATGGCAATCAACAGCAAAGGTACATCATTACCAAACATCTCTAGAGAGAATACCTCACTGGTGTTTGGCCATGCGACGGTAGTCGACATGCGCACCTTCATGTAGGAGATCA
>JBNMMV010000118.1:0-11319 GCA_051270205.1 Limisphaerales bacterium
GCGCCCTCAACCAGCACTTCGTACATCAACCCAGAAGGTAATGTAGTGACGCCGTCTTGCGCCGCGAAGGCCTCTCTAAACGCCTTGGCATCGCCATCAGCGGCATCAGCCGCGACCTGGGCTTTTGCCTGCACAGCGGCAGAAATGGCGGTGAAGAGTTGTTCGCGCTGATCTTCTGGTACCGCAGATGGATTCGTATCAGCAAAGTCCTTAACGCCTTGCGCGAACGCTTGGAGGTCTACCACTTCCTGAGTTTGCTGCACAATGCCCTTTGCTTGATCGTAGCCAATGAGATAGCTGCCTCGCTCAACATCAGTAGTAAGTGCAGGTTTGTTGTCTTCTTCTTTTGTAGGTTCGCTCACGGCACTTTCACACGCGGAGAGGGTCAAAACCAGGGAGAGTGCCCAGAGAGCACGGTTTGGCGATATTTGCATGGAGTAACTTCCTTAATTCCTTCATTTAGTTTGTTTCACTTTGAGTTGCGACCGGGTTACATTCTCAACACAGGACTTAGGTTATTTTTTGATAACCTTTGGTACGTGCACTGGGGGTACCAGCACGCCTACATAAGCGCCCGTTGGCGCGTATAAACACGCATTAAGAGTGGTAAGTCAATATGAATTTGCAGTACCGACACTTTCGGACCATTTGTCTGACATTAGTTGGATGCGCTTGTGTCACCGCAGTCGCCCAAACTGACCTGGCTCAACCTGAACCCGGTGTCTTAAATGACGCTGCTTTAGAAAACAGCGCACCGAACATCGAGCCCATGGCTGGGCCGGTGGTTGCAACTATGCTAGAACCGCTCGACGTACACGCTCGAACCAGCCTTACGGTTGTGGAACAGTTGCGATATAACCACTATGTCAAAAAGCCACTAGACGATGGTATATCAAGCGATGTATTTGATAAGTACCTAGAAAACTTAGACGGCGGGCATGCTTACTTTCTGGCCAGCGATGTCACCGAATTCGAAGCGTATCGATATACATTGGACGATGCGCTCAAGCGTGCAGACCTCGCTCCGGCTTACACAATATTCAACCGTTACCAAACACGTTCTGTAGAAAGACTTAAATTCCTCCTCGAATCTATCGAGGCCGGCATTGCCGATATGGATTTCTCTACAGACGAGCAATTAGAGATCGAACGCGAAGCAGCCCCATGGCCTGCCACGCTCGTTGAACAAGACGAATTATGGCGCAAGCGCTTGAAAGCGGCTGTGCTGAGCATGAAGTTAGGCGGCAAAGACTTAAACAAAATCGCTGAGCAACTCCACAAACGGTACAAAAACCGCCTCAAACAGACGCTACAAAATAAAAGCGAAGACGCATTCCAGTTATATATCAACTCTTTTGCGACCACGTACGATCCACACACCCAGTATTTTTCTCCGCGCACCTCTCGGAACTTCAACATCAACATGTCTCTTTCTTTAGAAGGCATTGGCGCTGTATTAAAAAGTGAAGAAGACCAAACTTCAGTAGTTCGTCTGGTCAGCGCAGGACCCGCTGACAAAGCTGGCAGCATTAAGGTTGCCGACAAAATTATCAGTGTCGGCCAAGGCGGCAAAGGGCCGCTCATCGACGTTGTGGGCTGGCGGCTAGACGATGTTGTTGAACTCATTCGCGGACCCAAAGGCTCCACCGTTCGGTTAGAAATTGTTCCATCAGAAAGCGAAGATGATGCCAGTGAAGTGATATCTATCACGCGAAACACAGTAAAACTCGAGGAACAGGCTGCTCAAGCGAAGATCCTGACTTTGAACAATGGCGGTCACGATATTCGTATTGGCGTCATCGACGTTCCCACCTTCTATGTGGACTTCAAAGCAAGTCAGCAAGGTGATGAAAACTATCGCTCCACCACTCGCGACGTTACGGCACTTATTGAGTCACTGAAAAAAGAAAAAATCGATGGCCTCATTATTGATCTACGAAATAATGGCGGTGGTTCACTGCAAGAGGCAGACACGCTAACCGGTCTTTTCATCGAATCAGGACCTACCGTTCAAGTGAAATCTGCTCGACGCCGGGCCAACGTTTATGCTGACCACGACGGTCGAACCGCTTGGGATGGTCCCATGGCAGTGATGGTCAATCGGTTGTCAGCTTCAGCGTCAGAGATTTTCGCAGGTGCTATTCAAGACTATGGCCGGGGTATTATTCTAGGCTCACAAACATTCGGCAAAGGTACAGTACAGACGCTGATCCCACTCAATCGTGGCCAGCTGAAAATCACCGCTGCTAAGTTTTACCGAATTTCAGGACAAAGCACACAACACCAAGGCATTCTCCCAGACATCGCATTTCCTGAGTTGTTTGATACTGAACAAATTGGTGAAAGCTCGCTAGATGACGCCATGCCCTGGGACATGATTCAACCTGCTGTATACGACCCAGTCAGCGAAATTGAAAATTTGCTGCCTCAGTTGCAAAGTCGACACAATGATCGTGTAGCAGACGACGCAGATTTTAACTTCTTCCGCGCCTGGTCTGAAAAAGCTAAGGAAAATTCTGATCGCACTCACGTCAGTCTCAAAGAGCAAACCCGCATCGCCGAAAAGGAAAAGAACGACGCTTGGCAATTGGCACTGGAAAACAAGCTCCGAACGTCCAAAGGCAAAGAAATCGCTACCGACCTCGATGAACTTGAAGAATGGCGCGAAGCCGAACAGAAAGAAAAAGACGACTTAGCTGAAGTACAAAAAGCGGCAGCTAAGAAAGCTACCGAGGCTGGTGAAGACGTAGTGATCCAAGAAGTTGAAGACGACGCGTTCCTTCAAGAAGCAGGCCGAGTACTGATGGATCTCATTGGACTGACCATGCAAATCGCAGGGCTTGAGTCCATCCCACCAGAAATGAGTGCAAATACAAACAACTTACCGGTGCAGGCTCAGGCGACTGAAGGCGGCTAGACTACGGCTTGCCTCTTCAGCCACAGCTACACGGCTTATTAGTGACTCGTAAAAATCGAGAACGATTCGTATGATCGTTGTACCCAATCGCTGATAGTGAGTCGATATGCACTGGTACCTAGACGTCCTGAAGAACTACGCTGTGTTTCAAGGCAGAGCGAGCCGCCAGCAATACTGGATGTTCCTACTGTTCAATCTGATCGTTACAATCGCAACCGTCTTCCTGGATAGCATGGTGGGAGCGAACGGAATCTTAGTCCTCCTCTACCCCCTCGCCGTTCTGATCCCATCGATAGCCGTTGCCATTCGCAGGCTTCACGATACGGACCGTTCCGGCTGGTGGCTTTTGATCGCACTGGTGCCTTTGATCGGCTCCATCTGGCTACTCGTGCTGTTCGTTTTCAGGGGAACCGAAGGTAGCAATCAGTACGGCGAAGACCCGCACGCCTGAGGCGGCAACCTTCGCGACAGCGTTTGGCGGTTTTTCAACACACCCGGTCCCACTATCGAAAGAACGTCATCGGATAGAAGCGTAGTGTAATGACACGCGAAAGGGACTACTTGGATGCCTTGTGAAACGCATTCCGATGCCACCAATACCGCGGAAAATTTCCGCATTTGCGTCTTCCGCGGAGCCATACGCTTAAGTATTCTAGGCGTTCTTGCCTAGATTCCAACTCCGAAACCTTAGGGCCGCAATGGCATCTTCAACGAGTGCTGCATAGGTTGCTTCATCATGATTTCCACCGGACTCTTCGGCTCTGAGGTAGGTCTTCTTTACTGCACAACCAACCGGCGATACAGATGCCAGGTGGCGTGCCCAAGTACGGGCAATACAACGGCTAAACCGACCAGCAGCGCTGCACCGACTACCAGCAAAGTCACAACAGTCAAACCCCAGACGGCCATTGGCAGCGGATTGGCAATAACCGCCCTGACGGAAACCGTGATCGCTGTCGCACAACTTGACGGTCGGTCCAATAACAACGGGAAGCCAACCACCGACACGGCAAGAGCTGTAAAAGCAAACAAGAAGCCCACAATCAAGCCATATAGAATAAGCGCAGCGCCCTGCCGGGTGGTGAAAAGCACGTTGGTAAAATCGGCCATTGTGGACGGTAGGGTCATGCCCACGGTGCCAAAGTACAAGGATTCAGCAATGAGCAGCCAGGCTACATACAACAACATCATGATGATCGACAGGGCCATGATGGGTGCAAACGCCGACGTGTGGATGAAATTGAACGCCGCGTGCCACGTCGGCTCGTTGCCATGCTCGCGGATGCGGCTCATTTCAAACAAGGCTATGGAAATCATCGGTCCGATCAAGGTCAATCCCGCAACCATCGGAAATGCTAGATATACTAGGCTCTCGCCAAGAGCAAACCACGTTATCAAGAATGCGAGCAGGGGATAAACGAGCATCAGAAAGACCCCGAAACTCGGTTTTGCACCAAAGTCCTGGTAACCCTGCTGCAGTGCGACCCACAAATCCCCGACGCTGATAGTAACAACTTCTATCTCATCTGACGTCACTTGCAGATCACTAAAGGGTGTCACTGCTTTGTACTCAGCCATACCGCTACCTCCGGTAGCAATGAGGTTGTTGGGTACACGGTAGGGGCAACTTAACGTCTGCCGTGTCGAAGCATCATTGTACGCCGAATAAACCGCAATAAACGCCAAGTGGAGTTAACATTTCGTCCAGTTCACCGAACTTAACATGCACCAAATTCATCTTGCTTGCGAACACCAGCACCGCTTTTGACGAACTTAGATATAGGCTCTAGCCACAGGCCTACGCTTTCAAGACAGACACCAGCCAAACTTCAGTCGTTAGAGTTGAAACGCCAGACTGCGCTCCCGCACTGTGCGAAGCAGACTTTGCTCAAATTCGTCCACAGTCACGGTGTGCTGGTCCTTGTGACCATAGCGACGCAAAGTCACTGTGCCTTCAGCCGCTTCTCGCTCACCAACAATTAGCAAATTCGGAATCTTTTGCGTCGTACCTTGGCGAATTTTCTTTGGTAACGTGTCATTGGACGGTGCACGTTCTGCGCGGACCATATGCCCACGTAAACGCTTAACAATGCCATCTGCGTAATCATCATATAGTTCGGAAACGGTGAGTAGTTGCACTTGCACCGGCGCTAACCAAGTAGGGAAGGCACCTGCAAAATGTTCAATAAGAAATGCAACGAACCGCTCATGGGTGCTGAATGGCGCCCGATGAATACAGTACGGCACGTGATCCTGGCCATCTGAGCCCACGTACTTAAGCCCCATACGTTCAGGAACTGCAAAGTCCATTTGAACGGTGGAGACACTTTCATCGCGACCAGTGACGGTGCGGAATTGAAAGTCTAGTTTCGGTCCATAAAAAGCAGCCTCACCAATGCCTTCAACAAACTCAACATCAAGTTCCTGCAAAACTTCCAGCAACATGGCCTCAGACTCGGCCCATGCTTCGGGGTTATCGACATACTTCTCTTTGCCTTTCGGATCTTCAGGATCCCACTTCGAGAGGCGAATAAAGTAATCGTCTAGTCCCAACACTGCATAAGCCTCACGAGACATCGCGATGACCGCCTTAAATTCATCTTTAATTTGTTCTTTGGTGCAGTAGATATGGGCATCGTTCATCGCCATGCCGCGCACACGTACTAAACCACCTACGGCCCCAGAGTCTTCAAAGCGATAGACTTGTCCGTATTCAGCCAAACGCAAAGGCAGGTCACGATAGCTTCGAGGTTGAGCTGCAAAAATCTTGTGATGATGTGGGCAATTCATCGGCCGCAGTCGATAAGCTTCTTTTACCCTGCGCTCACCTTCTCCTTCACCCTCACCAGCAGCAACTTCCTCCATAACTTCCATAGAGGGGTACATGCCTTCTTCGTAATACGGTAGGTGTCCGGTTGTGTGGTACAGCGACTCTTTGGCAAGGTGCGGTGTTGCAACTCTCTGAAAGCCTGCTTGAAATTCTAGTTCTTTGGCAAGTGTTTCAAGCTCATCTCGAATAACGGTACCGTTGGGTAACCAAAGCGGCAGACCTCGGCCAATGTCATTGTCGATGGTAAATATGCCAAGTTCCCGGCCTAGCTTTTTGTGATCACGGGCTTGTGCTTCCTCGAATGCTTGCACATGCGCTTGAAGGTCTTCTTCGGTGAGAAAAGCCCACGCGTAAATACGTGTCATCATCACGTTCTTCGAGTCACCTCGCCAATAGGCCCCGGCTACACTGCGCAACTTAAACGCGGTGCGAGGAATATCTTTGGTGGTTGTGACGTGAGGGCCTTCGCACATATCGACGAATGGTCCGTTACGATAAAACGACAAGCCCTCCAAGCCATTCTTCTCGATCAACTCGCTACCGTACTCTTTCTTATACGGTTCGCCCATTTCATCTATGCGCGCCAGTGCTTCTTCACTGGAAAGGTCTTCACGGTCGAATCGTTGTCCTTTTTTACAGATCTTTTTCATACGCCGCGTTAGTTCTGGGAAATCTTCTTCGGTCAGTGGCTCAGGAAGAATGAAGTCATAGTAAAAACCGTCCGCTATGGCTGGTCCAAAACCGAGCGTTGCACCAGGGCGAAGCTCCAATACAGCTTGCGCCAAGACATGCGCAAGGCTGTGTCTGACCTTATATAGTTGGTCCTGTTGCTGCTCATCGTCCGCCATGTAAATTTCCTAATCGCCTGTTCATAATCGCCCAGTTTTAATCAACAAGTGCAAACAAAAACCCCGGTGCCAAGGCCCCGGGGTTTTACGTTTTGTGAATGACGGCAAATGATAGACCCACTCATCTGGAAATCAAGCTGAACACACCATCTACTGGGGCCTTCTCTCGGTCCTTCTGGGGGTGCACTACGCGCCGTACCCCACTAAACTAGGCGCAATGGAATTTGATGTACAAACTATCTTCGCTTGGGGCTTACCGCTACTGGCAATCGTGGTGATCGTGCTCGCTGTCAACTGGACGGTTGGACGCGCGTTCGTCAATCAGCCGCGCAACAAACTCTACCGCCAATTGTCTCAGGTGGCGGTAATGGTTTTAGCCATGATCGGCTTGGTCCTCGTCTTACCATTCGACACCCAAACTCAAGGGCAGCTGCTGAGTCTGTTTGGTCTGGTGCTCACTGCAGTTATCGCATTGTCGTCGACAACTCTTGTCAGCAATGCCATGGCAGGTGTGACGCTAAAGGTCATGGGCACATTTCACACCGGTGACTTCATTCGCGTCAAAGAACACTTTGGCCGAGTGCGCAATAAGACTCTGCTACACACCGAAATTCAGAGCGAAGACAGAGACACCATTACGCTGCCGAACATGTTCATCATTACTAACCCGGTGCAAGTAGTAGACCAATCCGGCACGCTTATCTCAGCAGATGTTTCAATTGGCTACGACGTACACCGCCAAAGCATTCGTGAGCAATTATTATTGGCCGCTGAAGATGCAGAGCTAACCGAGTCTTTTACCCAAATATTGGAACTCGGAAATTTCGCAGTGGCTTATCGTGTCAGCGGCTTGCTGCAAGATGTTAGTAAACTGGTGAGTAAGAAGACCGAGTTAAAAGCCCGCGTCATCGACCGACTTCACGCAGCGCACATCGAAGTCATGACACCCAACGTCATGGAGCAACGACCTCTAAATAAGGCTCAGTTACCCCACACCCAAACAAGTAACCAAAGCGGTGATTTCGTCTCCGGCAAAGCTGAGCGCATCATGTTTGACAAAGCCGACCTCGCTGCTCGAATTACCAAGATTCGCGCGCAATGCGAAAAGTTGGCCTCAGAAATCAAAGAGATGGAAGCGGCAGACCCCGAAAAACACGCCGTAGATCTTGCCTGGCGCAAACACCAACTCAAGGCTCAACAAGCCTTCATTAAACAAGTCGATGACGATCTATGATTGAAATGCCAAGCCTGCCAAATGCGCATGCAATTGCGGCAATGCTTCTAACACTGGCTGCACTTTATGGGTTTAGCCGCGAGAAATGGCACCTTGAAATTACTTCGTTGGCAATTCTGGTGGTGCTTGTGGTTGGGTTCGCGCTCTTTCCGTACTCAAACTTCGACCCAACAGACCTCTTTTACGGTTTCGCCCACGAAGCGCTGATTGCGGTTTGTGCGCTCATGGTGCTTGGCCAAGGTATTGTGCGAACCGGCGCTTTGGAACCGGTCGGGCGGATACTCGGAAAGTCCTGGGGTAAAGCCCCATTCTTGTCTCTGTTAGCAACCCTAGTAGTCGGCGGCGTACTCAGTGCATTTGTAAACAACACACCCATCGTCGTGTTGCTACTACCAATCTTGATCAGCGTTTGTCTACGCAACAAAACATCACCATCCAAAGTACTGATGCCAATGGGTTTCGCCACCTTAGTTGGCGGCATGGCGACCACCATTGGGACCTCAACAAATTTGTTAGTAGTGAGCGTCGCCCAGGATCTTGGTCTAGAAAAGTTCTCTCTATTCCATTTTGCACTTCCAGCCGCCATGGCCGGAGGCATAGCAATACTCTACCTTTGGTTGATTGCTCCGCGCCTGTTGCCTGATCGACATACTCATATTGCAGACCCGTCGCCACGCTTGTTCGAAGCGCGCCTTCTGCTGCCGGAAACTTCACCCGCTATAGGCCAAACCCTCGCCCAAGCGATTGCGTTGACAGGTGGCGATATGCGCGTAGCCCGCATCCGCCGCGAGGAAACCGTCATTATGCCGCTGCCTGATGTCACCCTCATTGCAGGGGATCGATTGCGAATCAAGGATACGCCACAGAGCCTGAAGTCTTATGAGGAAGCTTTGCAAGGCGTCCTCTACTCCGGAGAAACACGCGTCGACGAAGAGCACCCCTTGTCTGCAGAAAATCAGACCCTGGCTGAGGTGGCTGTAGTACAAGGGTCTGGTTTGGACCGCGCAAACCTATCCTACGCGAGATTTCTTGATCGCTATCAGTTGGCTGTGCTGGCATTACATCGTGCCGGAAAAGACATTTGGCGGGCACGAGAAGAAATTCATCAGGTAATCTTGCAACCCGGAGATGTGCTGCTTGTCCAAGGATCGAAAGATCAGCTTCGCAACCTCAAGCAATCAACCGAATTCCTGGTGCTCGACAGCAGCATAGAACTGCCCACTACAACGAAGGCCACTTTGGCACTGAGCATTCTCGGTGCTGTCGTCCTTTTGGCAGCAACTGGCATTATGCCCATCGCTATTGCCGCAATTGCCGGTTGTGCGGCCATGTTGATGACGCGCTGTCTAAGCACCGGCGCTGCCATTCGTGCCATTAGTCCTTCAGTTTATTTCGTTGTGGCCGCAAGCTTGGCCTTGGGCATGGCGCTGCTCGAAACTGGGGCCACCGACTACATGACCCAAGTTTTTCTATACGCTACTGCAGACTCTGGACCCTTTGTGGTGTTGTCGTCTCTTATGTTGCTGTTGGCAGTACTGACAAATATCGTCTCCAACAACGCAGCTGCGGTCATTGGCACACCTATAGCAATCGGCATAGCACAAGCACTGCAATTACCGGCAGAGCCATTCGTCCTTGCGGTACTGTTTGGGGCTAACATGAGTTATGCAACGCCCATGGCTTATAAAACTAACTTGTTGGTCATGAGCGCTGGTAACTACACATTCAAGGACTTTCTAAAAGTAGGCGTACCGCTCACCATTCTGATGTGGGTCTCGTTGTCATGGATTCTAGCGTTTCTCTATTTGCCATAACTATTTCTCATAACTGCTGGCCATAATTATGAAAACCAAATGCCGGATCCTGCCGCTAGTGATGAGCCTTCTTACGAGCCTCATCGCAGCCCAGCTTCACGCTAACCCGCCGAACATTTTACTTCTCGTCGCAGAAGATCTGAGCCCCCGCATAGGCAGCTACGGCGACGCCGTGGCCCACACACCTAACCTAGACAAACTCGCAAGTCAGAGTACGCGCTACACCCAAGCCTTCACTACTGCTGGGGTTTGCTCACCAAGCCGAGCTGCGCTGATTACTGGTCAACACCAAATTAGCTTCGCGGCACAACATATGCGCAGCTCAACCGGACCACTGGGAGAATATTATGCGCAACCCGCTCCCCAGGTGCGCGCCTTTCCCGAAATCTTGCGTCAACACGGCTACTACACCTTCACAGATAACAAATTGGACTACCAGTTTAGCGGCGTCCGCGCCGGCAGCGGTCCCTTCACGATATGGAACCAAGACGGCGCAAAAGATACCGAATGGCGCAATCGAGCACCCGGCCAACCTTTCTTTGGCTTAATAAATTTCATGGAGACACATGAGTCGGGCGTTATGCGCCAGAGTGGAAAAGCGCACAGCGAAACGCATTTAGCAACTCAGAAGTGGCGCGCACCGATAACAAAACGTATTAAACATCGCACGCCCACCGACGAGGTGATGGTCCCGCCCTATATGCCAGACAACGAAAAGACCCGTGCCGATATCGCCCGCCACTACGACAACATTCGCATCATGGACGAACGCGTCGGTAAAATTCTCGCGGCACTTGCAGCTGATGGCTTAGACAAAAGCACCATTGTTGTCTGGACTACAGACCATGGCGATGGCTTACCCCGTTCAAAGCGAGAGCTGTTCGACACCGGCATCCATGTGCCCTTACTGGTTAAAGATCCTCATCAAGTACGCACTCGTCCTATCGATGATCGATTAGTTAGTTTCGTAGACCTAGCCCCGACTATTTTGAATTGGGCAGGCATACCAGCATTCGGCTACCACCATGGACAGCCACTGACGAATGATGTGCAACGCGATTATGTTTTTGCCAGCCGAGACCGTATTGACGAGATTGAAGACCGACAGCGCGCGGTCAGAGATGCACGATATAAATTTATTAAAAGTTGGCACCCAAATGTTCCCGGAGGTCATCAACTCGCTTACCGGGACAATATTGATATGGTGCGTGCATGGCGCAAAGAGTTTCAAGACGGCACTCTCACACCAATTCAGGCACGTTGGTTCCAACCCGTGGGGCGCGCACGGCTATTCGATCTTGAGGAAGATCCGTTCGAACTACACAACTTGGCAAACGATCCCGCGCATCGCGCAATCCTTGCGCGCCTTGAAAGCGCACTGGGCACATTTCTGGCACGCGTTGGCGATACAAGCGTAATCCCAGAAAAAGAATTGGTTAAGCATCTGCGTCTCGACGGAGAGATCCCCATCACCCCTGCCCCAGTTTACGAACAGGTCGCCAGTCAGACCACCATTTCAAGTCCCATTCAAGCGAGCATTGGATACCGATTCGTCGGCGAATCCAATTGGCGTTTGTATACTGCCGCGCTCGACTTACAGGGCCGCGGCATCGAAGCAAAGTCCGTTCGCTACGGTTGGAAAGAGAGTCCTACGGTTCGATTTCAAAAAAATATTC
>JBNMMV010000119.1:0-11299 GCA_051270205.1 Limisphaerales bacterium
TGGCTGACAATTTGCAGGATATCTACGGCGTTTATCCAGAAGATGAGCAAGTTGGCTTCCTGCCGTTAGCCCACGTTGCAGGGCGCATGTTCTACATATTCATGTCTATGGAATCGTGTTCGGTGGTGAATCTTGTCGAAGAGATGGAAACCGCCGCCAGCGACCAGCAGGAAATTGCGCCGACAATACACTTTGCAGTACCGCGGGTTTGGGAGAAGCAATACTCTCAAATAGCCATCAAGCTCAAAGAGTCCACGGCGTTCGGGCGTTGGTGTTATGAGTGGGCGATTGGTGTCGGCGCGCAGGTTGCAGAAAAAACCAAGGTCGGTGAGCCGGTCAATGTTGGCCTAAAAATGGTTCACGCCTTCGCTGACTTTTTCGTACTAAAAAATATTCGGATTCTGCTGGGTATTGACCAGTGCCGGTGGCTTTCTACTGCAGCGGCCCCCATAGCGCCAGATCTTATCGATTGGTTTTGGGCATTGGGCAAACCCATGTATGAAGTCTATGGGCAGACGGAATGTAGTGGCATTGCCACCGCCAACAGGCCTGGTGCCAATCGTGTGGGGTCTGTGGGCCGCGCGAATAAAGGCTGCGAAGTAACCCTGTCTGATCAAAACGAAATCTTGATTAAGGGCCCTGGTGTCATATTGGGGTATTGGAACAACGCCGAGAAAACCGCTGAGACTTTTGTCCAAGGCTGGTTACACACCGGTGATGTGGGTCGCATAGATGACGATGGCTACGTCTATATTATCGACCGCATGAAAGACATCATTATCACTGCGGGTGGTAAGAACGTCACACCTTCTGAGATAGAAAACCAGCTTAAGTTCTCCCCCTACATCTCGGATGCCGTAGTGGTAGGTGATAAACGACCTTATCTCACTTGTTTGATTATGATCGATCAAGAGAATGTTGAGAAATTTGCACAGGACAACGACGTACCCTTTACCAACTACACCAGCCTCTGTCATACCCAGGCGGTACAAGATCTAGTCTGGGAAGAGATTGAAAAGGTGAATACGAAGTTTGCGCGGGTTGAAAGCATTAAGAAGTTTAGGTTGATTGACCAGTTACTGGATCCAGAAGATGAAGAGCTCACACCCACAATGAAGCTTAAGCGCAAAGTTGTGAATGAGAAATACATCGGCTTGATCGATGACATGTACTAAGAGGTGATTTTATGAAGCTTGCGTTTGTATCTTTGTTGGGGCTTTGTCTCCTTGGATGTGGTGGTGAAAACAGCGAAACCGGTGGAGATAGTGGAAATGGCAACCGCGGGGTAACCGATAACGAAATTGTCTTAGGTGTGTTTACAGACTTGTCAGGACCGACTGCGATTTGGGGGGTGGGTGCGACCAACGCTGCGCGTATGCGGTTTGAAGAAGCCAATGCTGCCGGTGGTGTTCACGGACGCCAAATTCGATACGTTGTTGAAGACACCTCTTACCAAGTGCCAAAAGCGATGTCAGCAGCGAACAAGCTTATTAATCGTGATGAAGTGCTAGCGATGGTGCTCGCAGTGGGTACGCCGCTGAACAATGCCATCATGCCAATTTTGTTTGAAAGTAACGTGCCCAACCTGTTTCCGATTAGTGGTGGACGGCAAATGGTGGAACCTTTCCACCCACTGAAGTTCACCCAGCGGGGTATTTACTACAACGAAGTGCGTGCTTCGGTTAAGTACTTCGTTGAGCAAAAAGGCAAGACCACACCGTGTGTTATTTATCAAGACACCGACTACGGAGTAGAAATTTTAGCAGGTGCTGAAGACCAAGCGGCAGCCATGGGGTTAGAAATTGCGGCTGTGTCTTCTCACAAACCTACAGACAGTGAGTTTACAGCTGCAATATTGCGCCTGAGAAATGCAGACTGTGATTTGGTTCTGATGGGTACGGTTCACCGCGACACTATCTTGGTATTGGAAGCTGCTCGGAAAATGGGTTGGTCTGAAGTTGACTGGGTCGGCAACAACGCCGTTTATGCCCAAGTCATAGCCGACCAGGCGAGCGGCAATGGCTTCTACAGCTTTGTACACATGGCCAAGCTTTATGCAGATGACGAAATGTCACCTCAGGTGCGGGGTTGGTGGGATGCTTACGTCGAACGTTATGGCGATGACCCAGGTTTGGCCGCTATGGAAGGTTACCGAGGCGCAGATTTGACCGTCGAAGCACTTACCCGAGCGGGTCCTGAGCTAACTACCGAAGGCCTAGTGACTGCGCTGGAGTCCATTGATTCCTATACGGACATTTTTGGCTACAACGTATCTTTCAGTGCCACCAAACACAGTGGCGCGACGGAATCGGTGCTCTCACAAGTACAAGATGGCCGTTGGGTTACGTTAGAACAGGCGATTAGCTATTAGGGAATGAAATTGCATGACCATTGAGATTGTAAATCTGACCGACGCCGAGGTGCAGATAAAGAACTTCTCTAAGCAACGTTATATTGATGGCCAAGTAGTTGATCGTGAATGGGACGAGCTGTGGCGTAACACCTGGCTTGTCGCTGGTGTTGCGAGTGATGTTCAGAGCCCGGGTGACTATTTTCTGTTTGACTTAGGTCGTGAAGAGATTTTGGTGACTTGTTCTTCCCAAGGCCAGGTTCAAGGCTTTTACAACGTATGCCAGCACCGTGGTAATCGACTGGTCACTGAGCAAAAAGGCTCCGCCGTAAACTACCGTTGTGCCTACCATGCTTGGACCTATGACATCGATGGTGAGCTAAAGGTCATTCCTTATGAAGAGCGTTTCGCTGAGCCGGTGGACTGCGCTGCGCGGTCTTTGCAAAAGGTGCACACCGATGTGTGGGCAGGCATGGTGTTTGTTCACCTAGGCGATTCACCGCCACCCCTGCTTGATTTTTTGGGTCCCATTGTTGAGCATTTAGGACCTTACCACTTTGAAAAGATGACCCTGGTTGAAGACCAAACGGTGCACTTGAATTGCAACTGGAAGGCGGTAGTCGATAATTTCAGTGAGCTCTATCATGTAGATTTTCTGCATCCACAACACCGCCGTATGGTGGACTGTTGTAACGATACGGTGCATCTTTTTGAGCACGGTCACACGGGTTTGGCTGTTCCAGGAGCGACCTTCAATCCGCGTTTTCCGGTACCGGGTGAGCCCACGGATATTCACGCGGCGCAACTTAAAGGTATCGGTCTAGACCCGAAGGAATTTGTTGATCGCGTGCCTGAGATTCGCCGTGCAGTTCAGCTTCAAAAGAGAAAAGTCGGCCTTGAAATGGGCTTTGACTATGGCGAGCTCAGTGATGAACAACTGTCGGATGTGTGGCAATACAATTTGTTCCCTAATGTGATTTTGTCGTTTACGCCGGGACATCTTTGGCTGATGCGTCCACGTCCGCACTCTTCCGATCCAAGTCGCTGTGAGTTCGATAAGTTTTCGTTGCTAATGTTTGCTAATCCCGAGTTTGGTGGAAGTGTGAACGAGGGTGAAGCAAAAGCCCGTTCCCACGTCAGCATGCCAGGCACAAAGCCGGCAGACTATGTACGGCCGGAAAGAGATGTATTTGGTTATGGAGAGGTGGTCGCCGGTCGCAAAACGATGACGGATACCATCGATCAAGATGTTGAGCTTTTAGGTGGCGTGCAGGCAGGCATGGCCTCGGCTGGATTTGATACCACCTGCCTCAATGATGATGAAATGCGCATCCAACACTTCCACAATGAATGGCAGCGAATTGTTGGAGTCGATGAATGACGCACTTCCCCTTTCACCTGGCCATCCAGGTCCGCGACATTGCCGAAGCTCGACACTTCTATGGGCAGCTCCTAGGCTTGAACGAAGGCCGAAGTGACACTGACTGGATTGATTTTGACCTCTATGGGCATCAGCTGGTGACCCACTTAAATCCAAACTTGGGAGTGGCTGGGCAAGTTCCGCAGATAACAAATGGAGTCGATGGGGAGGGCGTGCCGGTGCCTCACTTTGGCGTGGTGTTAGATCCGCAACACTGGGATGTTTTGCGCGTTCGGGTTGAAGGGTTTGTAGAGAATTTTGTTATCGAACCGTACACGCGGTTTGCGGGTGAGGTAGGGGAACAAAGCACGCTGTTCTTCCTGGACCCAAGCGGTAATGCCCTAGAATTTAAAGCGTTTCGGGATATTGAGGGGCAACTATTTGCTAACTGAAAGTGAGTTTGATGTGGCCGTCATAGGCGCTGGTATCGGCGGCGGGGCAATGGCTACCGTGTTGGCCAAAGCTGGCATGAAGGTTTTGTTGGTAGAAAAGTCCGCCGAGCACAGAGATGTAGTGCGCGGTGAGTGGCTTGCGCCCTGGGGTGTAGTCGAAGCCAATGAATTGGGACTCACACCACTTTACATGGCTGCGGGGGCGCATCGGGTTGATGAGCATGGCAGTTATTCCGATATACACGATAGCCCTGAAGTCGTGGATTTATCGGCCATGGTCCAAGAACGACCACTGTGCTTAGGTCACCCTCGAACTTGTGATCTGTTGAATCAGGCAGCCGTGGACGCGGGTGCTGTTTTTTTGCGAGGGGTGCAAAAACTCCAAGTCACCCCAGGTCAGCCGCCGTCGTTGGAATTTGTACATGATGGTCAGGCTGAGACTGTTAAACCTAAACTGATCATTGGGGCCGATGGTAGAAACGGAGTAGTCGCAAAGCAGATTGGCTGTGTTGCGACGCATGATCCTGAACATCATCTTTTCTCCGGTATGTTGGTGGAAAATGCCCATGATTGGCCAGCGCACCGACAAATCATTGCCACCGAAGGTGATGCAAATGTGCTGGCTTTTCCCCAAGGTGAGGGGCGAGTCAGAATTTACTTAGGTTGGCCAAGTAGTGATCGTGCTCGATTGGTCGGTCCTGAAGGTCCGCAGAGATTTTTAGACAGCTGGCAGTTGGAATGTGTGCCCAATGCTCAGGCTATTGTTGATGCGACTCCGGTAAGCCCCTGCATCGCCTACCCAAACTATGACACTTGGTTAGATGGCTTTGTTGAAGAAGGTGTAGTGCTCATCGGTGATGCTGCTGGGCGCAATGACCCCATTATCGGCCAAGGGCTATCGATAACCCACACCGATGTGCGCCAAGTGCGCGATGCATTGTTGAACAACATGCCGGGAGGCCGTGTGCCTGATGCGGGTTGGCAGACTGCTGACTTCGCTGACTATGTTTCTGAGCGCCGCGAGCGTATGGCGCGTTTACGTACGGTTGCGCGTCTAACAAGTCTACGCGAAAGTGCATTTGGTGAAGCGGGTCGTGCACTGCGACTCAATATATTTGAACGCATGGCTAACAATCCAGATCTGGCGACGACGTTTGCGGCAGGTTTCGTAGGTCCGGCAGCGCTCCCAGGGGAAGTGTATAGTGACGAGTTCACACAGCAAATTGTCGGCCAACCCATTTGGGATGAAAGTCTACCTTAGGTTAGGCACAGTCCATGAACGTAGAGCCCAGTGAACATAAGATTATTGATGATTACATAGAAGGGCGCCGAACGTGATGATTCGCATTGGACTGATTTTCTGTTTACTAATTATTGGCGTTTCTACAAATGCCCAAGGCCACAAGGAGGCGCGAAACGTGTCGGATCTACTGGAAATTGAATACTTACAACGCCATTACGCTCGTGCGACAGATGCCATTGGGCGCGCTACAGAAGAAGATGTTGCAACCGGACGAGCACTTTATCATCAGATATTCACGCCGGATGTAAAGATCCGAACCAGCAACACCGGGGCTGATCCACTGACAGCATCGAGCCCAGATGAGTGGGTGGATGTGGTCTATGACGCGCTCAAAGATTACACCGGAACCCAGCATTTAATCGGTACTCAGATAGCCGAACTCAATGGTGATGAAGCAACGCTTGAGAGCTATGTGAATGCCTGGCATAAAAACCCGGATGGCACGGTGTATTACTTTTTGGGAACTTATATAGATAAGGTGCGCCATACGGATAAGGGTTGGCAAATTTACGAGATGAACCTGCGCATGGACACCAGCGGTACGGTAGAGACTCAATAAGGTGAGCTATAGCGATCTCATTATTGCCTCGTTAGAGCTTTGTGCCGAAGCGGCCGGAGATATTACGCCACTGGTCTATGAACGTTTTTTTGAGCTTTGCCCTGAAGGCTTAGAACTTATGGGACATTCTGACGAGCACATGCAAGGTCGCATGTTGGAACAAGTATTTGATCTATTTTTCTCTGACGAACATTTCGGAGAAGGTGCTTATTTAAATTGGGAACTGGACAACCACCTGGTCGGCTATCGGGTGCAGGGTGGTATGTACGATCATTTCTTTACAGCACTGTTAGGTGTCGTTAAGGAAGCGGTTGGTGATGCCTGGACGCAGCCCATGGCGGCGGCTTGGGATGAGCGCATCGGTCGTATTATGGGACAAGTCGTGGTGCACCCAGCCGTCGTTGGCTAGGTGCTCTCGCTCTTTTACCGCGCTCTATTCTCCGCTGACGCTGGCTTGCGCTTCAGATTCTAGAAGACGGGCGCCCTTGAGAATGCCTGGCATGGAGTAGTTTCCTTCATGGCATGCGTATTCGTAAACCTTCTCATCACTGGCCCGCCAGTTGTATTCACCACTCCATGAAGCAGTCCACACCGTCGGGTCGTTGACGGTGAACTTATACAACAAATCGCCATTTTCCTGTGGGGTGAATTTTTCAATGACCTGCAAATTTTCGCTGGCGCCACGAGCTTGGCCGCTTTTAGCGATGAAGTTGGTGGTATCAATAACCAGTGTATCGCCTTCCCACCAGCCAATGGAGTCACCCATATGGGTGCGAACGTTGGCGGGTCTGTGAGTGGCGTTGAGTCGAACGATGCGGGCATCGTGAACCATCTCAATAAGAATCATGACGTGATCGCGACTTTGCACAATGCGCTTAAAGTTATTGTACAAACTTGGAAACGTCGGTGCTGCGCCTGTAAAGCCAACGATACAGCGCTCGGAAATACCTAAACTTTCAGGACCATCGTAGGGTCCTGGACCATCTATTCCTAGCCACCATGCAGTACCGTCGTTAGGGCGGAACAGTTTGCCGCGTTCTGCGAAATTTGCCATGCCAGCCGGAGTTGGTGCTGGCATGCGACCATTAGGTGGATCTACGAGAATAGAGGTTCGGAATTTGCCGTTCACCAGCGATGCTTCAGAACCACGGTCGATCCAGAAAAAGTTGTAACCGCCAACGTTGCCTGCGCCCAACGATTCGCGTTGAGATTCATCTACGCCAACTGGTGCGGCGCCACCTTCTGGAGGTGCTTCGGTCACAGGGCCACGGTTCTTGTCTGCGGCTGCCATGGCAGCTTGTTCGGCAAGCATGATTTTTTCGGCCTCTTCCGGCGTCAGTTCGAGGTTGTCACCGAACTGTTCAGGCCGTTGCAAAGGCGTGAGCGTAGAAACGTTGTAAGTGCCAGATAAGCTTGGTGCACCATCTGCGGTTCTTGCTATGTCTGCGGATGTCGCAGAGCTCCAAAGCGCGGAAGTGAGAAAGAAAGCGCTAAGAATGAAAGTGGTGCGATTGCTCGCGCTGAGTAGATTTTGCATGGTTTTCCCCATTGTCTGTTCTGAACTACGCCAGAAGGATAGGCGGTTTGGTGGCGTGATACCATAGCCACATACTGTGTGGAGAGGGTGCCGATGTTTGCAGGTAGCAATGTCGTTCTATCTAAGTTGGTGAGTTTTTCTGCAAGCCGTACAGCTTGCTGTACGGCTACTTTGCTGTGCGTTTTTTCTTTGTCGCAAGCTTCTGCCCAGGTAGGAGAGATGGAAATGGAAGACACACCGATTGATGGTGTTCAATTCGTGCAGATTGAAAGCAATGGCATCAAAATGCGAGTTGCTGTTGCTGGTGATATAGCAGGCAAAAAGGGTCCGATGGTCCTACTCGCCCATGGTTGGCCTGAATCCTGGTATTCCTGGCGCCATCAAATCGTCGCTCTGTCTGCAGCAGGGTATCGTGTGGCAGCGCCAGACATGCGGGGCTACGGCGGCACGGACGCACCACTTGCCGAGGAAGATTATAATATTGTCACCCTGGCCGCCGACATGGTGGGCGTGCTAGATGCCCTGGGTGAGAGCACCGCGACCATTGTCGGTCATGATTGGGGGTCTCCAGTAGCCGCCCATGCAGCACTCTTGCATCCCGATCGTTTTACTCGTCTGGTATTAATGAGCGTGCCTTATCGAACGCGCGGTCCGGTGGATCCGTTGGCTGCAATGACTGCCCGGGTCGGCGATAATTTCTTCTACATGGCCTATCACAACGAAGCGGGTGGGGTTGCTGAAAACGAGTACGACAGTGATCCTACGGGAATTTTGAGCCGTCTTTATTTGTCGCCTGACTCACCGCGCCTTGCGCCAGAAGTTACCGACCCAAAGCGAGCGGCGGGCGGCTGGATACCGAGACTTGGCGCCCCCAAAGG
The DNA here is from genome assembly GCA_051270205.1 of Limisphaerales bacterium. GTDB lineage: Bacteria > Pseudomonadota > Gammaproteobacteria > Pseudomonadales > Azotimanducaceae > UBA4421. The sequence continues at coordinate 8,440 of JBNMMV010000119.1, forward strand.
CTTGCCAGAGTGGCTGCGACAAGAAGACTTGGACTATGTCGTCAGTCAGTTTGAAACTGCAGGGTTTCGCGGCGGGGTGAATTACTATCGAAACCTGGGCAGAAACTGGGCGCTGATGACAGAACGCGACGACCATACCATTCGTGTACCTACCCTATTTATTGCGGGTAGCAAAGATGTGGTGATCGGTGGGGCAGATGCATCTGCGCTGGCAGCTGTTATGAAAGACAGCGTTGCTGACCTACGAGACATCATACTGGTCCCGGATATTGGTCATTGGATACAACAAGAAGCGCCAGAGGCAACAAACGCGGCATTGCTGAAATTTCTGAGTGAACCTTAGTCGTCATGGCTTGGCAGCAAATAAGTTTGGAGGGTCGCCACGTTGTGCTTGAGCCTCTAACCAAAGACGATTTCGAGCCACTTTGGGCGATCGCCCAGCATGAGTCGATTTGGCGGTACATGCCATTTGCAGCCACCACCTATGAAGAGTTTGCAGGCTATCTACACAGTACTTTGCGTCAAGTTGAGCGAGGTGACGCTATGGCCTTTGTCACCCGCCTGGCTTCAACCAGGGCAGTGGCTGGGTCGACATGCTATTTAGCCGTGAACGAATATAACAAGCGCCTGGAAATTGGCGCCACATGGGTTACGCCTGGACATCAGCGCTCGCCAGTCAATACTGAGGCGAAACTGTTGCAATTGACCGATGCTTTTGAACGATTGGGGTGCAATCGGGTTGAGTTAAAAACAGATTCTCTGAACGAACGGTCGCAGAAGGCGATTGCGCGTATTGGTGGTATACAGGAAGGCACGTTTCGCAATCACATGGTGATGCCCGATGGGCGACTGCGTCATACCATGTGGTTTTCCATTATCCGTGAAGATTGGCCGGAGGCGAAAGCGGTCCTCGAAGCTCGGTTGCGCGACTAAGGCTGCGCGACTAAGCGTGTTTCACATCGCCTTACACTTCTTGGTGCCGCTCGGTATTGCAGCAGGTCTATATCGCAGTAAATTCTGGGTGGCATACGCAAGCTTGTTAGTCGGCTTGCTCATTGATGTCGATCACCTGTTGGCAGAGCCAATCTATGAGGCTGGACGCTGTAGCGTAGGCTTCCACCCTTTGCACACCATGATCCCAATGATCATCTATATCGGATTACTGCTTTATCCAAAGACTCGTTTGGTCGGCATAGGATTATGCATACACATTTTGCTCGATGCCATTGATTGCCAAATGACCAACGGCGTTTGGTTTGTAGGGTGAAAGACTTCATCACCGGACGTTATCGCTAGATCACATTGCTAGCCCAGACTTCGCACGAAATCGGTTCCAAAATCAGACCTTGAAGCCATGCTGCCCAGGGCTCGGAGCGTGATGGCGAACGCCACCGCCATCACCGTAGCCATATGTACTCTCCTCAATGCGAACATGTCGTAGATGGCAATAGCTGCTAGAAGCGTCAGCAATGCCAGAGGAATGAATGGTCCCTGTTCACCACCGAGTATCTCCCATCTGGCAATCCGCGCGAGCGCGGGTCCGATGATAGACACGGTGGCAATCAGTACCAACCGTTTATGCACATCGGGGTGGCCCCGGAATAAGACGGCAGCGACGAGCAGAACCGCAAAGGTAGTGGCGCCCGTAATATTTCCCCAGACAACGCCGCGGATAAAGTTCAGATAGCTCAACTCCCCACCAACCTCCGGAGCAATCTCCGCCATGCTCGTGTCGAAGGTGACACCCTGGGCAAGATCACGTTCCACGGCGTTGAAGGTAGCCATAAGAGCACCAACCACTACAAGTAAGCCGTATGTGGCAGCGAAAGCGCCCAGCTTACGGTGTAGCCCCGGGTTCCCAGCTTGAACAAGCCAGGCTTGCGCTACGAGCCAGACGAACCAGCCGGTGAGAATGGCGCCGTGGATGTGAAGATAGAATGGTATCGGGGGAACATCAAAACCCAGCCGAAGGTATAGAGACGGCGTGAAACCTGCCAGCACGATCGCCAGCAGGACGAGGGCGTAGATTAGGAAAAAGCTTATTTTGCGTTTGGATTCGCCGGATTCAACGGAATGATTCTGCACAGTGACGCCCTCTTGCTGTTGCTTGTTGTACTTGTGGAGTAGCGTCCCAAAAAGAAAAACGAAAGTAAATGAATTGTCGTATAGCCGTCAACCTACATTGAACCGTGCGCACCTCAGCATGAACACGTCTCTGAATCGTAGTTGACAGCATGGTTAGACGCTGCCTTCTGCTTCGCGGTCAAGGTGTTCATCCACCCACTCCATAAACCCTCTTGATACAAAGTGTTTTTGAGCAACCCACGACGCTCGACCACCGGTAGTCGAGAGAATTGATTGTTCGCCACGCCATTGTCCTTCCCAAAGTTCTTGCGAGACCAAGCCTTCTCGATATTCAAGAAATATCGTTTCACTGGCTCGTATGGTTTGAAATATGATCAAATCAAATCTCATGCGTTCATGAATTTCCAGTGATGCACGATCGTTCAGTCCGGAGGTATATGTCTTTACCGCGTCGGTGTTGCTGGATATCGCGCTAATCACCTCAACAACAGCGGATCGAGTTTGGTTTGTGGATACACTTTTTGCGGCTCTTCCACTTTGGCGGATCTGAACCGTTAGGTAGGCTATCGTTAGCACTACTGTGAGCGAGCCTAGAATTTCTGCAATAGCTCCAACAGCTTCCCATAGATGGTCACCCCCCCCCATTTGCAACCCTGCCCATTTGTTTCTTAATTGAGTTAACACTGTAGCAAGTTAGGTGAGATTGCAGCCATAGATCCGGACTTTGTGTGAAGCTCGAGGCTTCTGTCCCTGATGGAATCTGCTGGATGGGTCC
>JBNMMV010000120.1:0-11295 GCA_051270205.1 Limisphaerales bacterium
CGGCTACACAGGTCAGGCCTTGGCTACCTATAACGGTTTTCGAGCACCTTACAAAGGGCTACCCGATGAAGCGTTCAACGGTTATCGACGCTTCCCGCTATCGATTCCCGTGGGTGACTATCACAACGGCAACGGTGCTGCCCAAACTCACCACTACAAGACGTTACTCAATTGGCAAAAACCGGTGCACTTTATTTGGGGTATGGAAGACGATGTCTTCACAGAGGCTTGGGGGCGTAAATGGGCCGGTCAGATGAATGCCAGTTTCGACCCGATTGAGGGCGCCGGCCACTTTTTACAAGCAAGCCACGGTGCTGAGGTGGTTGAGCACTTGTTGCGCAGGATCGGTGAAGAGTAGCAAATAGACGTAAACCAGCGTCGCAAGAATGCTTGATGTGGTGAGCATTACAGGCGAAATGGGCAGCGAGGACCTTGTCTTATCAACTCCAGCAACCACATGGTTAAGAAGTTTGTCTGCCGCTATTTCTTCTGGCATCGTCAACCATTGGCTGAACTTGGGCTACCAAACGAGGCGTTAATGAATCTTTTAGTCGATCCCAAGCTTCGAGCCATACTTATTCGTTTGGGTTGATGCGCCCAAAAGATAGCTGCTCAAAAATGCTAAAAACGTCGCCACGAACAATGTCGTTGTCAGGTGTTTCGTCATATGTTTCGGTAATTTCTAGCTGCCAGGCGCTTCAGAATGGCAACCTTTCCTGAATTAGTAAATGGCCCTCAACGTTCTAACCACCAACATGCGAGCGGGCTTCTTTAAAAAATGCTTTCTCGATCCTCACCTCCATACCCCCACGAAGCGCTTCAAAGCAAAGCGAATTTTCAGGTTTTGGCGAAGCCTCGATCTGCAGCGCCGAAACAAGGTCGTCAAAGGAAGCATCCTCAAGCGGAAAGTTCGGATCCAAGATCTGCGACAAAGATTCGCCGTCTGCAGATTTCTCTTTTGCAGCCAGAGCCTTCGCTTTCTCTACTGGCCAATCCTTAGTGAAGACGTTTAACCTCGGTTGGGGAACTTTCGAAAAATCACACTTGAGAAAATGGCCCAAATTATGGAATGTCGCCATGGTGTGTGGCACATGAAAGTTTTTATTTTCCGTTAGTAGCACTGCCCCACAGCAAGTAGCGCTGAGGTTAATATTGGATGCGTCGACGTGGTTCAACTTGAACACCGCTAGTTTAGCGAGGGTATCTGGATCTGGCTTCATGATCTGTGAGTCGATATAAAGTAGATCCACGGGTTCATCCAAATTCTTAATCGCTACTGGCGGCAGCCCTAGGCTTCCGATGTACACACGCTGGAGGCATTCGGTACAGCAACAGCCACAACGAAACTTAGGCACAGCATTTGGCAAAACGAGTTTGACCTCTCCGCAACTGCAGGTAATGGTCGCCATCCTTGGTGCTTCATCGCTTACTTGTGTCAAAGACATCTTGTCCCTATTTCCGTCTTCTGAAGAACCGAGCGCAAGTATACCCATCACACCTCAATAACGACGATCTTCTGCCATGGCGATCCAATAAGAAAACGACTCACCAACCGTGGGTGGGACATTTTCAAATTACGCCAAACGGTTTTCCAAGTACGTCCGCGTTTCAGGCATTGCTTGCCGGGTCTCTTGCCAACATTTCGATCCACCTTCACTAAGAATACACGTCAGCATAAAGTTCGCCGCTCCATCTAAGGTGGCGTCATCTAGTATTCCGTCTGCCCGTAGAAGGGTCCCATTCTGCAAGTTACCGAGGTAGCGACCCATGCCTACGTCAAACATGGTTTTCTCATCGTTCGGTAGATCCGGCCGTCGAGAGCGCGCTGAAACTAGCAAACTCTTGGCGCTCGACGCTGCCTAATCACGAGGCCTAATTGCCACCGCATGGTCGTCTAGCTCTTGGACAAATGTTGGTGGGAATGCAGCTTTGCGTTGACCCCACCATATTGCCACACCGGGTCGTCGTAGCACCTCGCGCAGAGAAGCCATATGAGCCTGCCAGTCCGCATCCTCGTAAGCACCCTCTTGTACCCGTTTGAATACAGACCAATATGAGAATAGGAATTCATCCATGACGGCGCCAAATTGAACTCGCTCACACTCGGTGAGCGATTCATAATCCTTGCCCCCTTTGACATAGATTTCAGCAACGTCTTTCTGACTGATTAGTTCTCGATATCGCGCAAACGAGGCTACCGTCGAATCGGCAGCGCCGAGCCTTAAACTACGTAAGCTTTCCTCTACGTTTCGGCTGTTCTGGCGGATCTGAATAGCAAAATAGAAAAGTGTAGCAAGCACAGCAATTGCACCGACAACCTCACCGACCGCCCCAATAGCGTCCCAATTCATCTAAGCACCTTCAATGTGTGGCTCGTTCTACGTTCATCGGTAGGTTAGCAATATACTCCACAAACCGGTTTTCAAAAATGCTCTTACCGTAGGGACTGTAATCCCATGAATAGCGGACCGCAGGAACCGTGTAATAGCTGCGTCATCAGCAGTGATTTCTAACTTTCTGCATAATCCTGATAGTAAGGCTGCAGTTGGTGGCTTTTAGTGATGCTGTCGCGCAGTTCGTTGTTGGTCATTGCAGCCAGGTTCCAATCACGCAGCCCATTCGCTCGACTTAGACGATTGGCATCGGCTGCTTATGCCCTGGCATAGTTTACTTGTATTGCTAGGTAAACAAGCGTTGCGACCACCGCAAGGGCGCACAGAATCTCACCAACCGCTGCTATTGCATCCCAGTTCATAATCTCCCCCAAAAGCAACGACTATGGACGAATTCTCTGAGGACAGCTATGGGTCCGCCGCAGAGCAGATGCCATCGCTTGCAGACATCCTCGCAAATCAGCTTTAGGCTACTTCACCGAAGAATCTTAAGGAATTGATAGATGACCATTGCTGAATTGGGCTCACTCGGAGAGTTTTTCGCTTCCATCGCTGTGCTGGTTACGTTGATTTTTCTCGTCATTCAGATGCGTCAGAACACTGCCACGATTCACCGAGCGAATGTTCGTCAATCTACCGAGCACAACGATAGAGCGTTAGTAGAGCTACTGGACGAAAAGGTGGCCGACATATTTCTTAGGGGGCAAAAATCTCTAGATGATTTATCGGAAGTCGAGCGATATCGATTCGATCTCGCTTTCACAATGTGGTTGAAATCTGTCGAACGAGCTTTCGCCGATCATCGAGCCGGTGCGTTCGCAGCCGACGAACTTGTAGCATACGAAAACTCCATTCCCGCATTCTTAACCACACCCGGCGGTATCGCTTGGTGGGAGGAGAGACAAGTTTGGTTCAGCCCAATCTTTCGCACAGACGTTGCCAAGTTGTGCTCACAACCCCCTGCCGACGCGGAGAGTGCGGGTCCACCAAAACCATCTTAGGCTACATCTGCGTTCAATCAATTGGTCGTACTACGAAGTGTGCTTGATAGGCATTGAATCGAAGGCTAATCACGAAGGTGGATGTCGCCTCAGGACAGAAACTAACATTTCCTTTAAACAATCAGAATCGAGCTAGTTTAATTCGAAGAGCCTGTATGTTTCTTCCCAATTCATCACTATCTCACCCTAAATTTTTGATCTGACAGCGTATGCGATGAAGTCGTATATCTCGCCATTGGGCGATAGCTGGCGTTCGTTGTTCGAGACATCTGTTGTAACCTCTCTCTTTTCAATCAGAGAGTAGAAGGTCATGAATCACCAAGAATTTGCTCAGTTGTTGGGCAATTATGGAGAGTTCGTTGGCGCGATTGCAGTTGTTATCACGTTGGGTTACTTGGCGGTTCAGATCCGGCAAAACACAACCACATCGCGAGCGGTTTCCCGTCAGACATTGATCGATGGATGGGCTGCAACGCAGGGACAGTTCCAAAACAATCCTGATCTACTGCTCATTTACGCAAAGGGAATAACACAGTGGTCAACGATGCCGAATACTGAAAAGACGCAATTTGATGTTGGTATGGCGGGATTCCTTGGCAATATACAAAACGGAATCCATTTGCACGAAGCGGGCATGTTAGATCAGGAGACCTTAGACACTATCGCGAGTTTTATGCTGACATGCATCCGTTGTGATGGTGGAGCGCAGTGGTGGAAGGAAACTGGTTTTGCTACACCTCAGACACGTCAATACCTACAAAATCAGCTCGAGTTGGGAGGTGGGATAACGGCTATCGAACTTGTACCACACTGGATGGCGATGGCAACCGAACGGTAGCGCGCTCGTAATCTCTAGTAGCCGCTGAAATGTTTCGTCACGGACTTAAATTGGGCGTTCTATATTTTTTGATCAATATTTCTAAAAAGTTTGTCAATTTCCGATTGGAACTCAGATGAGAAGTCATCCTTATATTTCAACCAAAAAGCGCGATAACCTTGCTGTGAGAAAGTCCGGCCGAGAAAATTCAATTGCTCGTTGCGCCTGGTCTGTCAATTGAGTCCTTGTTTGTGCTTGCATCATGTTTGAATTTTGTTGAATTTCGATACCCAGAAACACGATCCCTGCTAGCACTCCCACATTACTTAAGATTGCTATCCACTTGTTTAGTATCTCTGTATTCATTTGCGTACACCCAGCTCGGTTTCATTAAGTTTACGTGATCCAGGACCGACCACGAAGGGTCCAAATTAAGGGAACAACGAAGTTTCATTGCAGGCAATGACTGCTGGATGATGATTGTATCGACGCCAACAAGAATTCTGCATAATCCACCTTCCAAAAACGGTGGCTTAATACTCATCTATGAGCATGAACTCTACAAACATCGATAGACTGATTCAGATCGCCACAACCGCTGCCTTGTTAATCGGCCTGGGCTTGGTTATCTGGGAGTTGCAGCAAGCGAAATCTCTGGCGTTTGTCGACGTTGTACATCGGAACGTGGACTACATTACGCAAGGCCAAATGTCAGTACTGGGAGAAGATCTTAGCGAGGTTCTAGCCGTTGCTTGCTTTGAGCCAGATGAACTTGATCACGCAGGCGCTTTCGTCCTCGACGCGTATTTCATGTTCAACTTAAATTATGTCAATAGATTATTGGTACAAGTCGATGTGGCTGATTACGACACAGACTGGAGATTGGTCTCGCAGCAGCGTGTCCAGACAATATTGTCATTTCCCCAGGGGCGACGCTGGCTGAAGCACAGCAACGCATGGATTCTCCAAAAACCCGAACTCGAGGAGTTCGTTGCTTCTATGCTCGAAATGGAAGTCGAGCCTTGTCACAAGCCAATCGGCGCAATCCTGAACCTTAGTGCTTCGGATCGGCAGTGATCAACGCGAAACCCCGGAACCACTACAAATAAGCTCATCGACGAAATTCTGAAACTCGATATTGAATATGATCAAGCGTTTCGTTGGTCCACTGACGATGCCCATTCGACCAAACATGAAATAGGCTCCGCCACCGAGTTTTGCCTGACTTCAAGCCCCACGAAGGCAAGAGAGCCCACTATGCCTAACAAACCGATAACCTCGGCGATTCCTCTCGCAGCCCAGCCAAACATATTCTTCTCCTAGTGCCTGCTCGTTCAATTGGAAACGCTGTGCTCTTTGTCATCGATTCTTAAATGCGGAAAAATATCTGTCCAACTAAGAGCGTCCGGCGGCTGGGAATTGGCAGTGTCGATCTCGCGCTGCTAAGGCACGTTTTAACTTCGGCGGCACTATGCGCTGATTACGCCCTACGTTAAGCACTTGGTCGCCATCTTTAAGAATCGGCACAACGTCTCCACTACAGCACAAGCGTTTGACGGTGGGTAATGGGAAGTCTGACTCACCACCTTGACCATTTAGGGCTGAGGCATCGACGTGGACTAACGCCTGATGGGCGGACGTTGATGTAGTTGCAGGCTGAACTTCACCTGTACCTTCCTACACCATTCTGGCCATCTCCAATAGCGCATCCGCGCGTGCCGCAAAGAAGTCTCGATCTGGGTCTTCGGGAAGGTCGATAACCAATTTCTCTAGGGCCTGCTGCACATAAGCAAGCTCAGCTGGGGGTAATTGCACAGACAGAGCCCCCTCCATCCACATTCAAATGCAAGTCACGATTGCGGTGTTGTCGCCTGGCCTCTCGTTCGCTACTGCCTTCATCCCCTAGACGCAAACGATGGCAGTACTTTTCTAGATTGCATGCAGTTGTATTACGAGCGCGCTCTAACAACTCATTTTCGTTGTCTTGGTCTGCCACCCGAGTCAGCGCCCGTACTTGAGAATAAGATAACTCCCCGATTTAAAAGCAGCTTCGATCTTCAGCACAAACCACAAAGCCTTGGCGACACGTACTTTTTCCAATGCTGTTTTACGCGAGATTTTCAACTTAAAGTCCATCCACTCGGCACAATCATTACAGCCATAGGCACGCCAACCTTGTCGCATCTCGAACTCACGCAACAACCCAAGAAAGCGGTAGGTTGCTTGGTTGACGCCAAGCCAACTGTCAGCGAGCACGTTTTCTAGATCATCAATGGGGCCTAGGTGAACGAGGAGTGATAGGGGTGAATCAGAGCGGGTGGATTGTAGGTTCTGGACGGGTTGGTAGTGATTCATGGCGTTGTCCTTCTGTAAAGTTGTATTTAATAACTGTATATATATACAGTTATTAAATACAACTAAGTGCTCATATGGCGATGAGAAATCTCTGAAAACGATGTGGTTTTTTAGGGTATGTTTGCCTGTAGATGCTCGATCCAGCGAGCATGACTAACGAGACTATTGCGGTGCACAATCGGCTCAGTCCAAGCCGGTAGACTTTTTTGAAAATGGATGTCTCCTTTGGGAACCGTAGCCGCCGAAAACGATTATTGGGTTGTCCGGCAGAAATCGACCCAAGCTGACACGACTTCGCGAATAATGTAGCGTTTCTTGCCTTATTACTTGGGAGATTAGGATGGGTTCCGACAAGCTCAATAGTTGGCTGTCTCTGCTCGCAAATCTAGGTGTGGTTGCGGGCCTTGCGATATTGATAGTTGAAATCAACCAGACCAATAACCTGGCAGAAGCTGAGGCTGCCCAAAGTCGTAGTGACCAGATAATGCAAGCACAGAAAGACTATGCGCTTTCGGAATACATCCCCGAGATTACAACTAAGTATCTAGAAAATGGTATCGGCGCCCTATCAGCAGCGGAGATATCCCGACTTAAGGCGTGGGAAAATGCGAGGAGGATCAGGATGTCGTCGCAGTATCGCCAGTACCTTAGGGGGTACTTGGATCGAGAGACCGCCGACAGAACGGTGCAAGATGCGGCGCTAACCTTCGCTGAAGTTTGGGACGACCTTGGTCTCGAAACCGATGGAAGCACAGGTAGCCTTGACGGCGTTAGTGTTGAATTTTTGCGAGAAGTTCAAAAAGCGCGACGGTAGCTGCTGAACCTTGTCTTTCGTCCGGTTGTGGCCGATTGTACGCATTCATTTGACAAGCCGGAACACGAGAATTTGACTCTTATGTTCGCCAAAGCGGTCATTTTCGATTCTGATGTAAGATCATCTTTAAAATTGTTGAGGTGGGGGATGAACTGGGAAGCTATATGTGCGATAGGAGAAATAGTAGGGGCGCTAGCAGTAAATAGCACGCTTGTGTATCTAGCGCTGCAAGTCCGGCGTGGGGCTGCCATAAGTGTCATGTTCCTTTTTGGATTAACTGCAAGTGATCTATTTCGTAGGTCTATGGATACCGAATTGAATTATGGATATTGAAAAAATAAATCATTCACTAGCCTTGCTCGCCAATTTCGGTGTACTACTAGGTATTATTTTCTTAGGCTTAGAAATTCAACAAAATTCAGAATTAATGCGAATCCAAATCGCACAAACTAGGGCAAGCGACGCAATCGCGGCACAGGAATTGAGTATAAACTCCCCATATATTCCTCAGATTCGCATCAAGGTGAACAACGGCGATCAATTGACACCCGAGGAATCCATTAGATACGGAGATTACTTCAGGGCGATAAACAGGGCTCAAGACAACCTTTTATTTCAGTACCAGGCTGGAATGCTAAGGGATTCGGAAATCCGATCCATTGAAGGATTTGTGAGAGGTAGAATTTCAACCGCGGAAGCCAATAGGCTGCTTTGGGAACAGTCGAAAACTATATACTCTGATGATTATATTGAGTTTGTAGATTCCATTTTGCTGGATATTCCTTCGAATAATTAGAAAGATAATGTGTAGGTGGAATGTACCTGGATGGCGTATCAGAGTTATGCATCAGAAAACCGGGTTAGCTGAGCAGTTACACATAGATTCTATCGCTGCTGAGGGGATCTGCCGTAACTACACTTACCGGGAGCATATAACACGCAGTTGAAGTCAGGCGTCACTACGTTTCTCCTTCGGACGTGGTAACTTGTCACTCTCTGATGACCGCATTGGGCACGTTTCTGCCGGATGGCTTAGAAATCGCTACCGACGGGTATGGCTCCCATAGCAGACATCAATCTTAGCGCAGGTCACTCCGCTCAGACAGAGCCAGATTGCACACCGCAATAGGCAGCAATCCAATGGTATGGACTCCTCCTCCCCTAATCGGCATCGAGGTGCCAAACTGGTAATCGCATAAACAACCCGTCAAAGAAGACGAGGAGTCCACGATGAAGCTTATTCGCATTGGAGTAGATTTGGCAAAGAACGTGTACCAGCTGCACGGTGTCGATGGTAATGAGAAGCCCGTATTCAAACGGCGGCTGAGACGTGATCAGTGGTTAAAGGCACTGTTCACTCATACAGATACCGATTGTGTCATTGGCATGGAAGCCTGTGCCGGAGCACACCACTGGGCGCGATTATTACAGTCGCGTGGTTACCAGGTGGTTCTTATCCCCGCACAGTTCGTAAAGCCCTATGTTAAGAGCGACAAGACCGACGCGAACGATGCGGAAGCGATCTGCGAAGCGATGAGCCGACCCAACATGCGCTTCGTGACGGTTAAGAGCGTGGAACAACAAGACATCCAGGCGCTGCATCGTGTGCGCGCCGCGATACCCAGTTGGTTAGAAGATGCCGAGAACGGTCTCACTCCGCGTTTCCGCACGTTACTGCATGGGCTGTGGGAGGATCTCCTTCGACTGGATGAGCGCGTTGTTGCACTGGATGCGGACATCGCCGTGATTGCAAAGACGGACCCGGTCGCAAAACGGCTGCAGCAGCTGCGCGGTGTTGGTCCACTGACGGCGACCGCCCTGGTCGCTAGCATCGGTTCAGGTGCTCAGTATGCGAAGGGCCGGCAGATGGCGTCAGCACTGGGGCTGACCCCCAAACAACACAGTTCCGGTGGCAAAGAGCGCTTGCAGGGGATCAGTAAACGCGGTGACGTCTACTTACGAACCTTGCTGATCCATGGTGCACGTACGGTGGTCGTCAATGCCAAAGATAAAGACGATCGACTGAGCCGCTGGGTGAATGATCTAGCGAAGCGTCGGCATCGCAACGTTGTCGCGGTGGCGCTGGCAAACAAGACGGCGCGCATGGCCTGGGCCATGATGAGAAGCGAAGCCGACTACGACCCCGAGTTTGTAGCGGCTTAGGATAAGAGCAACGAAGGAACCAAAAGGAGTTTTAAAACCCACCAACGATTGCAAAGCAAACTGAATGATGGCGAACAGGTCGAACCGGCGTCAGCCAAACCCGACTAAGTCCGTGTGCTAACAACACGACAATCCGATTGGGAGCTGACGCGCGAATAAACCATTATGGCCCGGCATACACATATGCCACCTCAAAGGCCGGATATACGTGCGCAGTCGAGCCTACGGTCATCAATCAGAGTGCTTGCATTGAGGAGGAGTCCATATACGGACTTAGCAGCCGTCAGGCGCTCCAAAAACTAATATTCGTTGTCGATGAATGCTATACCGTGTGAGCTCAATGGGTCGACGCAACACCTGGTAGAAGTTGCCTAAAGGAACGACAAGAAACGAGCAATCTACGCCGTATGGGCTTGTCCTGGTTGCGAACCCTCAACCTCTTCCGAAGCCAGTAGAAACGCGGAGGTTGGTTAGGGGAAGAGATACGCAAAGTCTTATCCAAGGTTGGTTAGCCTCGCTTGACGACAAGTCCGCTCACTGCTGGTTTGAGCGGGGTGTTGCGTTGACCGGTTGAAACGGCACGCATTTGCGGACGAGCCATTGTGCAGCGCAACAAGCAAGTTACGGCGGCAAAGCGGTCACTCACGCCCGTATATTGCCTCTCAAATCTCTGTCAGCTTTAGCCGGAAATTTTATATAGGTGAACATGCGGCTAAGTCCTTGATAGGATGAGCGAATGCATCGCAAACGCAACACGACGGGACCCGATTTATACGGACCCCAGTGTCCGTATAAACAGTGTTAGGCGGAATGTCAGAATCTACCGAGCTTCTAAGCACGATCGTCGAATTCTCTATCGGTCTCGCAGGGTTTTCCGGCGTAGTCGGAATCTTCATCCATCGATCAGGGAAGTGGATCTATGTAGACAGGTTTAGAATCCTAAATCTGCTAATAATGAGTCTCACGCCAGGATTTCTATCATTCGTTAGTTTGGGATTACTACAAACCACATCCAACGCTATAGAAATATCAGCTGCCATCTTTGCTGCTACTTTAGCCATACTCATGTTTTTCATTTCGCGTGCCCGATCTAAAGTACCTGCAGCGGACAAACATCTAGTGGGACTACAAATATTTGTTCCAATGTTGTCCACCTTCATAATTGTAATGGTATTGCAGACGCTCGTAGCGTTTTCTGTAATCGATAGTCACGAGTTTATTGTTTACTATTACTCGCTGGTCGCGATGTTATTTCTCGCTGTCGTTCAGTTCGCAAGACTCATACTCGCTAGACCGGAATTTTCATCGGCGCCCACCGTGGAAGATCCTTAGTTTCTGGTGTTACGCGCAATCCGGTAGGGGTATTCTGCTCTCTATGAATCGTACTGCTCCTATGTCCAGTTTCCGCCTAACGTGTAGTTGGAGTGGATGGCTGACCCCAGCTCGGTTTTGCTACCGCAAAATCCTCTCTGGCCTCAACCACCACTCAACATGGTATTAGGCGGTTAAGATATGAGCATCCAGGACTTAGGCAGTTTGGGCGAGTTAATTGCTGCCGCAGCTACACTTGGCACACTCATCTATCTAGCAATTCAGATCAGGCAAAACAATCTGATCGCCAAAGAACAAGCTCACTACCACATGCTTCAAAATCAAACCTCTTACTATGATCGACTAGCACAAGATCCGGCCTATATAAGAACAGTTTACGGTGAACAACTAACCGACTTGGAGGTAAAGTATCTTCAACAG
>JBNMMV010000121.1:0-11273 GCA_051270205.1 Limisphaerales bacterium
ACTTTGGAAGATAGGGAAAAGTAGTAGTGAGCGCAAATAGCCAAAAAAGAGCAGCCGAAGAAGAGGCGGCCCAAAAGGCGTACGAAAAGAAGTCATATCGCTACTACGCCCTGGCTGTACTGACACTGGTGTACGTTTTTAACTTCGTCGATCGCCAGGTCATCGTGATTTTATCTGAATACATCATCGAAGACTTGGATCTGAACCTTACCCAATATGGCATGCTCTCTGGCATCGCCTTCGCCGCTATCTACTGCCTGTTCGGAATCCCCATTGCAAGGATCGCGGATAAAGGTAACCGCCGAAACGTCATTGCAGTATCACTCACCGTATGGAGTCTTTTTACTGCCGCCTGTGGTTCTGTGCAAAACTTTTGGCAACTTTTCGCCGCGCGCTTCGGTGTCGGTATTGGTGAAGCCGGTGGCAGCCCTCCAGCGCACTCCATGGTTTCCGACATCTTCCCGGCTAACGAGCGTGCCACCGCACTTTCAATCTACTCCCTTGGGGTTTACGGCGGCATTTTAGTGGGCTACATCGGCGGCGCCTATTTGGTGCAATGGTTTGACTGGCGGATCGCCTTTATTGTCGTCGGCCTACCGGGTATTTTGTTGGCGGTACTGCTGCGTCTCACTGTAAAAGAGCCGCCACGCGGCTTTGCTGAGGTCAAAGAAAGAACCACTGAGGAAACTTCTTTTCAAGATGTGTTGAAGCTTCTGTGGTCGCGCAAAGCCTTTCGGCACCTTTCTTTTGCCTGTGCACTGCATGCCTTCGTAACTTATGGCGTTGGCAATTTTATGGTTATTTTCTTAAGCCGCGTGCATGAAATGCCAACCATAGAAATTGGCAAATTGTACGGCTTGGTTGCCGGTATTGGTGGACTTGCCGGTACTTTCGTCGGTGGTTGGCTGTCGGACCGGATGGCTAACAAAACGGATGATGCGAATTGGTACATCTGGATTCCGCTCATTTCTACAATCGCCGCAATCCCCTTCGCGATAAACACATTTTTATTTATGGATACCGGTACAGCTGCCACCGTATCGTGGTTAATTCCTGTCTTCTTTGGTGGCTTCTATTTAGCACCATGCATTGCCATGACCCATGGCATGGTGGGGTTACGCATGCGAGCGCTTTCTTCGGCTGTGCTGTACTTCGTACTGAACCTCATAGGCTTAGGCTTGGGTCCAATTCTGACGGGGTATGCAGCTGATTTGATGACCCCAGAATATGGCACAGACGCGATTCGCTACGCGATGACGCTGACCATTCTCGTTAACATTTGGTGCGCCTTCCATTACTACATGACGACACGGACTCTAAAACAGAGTTTAGCGGATGCACCAAATTAGACTGTTGGAAAAAGCTTGTTTGAGAACGCTCGATCGAGAGACTTAAATGAATTCCCAGGCTGTTAGCGAAATCGTAAGCAGCTGGCTTGATACCTTTGTGGTGGGCATGAACCTGTGCCCGTTTGCTGGTAAGGAAATTACTCAGGGTCGGGTTCGCCTCGCAGTTACCGACGCAAACGATGAGGATGCTTTGCTAGCGGCGTTGCAAGACGAAATACTGGCGCTCGCCCAAGACCCGGCAACGGAAACCACCTTGCTCATACATCCCCTAGTACTCAACGACTTCCTCGACTACAACGACTTCCTCAGCGTTAGCGACAGTCTTTTACAGGACATGAACGCTGAGGGCGAATTTCAGATCGCAAGCTTCCATCCTCACTATCAATTTGCAGAAACCGAGTTCGATGATGCCGAAAATTATACAAATCGCTCACCATTTCCACTGTTGCACATTCTGCGAGAGCGCAGCGTCTCTCACGCCGTAGAAACTCACCCGAACGTTAACGAGATACCTGCGAACAATATCGCGCAACTCAACAAACTGGGAACTGAACATCTGAAAACCCTATGGTCGACGCTGGGCGGCAAATCACATGAACAAAACGTCTAAGCAAATGCCAACCAACGACTCGATGGTGGACGCGGTGGATGTACTTGTGATCGGCGGTGGCGCAAGTGGATTGATGTGCGCCAGCCAAGCGGCTCTGCGCGGACTGAGCGTACTCTTGCTAGAGAAAGGCCCAAAGATCGGCTTGAAGATTCTGGTGTCTGGCGGCGGACGCTGCAACTTCACCAACCTTTATGCTGACCCAGAGGAACAGTATCTGTCTGATAACCCACACTTCGCCATTTCTGCCATGCGCCGCTTTCAGCCTTGGGATTTTATCGGAATGGTGGAGGACCGAGGCATCGAATATCACGAAAAAAAGCTAGGCCAATTGTTCTGTGACCACAGCGCGAAAGACATCGCAGGCATGCTGCTAGAAGACTGCCAGACTGCTGGTGTAGATGTTCGCGTCAATCATGAAGTAGTTGCGGTGAACGCTTTGGACGAACAAGAAAAAAATGGAGGTGGCTACAGGGTATCAACTGCACAGGCGCATTTTACCGCGCGAAAAGTTGTGTTGGCCTCAGGTGGGCTTTCGCTGCCAAAGATTGCGAGTGACTTAGCATATCGGGTCGCAAACGAGTTACACATTCCTGTCATCGCACCACGCCCTGCGTTGGTTCCGCTAACTTGGAATTCTGTAGATAAACTACGCTACGCCGACTTGTCGGGAATTTCGGTCGATGCTCAGGTTTCCTGTGGAGACGGGTCATTTCGAGAGAACATCTTGTTTACTCATCGAGGCTTAAGTGGCCCTGCCATCCTGCAGGTCTCATCGTATTGGCGTGAAGGTGAGACTGTTGAGATTGATCTTCTGCCAGAGTTAGACCTGGCAGCCTGGCTATTAGAAGAGCGGACAACTAATCCTCAGCAGAAAATTGCCAACGCCTTGAAACGGAACTTACCCAACCGTCTTATCGAAACCATGACCGATGTTTGGTTTGAAGATACCAAGATCGGTACTGCATCCCCGACCCAGCTGACCGAACTTGCAGGCAAAATTAACAATTGGCACTTCAAACCAGGCGGCAGCGAGGGATATCGCACCGCAGAGGTCACCCTGGGTGGTATCGATACGCGCGAAGTATCTTCCAAGACATTCGAATTAAACAAGGCGCCTGGCATGTACGCCATAGGTGAAGCGTTGGACGTGACTGGCTGGCTCGGTGGATATAACTTTCAGTGGGCTTGGGCTTCAGGCTGGTGTTGCGGACAATATCTTTGAGACATTAACTAATATAAGACGTCTCAACCCGCCTGAGAGCGGTTCGTTCAAAGCAACAAACATTTAGTGGAAATGTGTATTATCTAAAGTGTCACAAGATGGGGATTACGAGTGGGTACAGAACAAAACCAATTAAGTATTGAGGGCGCCATCACTATTGAAGTGATGTTAGGGCTAACCCTCCCATCCATCAGCGATGCGGAGCTGCAGTCAATCGAAGACGCCGCTCCACCCGGATCAACCATCCGAGTAGCCAAGGGGGTAAAAGCCGCCATTGCAGATGGCGCAGACATAGATGTGCTTTTAGGGTTCATTCCAGAAACCCTGTTCCATGCCGCACCCAAACTACGTTGGGTGCACGCCATTGCATCTGGCATGGATGCGATGCTTTACCCCGCCATGCGCGACTCAGATGTCATCCTGACGGGCGAAAAGGGTCTGGTCGGCGGCCATCTGGCCGACACAGGTTTCGGTCTACTCTTAGCGCTCACCAGACAGATCAAGACCGCTTTTCAACTCGGTCCAGACAGCTGGAATCATCGTCCAGAAATGCGCTCCAAAGAAATTGAATTGGAAGGCATGACCATGGGCGTCGTAGGGTTTGGTGGCACCGGCCGCGCTATCGCCAAACGTGCGGTAGCCTTCGGCATGAACGTCCAGGCTGTGGATGCGCTCGCAGTACCGCCTTCGGACGGTGTCAACGAAGTCTGGACTCTAGACCGCCTCGACGACCTGTTGGCTACATCTGATGTCGTCGCCATTGGTGCACCTCTAACGCCTGAGACTCAAAATCTGATCAACGACCACGCCTTCTCCGCGATGCGCCCTGGTGCGCTGATCATGAATGTCACCCGAGGCGAAATTATTGACGGCGCGGCCCTAGTTGCAGCATTGCGAGATGGACGGTGTGGCGGAGCCGCACTCGATGTGGCACCCGAAGAACCGCTACCCCCAGAGCATCCACTATGGACGTTCGACAATGTCGCAATGACCCCGCATACAGCTGGCGCAAGCCAGCTACGAGGACCTCGAAATATCGCACGCTTTTGCGAGAATCTACGCCTCGCGCAACGGGGTGACCCGTTAACCGGGGTTGTCGATAAACAAGCGGGCTTTTAAAAACCGGATTCTAACAATCAGACAGACACAGGTATAGCACCATGCAATATTACTCAGGTGATTCACACATCGTTGAACACGCCGACTGTTTTACCGGGCTAAGTGAGCGGTACGGCGACCAGGCACCGCAAATTATTCGCGACTACAAAGGTAAACCCGGAGATTGGTATGTTTGCGGACCGATGGCTGTGCCCGTCGCGCGATTAGGTATCGCGGGCAACAAGCTGGATGACCCAGCTACTGATGTGCTCATCGAACGTGGTTATGAGGGACTCAATCCTGGTGTACTTGATGGTGACAAACGACTTGAAGAGCAGGCTACCGACGGTATTGTCGGTGAAGTCATGTACCCAAGTTTGAACATGTTTACCTGGGCCTGTGGAGACACAGAAATCATGAATGCCGCTTTTCAGCGTCACAATGATTATATCGTGCATTATTGCCAGAACGCGCCAGATCGATTGATCGGCATCGGCTGTCTACCCATACCCGATGTGGATCTCGCCATCGAAGAGATGACCCGCGCCTCTAAGTTAGGTGTGCGTGGCTTCATGATCCCGACTCATACGCCCACCGATCGCCCGTATCATCATGCAGACTATGATCCATTCTGGGCTGCAGCTCAGGAAATGAACCTGCCATTGACGATGCACATCTTTGTCGGTACTTCTCCTGATGGCGGCATGCCTAAGCATTGGGGAACACCTGGCGGTACCATCAAGGGCTACACCATGGCCTTTACGACAGCATTAAACGCCACCATCGACCTTATTTGCGGCGGTGTCTTGGAACGCTTCCCGAAGCTGAAATTTGTTATCGCCGAATACGAAATTGGTTGGCTTGCGCACATGCTCGAAAGACTCGACCATGCAATCTACCGAACACCGCATCACGCCGTCGACTATCTCACCATGAAGCCGAGTGAATATTTTAAACGTAATTTTATTGCGACCTTCGAAGACGATAAGTTCGGTATGGCAACCAGACATGGCATCGGGGTCGATAACCTAATGTGGGGTAATGACTATCCACATCACGATTCAATATGGCCTAAATCGATGAGCGTGCTAGAAGATGTTATGGACGGCGTCTCCGCCGAGGAAGTGCAAAAAATGTGCTTCGACACGGTCTGCGACTTGTACAGCGTCGACAAAACTAAACTACCAGCGGCATAAGCCCACAACCTAGGAGTCGCCATGTTAGATCAGGTTCGCACCGAACTTGCACCGACCGGTGTTCTGCGTGCAGGCATTAACTTGTCCAACTTTTTATTGGTCACTGGCAAATCGGACAGCGGACAGCCACAAGGGGTATCGCCTAGCATGGCCGCCGAAGTGGCACGTCGACTGGAGGTCGAGGTGGTCTATGTGACGTTTAAAACGCCGGGCGAATTGGCCGATGCAGCGGGATCAGACATTTGGGATATTGGTCTTATCGGCGCCGAGCCGGCACGGGCGCAACACATTGATTTCAGCGCAGCTTATTCAGAGATAGAAGCCACCTACTTGGTGCCCGCTAATTCTCCCATCCAATCCATCGCCGATGTTGATCAACCCGGCGTGCGCATCGCAGTACCCGCACGTGCGGCGTTCGAGCTATGGCTCACAGACAATATTCAACAAGCCGAGTTACATCGCGCAACGGGCCGGCAAGCCTATGATGATTTTGTTTCCGAGAACATGGATGCCTTAGCGGGCCTGCGAGCAGGTTTGATTAACGACGTAGAGAAGCTACCCGGCTCGAGACTGCTCGATGGCAAATTCACCGCTGTGCAACAAGCCATCGGTACACCCAAAGGGCGGCCCGCCGCAGCGGACTTTTTACGCGCCTTCGTCGAAGAAGCAAAAGAGAGTGGGTTCGTTGGCCAGCTAATTGATCAATTTGAAGTAACAGGTCGGCTCACAGTAGCGCCTGCTGCCTAGACGTCGGCCCTTATGTTGGTCGCGTAGCCTTGGAGAAACTCTTTAGGCATTCGAGCGGGACGACCGTTGTCCAAATTTAGACAAACAAAATCGAGGCGCCCACGCAATATGGTTAAGCGGGTTCCTAGGTTGACGATCTGATAGACCCGAGTTGCACGCAGTCCGTTACATTCCGTCAACCAATTTCCGATTTGCAGCTCGTCGTCCAAGTAGGCGGCTGCCACCATATCGAGCTGAACATTACGCACGGCCATGCCTCGGCGCAGAGTTACGCAAACCTCCTCCGGCAACCCAACATAAGCGGAATGGGCCCATGCACACTCAGTGAGCCAGCGAAGATAGACCGCATTGTTGACGTGACCAAAGCTGTCGATGTCTTCTTTTTGGGCGCTGACGGTTATGCTAAACGGTTCGGGGTGGTCCCATACATCGGAAAAATCAGTCATACAGAACTCTCTCTCTACAAATCTACCTACTGGACAGCATCAAGCATAGTCGCCCATCGTGTTGCCCATTCACCGAGCATCGTGTCGCGAAGAGATTCGATCGGTGCACCGCGTTGCCGCATAGTCTGAAAGAATAACCAACCACCAAATACACTGATAACTAACGCATACCGCTGCTCCTGGGACATACCCTGGGCCACAGGTTTAGTGCCAATCCACGCGTATAGTCCACTCATCATATTGGTATCTAGTTCATCTTGCAGGTCAGCCCCGAAGTCAAGTAGGCGAACCTCTTCGATAAGCCTCGCATAGGGTTGTTGTCGAACTGCTGCCTCTTCGTACTTGCGCGCGACCGCTATCAACTCTGCCCGGGTATCGCCGAAATCCGTCAACCGATCGAGACCAAAATCTTCCGGCGTTTCAGAGACGAAGGTTTTCGCCAGTTCCACTAACAACGCCTGCTTACCTTCAAAGTGGCGATAAAAGGCCCCGGCGCGCGGCACTAAACCCGCCGCCGTTTCGATGCGTGCAATCGACGTTTTCTGATATCCAAGCTCTAAAAACAGATCAGCCGCAGCCTGCAGGATTCGATCTTTTGTATTGACTCTAGACATATAACAATGTTATTTATTTGTATATCTACGTTATTTATATAAATTTACACTAACTAACAGGGAGTGTCCAATATGACGGCACAGATCGCACGCGTTATCGATATTTTGATCGTTTTTGTGGCATCAGGCCTCGCTTATTGGCTAGAGGGTTTTGTCGATGCCCAGGGCTGGGTCTCCGTGGCAGCTGACGCAAGAGGCGTAAGCGCCGTGATTGGTGGCGCTCTAACGGCGGTTGCTGTGGTGAAGTTTCGCGGTGGTACGCTGGCTGATCTTGGTTTTCGTCGGCCTGAACGCTGGGCGATGGTGCCTCTGCAGGTCATCGCAATTATCGTGGCCTTTATCGCTATGCAAGCAATCGCGCCGATGCTGGTGGGGTCATTCATCGATCTGCCAAAGCCCGACTTGTCAAAATACGGAGATCTGTCCGGTAATATTGGCGCAGCGCTCACCTTCGCATTGATCCTACCGTTCACAGCATCAATTCCAGAAGAAATTATCTATCGTGGGTTCCTCATGGGCCGCCTTTCGGAGATTTTCGGAATGGGCCGAGGCGGTGCAGTGGCGACTGTCCTCATTCAAGCGGTCATCTTCGGTTCGATTCATTTTTCGTGGGGCGTCGGAGGCATTATCGTAACCTTCATGATGGGGATCGTTTGGGGCACCGCGTTTCTACTCTGCCGTCGCAATCTATGGGTAGTGATTATTGCTCATTCAACAGCCCATACCCTGGGCATTCTGCAAGGTTATCTGGCAACATCAATCATTATCTAACCGCGAAGAGTGCCGACGATGACTATCGAGTACCGAGAATCCGACGTCCCCAGTCAAACCGGCAGAACCGCTTTTGTCACCGGCGCGAACACCGGCATCGGCTACGAAGCCAGCCGTGTTCTAGCTTCCCGTGGCGCGCGTGTATTACTAGGATGTCGGTCCGAAGACAAAGCACAACAGGCCATAGCGAAAATTCGAAACGAAACGCCTGACGCTGATGTCTCCTGGATTCCACTGGACCTTGGAGATCTTTCATCGGTGTCTGCGGCGGCCGATCAAGTTCTGGCCGAGCCACGACTGGACTTGTTGATAAACAACGCGGGCGTCATGGTGCCGCCTAGAACCGAAACGACCGATGGATTCGAACTTCAATTCGGCGTCAATCACCTGGGTCACTTTGCGCTCACTGGGCATTTGGTGGGAAAGCTGGCGAGTCAAGCTGGCGCTCGAGTGGTGACTGTTAGCAGTAGCGCCCACCGAGGTGGCAAGATTCACTACGACGATCTAAGCGCAGAAAAAAGTTACGCCCGGCTAGCTCGCTACCAAATGAGCAAGTTCGCCAACATCCTCTTTATGTACCAGCTACAAAAGTTGTTCGAGGAAAATGACACGGACTGCATCTCAGTTGCGTGTCACCCGGGTGCTTCCGGCACAGATTTAGGCCGGCACATTGCGCCCTGGCTTGCGGTGTTGTTATGGCCGATGCAATTCGTCATGAATTCACCGGCCGAGGGCGCGCTACCCACACTTATGGCGGCGACCCATGCAGCAGTACTAGGCGGTGACTACTTCGGACCCACGCGCTGGGGAGAGATGGCCCATTCAGCCGAAAAGGTGAAGACCGACCCACCATCCCAAGACCAGGAAAATGCCCTAAAACTCTGGCAGCTATCCGAGCAATTGACCGGCGTAAACTACAAGTTCTAGTCAGTAACTAGCCACGCCAGACACGTTTATTCACCGAGCCGAACATCTCGGAGAGTTCCACACGCGTTGGTGTGATTCTAATCGGTAGGAAATTTGGGTCTTCGGGTCCGGTTGATCCAAACTGAGTGAGATCGTAGTCGATGGCCTCCCACGCATGGTCTTTTGTCGCTTGATCGCTAATAAGTTCTGCACGACCCCGAACCATCACATGTATGAAATCGGGTGGGGCGACCTGATATTGGATATCGACGTTGGCATTCTGTCTTAGCTGGTTTGCCTTTGGGCTGTCTGGGCCGGTGGCGAACCACAGCACCTCGCCATCCCATGTAGGGTGAACAATTCGAACCCTCGGATCGTCTCCACTTACGGTAGCAACAGCACACCACACTGCCTTTTTACAGGCGGTATCGACATCCGTGAAAAATTGCGCTTTCTCCTCTTCAGACATTGCCATCTTAGGTTCCTCAATTCGCTAATATTTGAATCTGCAAGTATGCACAACAAACAGCCGAAACCAATCACTTGAGCAAGCTCTATGGCATGATCCGCCTAATATTCGCAGCCTAGTTGAACACCAAAATGAACGAGCGGATGAATGACGATCTCACGCTGTTCGTGCTACCGCTGTTTGCGCTCGCAATGCTCGTCGAAATCATTTGGTCAAAGAGAGCTGATCACTCTGTCTATCTTGCAAAAGACACCTGGGCATCACTGTCGATGCTGGTGCTCTCCGCACTGGTCGAACTTGTGCCTAGAGCGGTAGCGCTACTCGCAATGATTGCTTTGCATGAACTGAGTCCACTGAAGGATATTGTCGGCCGTCAATGGTGGGCCTGGTTGATCCTGTTCCTGCTCGACGACTTAATTTACTACTGGTTTCATCGTTGCAATCACGAGGTTCGCCTATTTTGGGCCGGACATGTAAACCATCACTCCTCACAATACCTCAACTTTGGCACTGCTCTGCGACAGGGCGTGGGCGAACGCGTTCACAAGATGATCTTCTGGCTGCCGCTGCCGCTACTCGGCTTCGATGTCGGCATGATATTGCTGATGATTTCTTTCAATCTATTCTATCAATTCTGGGTACACACTGAAGCGATCGATAAGCTTCCGAAATGGTTCGAAGCTGTATTCAACACCCCTTCCCACCATCGCGTCCATCACGCATCCAACGTGCGCTATCTTGATTGCAATCATGCCGGTGTACTTATCATTTGGGACAAGCTATTCGGAACATTTTCGCCGGAAGTAGCAGAGGATCCGCCTGTCTACGGGCTGACAAAGAACATAAAAACGCATAATCCTTGGCGTGTCTTAACTCACGAATATGCGTCCTTGTGGCACGATGTGATGCGCGCACCGAATTGGAAAAGCCGCTGGCGCTATCTGTTTCTGGGACCGGGTTGGCGTCACGATGGTCCAGACAAGCGCGCCCGCAACCAACGCCAAGCAGCCGAGTGAACTAGGTGCTTTCGCGTTAGCGCCAGATCACGCCATCGCAATACCGAGTACCCCGATGACCTTTGAGAGCTGTAGGTTTTCCTACTTTCTCACGAGGACACTGCACCATAACTAACGTCCGAGCCTTGCCGGAATTGGGGTTGGTGGCGCCGAGTATTAGCTCGGTAATTTTCAATCTACCCCTGAGCTCATCTTTGAATATCGTGTAGACAAAATCACCAACGGACAATTTGGACGG
The DNA here is from genome assembly GCA_051270205.1 of Limisphaerales bacterium. Classification (GTDB taxonomy): domain Bacteria; phylum Pseudomonadota; class Gammaproteobacteria; order Pseudomonadales; family Azotimanducaceae; genus UBA4421. The sequence continues at coordinate 10,683 of JBNMMV010000121.1, forward strand.
CTTACCGGCCATGTGGAATTCAAACTCTTGTAGAGAACCGTCGTAGAGTGCGTCGATACCTTCATCACCTCGGGACGCGGGTATGGTCTTAGTTAGCCCGAAGCTCATGACGCGCTAATCCTTGGCAACACAAAAGCCGCAAAAAACCCGACGCACCACATGATCCCAGAGAACCAGATGAAGCGACGATTCCACTTATCTGCTCGCTCGCAAGCGGCGGCCAATTCTGGGTCGGCGGGACACGTCCGACCTGGTCGATAAACCGCCCATGCCGAGGGTGACGAGCGTAATCGGAATTGCGCAGCAGATGAGCGTTCCGGAGGTAGTGAACAGAAGGAGCCAGCTCCAAGTTCTTGGTTTAAGAGGTCGTGGTCTGAGTGTTTGTTGCATAATATTCTTCTAGTAGACGATGCCTATGGCGAGGCTGAACTGACTGCCTGACCAATCGCTGTCGCGTTCATAAACCAGTGCTTTGTACTCTGCACGAAACATTACATTCTTTCTGAAGTGCACCAACACTGGCCCAGATTGAATACGGTCACCGTCTCGGGAGGTCAACATTGACACATCCCAAAGCGCAAAAGTACCACT
>JBNMMV010000122.1:0-11232 GCA_051270205.1 Limisphaerales bacterium
ATCCTCAGCAAGCCATGGCCGTGATTCGGGACCGAATTCAGCAAGATGGCACATGGTTTATCAAAGATATTCGCAGCAAACCCAACTTTGAAGACAATCTTAAGAACCCCATGCTCGCAATGATGTATGGCTTTTCGCTCATGTCCTGCATGTCATCTGCGATGTCCACAGCCGATGGTGCTGGGCTAGGTACGTTGGGTTTTAACCCGGAAGTGGCGGAGACAATGTGTAAAGAAGCTGGATTTACGCGTTTTCAAATGCATGACTTCAAGGACCCTGGGAATCTGTACTACGAAGTACGGCCATAGAAAATTAGGCACCGCACCAACCTTATGGCTCGTGCGGTGCTTTTGTAACTTACCGTCGCACAGGCTCAATGCCTGCCACTGACAGGAGCGACTCCACGCAGTCGCGAATAGACACGTCTAACGGGCGGAAATCCATATCCAAGGTTTCCCTGATACGGTCGTTGCGCAATTCGCAGCCGCCCCAGATCGCTCGAAACTGTGCCTCTTTTGCCCGAACCTTCTCGGGGAATGGATCAATAAGCTTCGCGCCAGCAAACCCGATTTCCGGGAGGAGTCGATCAATACTGGCACAGATATCTTCAACGTTACGTGTATCTGTTGACCAAGCAATAAGACGCTGACCATTTTCAACGTTGACGCTTTCAAGCATCCGAATGTGCGCTTCAGCTGTATCTCGCACATCTACAGTGAACCAGGCGCGATAGGCGCCAATGACGTTCTGCGAGTACTCACCCAGCAGCATGGTCTCGATGTTGTGCTGCCAAGGTCCGCCGTTCTTTTGATGTGCGGCAAGAATGGGTCCCACATTATCTCCAGGACAGCAAGTGATGGCATCCCAGCGACCACTTTCCTCAGCGGCATCAGCGAAGGCTCGTTCTGCCAGTACCTTGCCCATGGAATAGCCCTGGCCTCGTTCTGGGGTGCGCTTAGGGTTTTGTTCATCTGGATATCTATCTTCGTAGAGAACAGGCCGCCGCACCAGTTCCTGGATGTCCTGCTCCGAAATGACGGCAGCGATACTAGAGGTGACCACAACACGGTTTACGGTCTCGGATAGGTTGACGCTGTTGATGATGTGATCACAGACCTTTTTGACATAGTCCTGGTCATCGTAGGTGGAGACGTGTGAGAGGTGAGCCACGCCCTGACAGCCCTTGAATATTTCATCGAAACAACCGGCATCATCCAGGTTTGCAGAGTGCAGTGTCAGCCGGCCGGATGCATATCCCGGCATATCTTTGAGAAATTCAGTCTTGGCATTATCGTTCGCATCTCGAACGCATGCCCGCACCCGATAGCCTTCATCCAGAAGTAACCGCACAACCCAGCCACCAATAAAACCAGCACTGCCTGTAACGGCAACTGTTCCGCCTTGTGGTATTGGCGCCATATCTATCTTCCTAGTTAAGTAGTAGAGGTTCGAGACAGAATGAACCTGGCCGCTACACGAGGCAACAGTGTTGTGTCGGCAAAGCACTTTTGGTTGGCAATCCCGCCCCATTCACTTCGTGAAGCAGCCATCAGAAAGCGTTGCCGTCAATCTAAGGATAGGAACCTTAGTACGTATATGAGGTAGGCTCACGTCTACGATCTTGATTAGGAGCAGCTTTGTTCTGTCTTAACGCTTCTCGTTTCGCGCCTGCGGCAAGATTCGTACTAACAATATTCGCTATCTTGCTATCCGGCAGTGTTATTGCGCAAACTGGCGCGCCCGCTTCTCGGCCCGCGAATCATGATGCTCTATTTACCGGCCACGATCTGCTTGAACTCACCCTCAGTGCACCGCTAAAAAAAATACATCGGGAGCGCGACAGTGCCGTCAGCTATCCAGGCACGCTCAGCTACCAAAAGAGCAACGACCTAGTCAGCCTCAACGTAGGCGTCGAGGTGAGAGGCAAGAATCGGCTGAAAAGGACCGTCTGCAGGTTTCCGCCGCTGCGCCTTGTGTTTGATGACGAGCGCAACGCGGGAACCGTATTCGAACAACAACGCAAACTGAAGCTGGTCACGCAATGCGACTACTCCAAGCCCTACGAGCAATACCTATTGAACGAATACCTGGCCTACAGAATTTTCAATGCAATTACGCCGAACAGTTTTCAGGTGCGCCTGGCCAGGGTGGAATACACAGACGCCGAGCAACCTGCAAAATCACGTCGTGCGTTCGCCTTCTTTATCGAGCACAAAAAAAATCTGGCAAAGAGGCTGAACGCAAAATCGTTGTCAATTGAGCAAAGCTCGGCCGTCGACCTGGATTCTTTGCACCTTAATCAAGGCAGCTTGTTTCAGTTGCTGATTGGCAACGTTGACTGGTCGGCAACGTCGGGTGGCGCGGACGAGTGTTGCCACAACTACAAGCTTTTCGAGCAGGCCGACCAGGCTGTTTTATCTATACCGTACGATTTCGATCTGTCGGGACTGGTCAACGCGAAGTATGCAAAACCGGACACCGATATGAAGCTCGAGACGATCCGCGAACGGCGCTATCGGGGTTATTGCCGCAACAACAAATTGCTCGAGCAAAATATCAAACTCTTTAACGATCGCAAGGCAAAGATACTTGGCCAATTTGAGGCGCTGCCTTACCTAACAGCAGGCAACAAGAAGAGCGGGATGAAGTACATCGAATCGTTCTACAAGATCATCAACGAACCAAAGCGAGTAAAGCGGGTGATTCTGCAACGATGTCACAAGTCCTATTTTCGGGAAGTGCCACCAATCTGATATATCCGTAGGCTGGCTCGCACTAAGCATCAGCCTAGCCAACTAGTTGAATATCCCCGTTGAAATTCCTATCCTCTGTTGTATGTGAAATGCTGTTTTTTTCATTGTCCATTTCGCAGACAACAAAACTGGAGGTTTTATGTGGTTAAGACTTAGGCAAATTGCATTAGTCGCAGAAAAGTTGGCGCCGATCGAAACACAACTTGAGCAGGTGTTGGGCATCAAGGTTTGTTATCGGGACCCGGGAGTCGGTCACTTTGGCCTTGAAAACGCGCTGTTCCCCGTTGGCAACCAACTATTGGAAGTTGTTGCACCTATCCAGGAAAATACCGCGGGTGGGCGTTATCTTGAGCGTCGTGGGGGTGATGGTGGTTACATGGTGATCACCCAGTGTGATGAACATGCACCCAGGCGTCGCAGAGTGGAGGAATTGGGTATCCGGCGGGTTGCAGAATCGGATTCGGAAGACTACGGGCTCATGCAACTGCACCCCAAAGACACCGGTGGATCCTTCTTTGAGATTGATGAACAGCGCGGCGAGGGGGCCCTTGATATCGATGGTCCATGGGAACCTGCTGGACCGGATTGGCAGGCTGCCCGGTGTCTGGATCGTGTTGTACATATAAGGGCTGCCGAGATCCAGTGTGACGACCCGGAGGCTGTCGCTGCGCAGTGGTCAACCATTTCAGAGATACCGCTTCAGCGTAACGATGGCGTGTTAACGCTGCCGCTTGATAACGCAGTGCTAAGGTTTGTCAGCTGTGAGGATGGTCGGCCGGAAGGGTTGGGTGGCATTGAGGTTGAGGCTGTGGACAAGCAAGCCATACTCGCTTCAGCGAGTCAGTTGGGTCTCCCATGTAGTGACAACATGATATTAATCTGCGGTTTACGTTTTACTTTAGTGTGAGGTAACTATGGATTTTACTGATATTGAATATGAAAAAGTTGGCTGCGCTGTAACGATTCATCTAAACCGCCCGGAGACGCTTAACGCGTTCACGTACGACACCTTGCGGGAAATTCGCGAGGCCGTCGATCGCGCTGTCGCAGATGAGGAGGTGGTTGGCATCATCTTCACCGGAAAGGGTCGAGGGTTTTCATCGGGCCTAGATGCCAGCGTGCTTGCCGCGGTGACTTCTGGAGACAGTATGTCTGCAATGAAGGCGCCCTCATCGGGCCAGGTTGCAGACGAGCAACTGCCCGGCATATTCAGCTATTTACTCGAGGTACCGAAACCTGTGATCGCTGCAGTTAACGGGGTTGCAGCGGGTGGCGGATTGATACTGGCACTGATGAGTGACATAAGGATCGCTTCTGAGGCTGCCGCTTTCACCACCGTTTTCCTAAAAAGGGGGTTGGTCGCCGAACATGGTTCAAGCTGGATTCTACCGCGCTTGATGGGTACCGGACGGGCGCTGGATTTACTGTGGATGAGCGACAAGATCGATGCCGCGCGTGCACTGCAACTTGGCCTGGTTGACCAAGTGGTTAGTGCCGATACTCTTTTGGCCTCTGCACGGGACTATATCGAGCGGCTGGCGGTGACATCTTCTCCGGCCGCAATCGCAGAAACCAAACGTCTTGTCTATCGGCACCTTGGTAGCAATTATACTGACGCGCTGATTGAGGCCAATGATTCACAGAACAAGTTTGTTAGTGGCGAAGATGCAAAGGAAGGTGCGATGGCCTTGATCGAAAAGCGTGCCCCCCAGTTCAAACGTCTGGGGGCTAATTCCTAAGCGGGTAAATACCAGAAATGACCGACGCAATATCAATGTTCAAGAACCCGCAACAAGAGAGCGAATTTATGCGATTGGGGGAAGACTAAGACTACCCATCTTCCAAAGACGAGAAAGGATATAGCGGATTGGATGATCGAAGTGATCAATGGGCTTGGATTGAAAAAGCCGCACATTACGGGGCTATCCTTGGGTGGATTCCTCACGACCAATTTGGCTATCTATTATCCAGATTCAATCGATAAAATTGTATTGCTCGCTCCAGCTGCAACGTTTCAAAAATTCTCAAAAATGTTCTTTATTCAAGCCATTTTAACCGCAATTATCCCGCTCAAAAGTAGAATAAAAAGCTTCCTCCACTGGATGATTGCCGAAGGCAACGAATATGACAACGCCTTCAATGATCTAGGGATATTGTCGTTTGGATACGGGTTTCGAAAGCTTAGGGTGGCTCCAGTCGCTTTATCTGACACAGAGTTAAAAAATATCGAGAACCCAACACTATTGCTGGTCGGAGATCAGGAAGTCATATACGACGGTCCCAAGGTTATAGACAGGGCAAAGGCGCTAATACAAAACGTGCAGGCTGAATTTGTAAACCATTGCGGACACCATATTCCTACTGAGAAACCAGAGTTCGTCAACAAGCGGATTCTAGAATTTTTGAGCTAAACTAAACTGCACCGGGTTTGTACGCCATCGCCCTTTAAGATGTCAGCGTCTACCGCAAGTCGTGCTGGCGATCAGCTATTACTGACAACCGAGTTTCGCTACGCGAGTCGATAGACGGGAAAAGCCGTTCCAGCAGGGTCTGTCTCGAAGTCTACTTGCACCGGAACACCAACCTTTAGCTGTTTGCCGTTGGTATCGACTATATTACCCGGTGCCCGAACGCCCTCGGCGAGATCAATCCAGGCGATCACTAGAGGTAAACGTCCAGCGTGGCGCGGGTGGTACTCTCGTTGCAGTCGCGCGTAGCTGTACACCGTGCCTTGCCCCGATGCATCGCACCAGCTTAGGCTGTCGGCACCACATTTCTGACAGCGTCGTTTTAGTGGATACATGTGCGTGTTGCATGCATCGCACTGCTGCAATCTCAATATGCCCGCACGCGCCCCCTCGAAAAATTCTTCAGTGTCTGTGCTGGGCTCGATCCAGCCGTCGGTGTTGTTCATATTCAAGCGGCCTCGGCGGATAAAAGTAACGCGGCCTGGTAGTTCAGTATGCCGCCATTACCGGTGACCAACACCAGGTCGTTTCTTGCTTGGCGTTCTCCTGCCTGGCCACGTGTCTGGATAATGCCTTCGCTAACTGGAGTCATTCCCCACATATAATAGGACGACAGCGAACCCCCTCCAGTGTTGGTTGGTAGGCTGCCGCCTGGCCCAAGTTTGCCATCCGCTACGAAGGGTCCACCTTCGCCTTTGGCACAAAACCCATAATCTTCAAGGGTTTCGATAACGGTGTAGGTGTAGCAATCGTAGAGTTGGCATTGGGTAATATCGTCGATGTCCGCTTCCGCCATTGCCAGCGTTTTCTGCATGATCTTCTCGCCCGGGCCATGAACCAGCGGGTCGAGATTGGAGAAGCCAGTGTCGTGTCGATGACCTTGGGCGAAGCCTCGAAGGTATACCGGCGGTTGCTGCTGATTTTTTGCTCTCTCGGCCGTGGTGACAATCACCGCGACGCCACCGTTGGACACAAGACAACAGTCCAACACATGAAAAGGCTCTACCACCCAGGGTGATGCCTGATAACCCTCCATATCCAGCGGTTCGCGCTTTGCTGCGTGTTCATTCATTGTCGCCCACTGTCGCTGTGAGATGGCGACTTGGCCCATTTGTTCCTGGGTAGTGCCATACAAATCCATGTGGCGCTGGGCACCCAGCGCATACATTGCGTTCGCACCGGCAAAACCGTATGCCCCCATGAGAGCGGTAATGGGATTGGCTCCCCGTCGGCCGGAGTAGGCGGCGCCAGAGCGCTGATCCTGCTTGAGCGGTGCATCAGCAAAGACGCAGCACACGTAGTTCGCCAGGCCGTTATGAACTGCCATGGCGGCATACTCAATCATCTGTGCTGCACTTGAGCCATAGCCCTGCATGTAGGTAAGTACATTCAACTCCTGCAAACCCAGCGCCTGATGCAACTGCAAATCAACACCTGGAGTGACTCCGGAGTTGATTAACAAGCCGTCGAGATCGCTCTTGTCGAGCCCGGCATCAGCCAGGGCCAGATGCACTGCATCTATCGCCAGGCTTTGTTCGGAGCGGTAAACCCGTCCCATCTCAGTAATTCCAAGGCCGCAAATAGCAGCGGCGCTGTTCATCGGATGCATAACAATTCCTTTTTAGGTTGGTGCGTCGACCGCACAGAACTTAGATTCCAGGTCCAACACCATCAGCAATCTGCCGAAACCAATGAATTGCCCAATCATCATGCCTAGCTCAAGGATTTGCTCGTCATTGAAATGTGCACGCATGCGGTCAAAGAAGCCGTCATCCATGTTGTGATGATCGAGCGCCATACGATCGGCATACTCAAGCGCCAGTTTCTCCGCTTCGCTAAAGTTGTTGGTAGGCTCATCAAGTTGAGCGATTTTTGCTTCGGTTAAGTCGTGTTCTGCACCCTGCAGAAGCCGTGCGTTTAGTCAGGTAAAGCAATCGTTGTGGCGGGCGATCTTCAGACGCACCAGTTCGATCAACTCCTCGGCGATTGAACTTCCGGCCCGTGCGGGTAAGTAGAACTTAAAGTAATTATCGAATAACGCCGGACTGTTTGCCAAACCCCGCACGGTTGATGAATCGCCGCCGCTGGCTTCAATCGCCTGGACGGTTTCCAGGGTTTGCGGACTGAGTTCGTCGTTTTCTTTTAGTGCAATGCGTGCCATTGAGATGTCTCGTTGATTTCTATGTGAAATGTAACCCTGGAGAGGCCACACATCAAATGATGACTGTAATTGAAACGATAGTAGCGCCAGACTCCATGCTGGATTATTAAGGATTCCGAATGTCTGAAAAAATATCGGTTTCACACCCGTTGGTTGTGCTGCATGGCGACGAAATGGCGCAGATTGCGTTTGAACGAATTCTTGAGCAATTTGTGCGATCCCGACTTGATCTGGAGTTGGTCGAGATCGATCTGTCTGCAGAAAATAGACTACTGACCAATGGTGAGTCGATCAGGGAAGCAATCGAAGCTCTAAAAACCTACGGGGTGGGCATAAAGAACGCGGGGATGACGGTCAACCGAAGCCAGTTGGACGAATTATTAGAGAAGCATCCCACAATCGATGAGGCGCAGCTGGATCCGTTGGCCTTAAAGTCGCCGAATGGTGCGATTCGTAAAGGTATCGGCGGCAACATTATTCGTGAAGATATCCAGTTCAAGAACCTGGTCGTAAAAACGCCGAATTGGATCGACCGCGACATTGTTGTTGAGACCATGGACGCCGGTGGCATCAAACACAGCTTTAATGAGTTGTCTAAAGCAACCGGAATATTGAAGTTGATCTTTGTCGGTCAATCTGGAGATCCGGTTGAGTTGCACCGACGTCGAATAAGCATTGGCGACCCCTGGTTGCTTGCAACCAATAGTATTGAGGAGGTCAAAGCCTGGGCGCATAAGCTCTTTATGCGCGGTGTTGCTGAAAAGCGGGATACCTATCTCGGTCTGAAAGATACCGTGATTCCGGGTTACGACGGCGTTATGCGGATTGCGATCGAAACGATATTTGAGGAGAAATACAAGTCCCGCTACGACGAACTGGGGCTTGCCTATCACTATGAGCTGATAGATGCGCAGGCAGCGCGGATAGTAGCAAACCCACCGGAGCGTGCGTTGTGGGGCGTGCCAGATAATACGACGGGTCGAAAACTGTTCAAGCTCGTTGACGAGCTCAAACAATTCGGATTAGCCGACCGGCATTCACAGGTTTCGATTTCGCGGATGAGTGCAGGAGGTGGCGATCAGTATGGTAGTTATAATGCGCCGATGGTTGAGGACGGGATTCTGAAAGTGACCATTGATGGTGAAGAAAAACATGCCAGAGACGTCGCGATCGGAGATCCGATTCTGTTGATGTCCAATGACAGAGACGCAATTCAGGACTGGGTAACGCAGGTATTCAGGGATGCTTCTGTCAATGGCAAAGAAGTCTATTTTGGTCTGAAACGCGAGTACATGGAATACGATGAAGTCTTCAGTCGTGTGATTGCCGAGACGCGTAGGGCTCTGGCGATGGCCGACACGCCGCCGCCTTCGTTTATGATCATGCGACCGTCCAGCCAGTTGAAAAAGATGATTACCGACCCACCCAGAAATGCGTCATACCCTGCGCAAAATTTGGATGGGGACATCTTTTCTGACATCTCTGCAGCCCTTGGCGGCAGTCTCGCGACAGCAAGTTCCATAATCGAAAGTAAAGACGGGACAATGTTGTATGAAGCACCGCATGGGACTGCCCATGATCTTTATCAAATCTATCTGGAGAGTGATGGTGAAAAAGCACTGTTCAATTCTTCAGCCCTGTTGTTTGCGTTGGCCAATGCTCTGAGTGAGATTGGGGAGCGGGAGGAAAATCACAAGCTGGTTGAATATGCTCAAAACTTAAAGAAAGCGCTGATTGCAACGGTGGACGCGGGCATTGTCACCGGAGATATCGCTGGTAAAACGAACAATCCCGAATCTGAAACAGTGGTCGATATGACTGGTTTTCTCGATGCCGTGGAATCTCGCATCCTTCCGTCATAGGAACTAGTCAGCTGGCACCGATAATAGGCCGCCAAGTTTGCGCGCCAGCATGGCATACATGGAAAAGTCTGCAGCCGAGGTGTGGCGCGCTTCATCGATAGTTTGCTGCCAGCTTAGTTCCAATCGCTGGTTTGTGGTGATCCATTTCTGCAGATCAACTTGTGAATTGACGACGACCGTTACTGCTAGACGAGAACGTTGGTCGGTCAGTTCGTCAAGCAAGGCATCACGCTCCATGATTTGCCAATGCGTTTCACAATTTACGTTAGCCAACTCAGATGACAACCAATCCAATTGCAAATGTTCGCCAATCACCACTTCGGCGGCACGCAATACTTGCAACTCACAGCCACTGTTGCGGGCAGCCTCAATGGTGGCCAAATTTTTTGCAAGATCTGCGGCATTCGCCGAGCGCTTGGCTAATTGTTCTGGCAAACCTGCTTTGATAAGCGCCTGGACACGCTCTCGCCAAGCGTCACCCTGCGCACCACCTATCTTTTCGCGTCCAGCGACTAATTCCGCCAAGCTTGGTTTTAACTCAGCAATGATATCAGCCACAGACGCCGTTGCGGAATTACCGGTTATCTTATGGCGCAGCACCCAGCGTGTTGCTCGACGTCCTAGGCGCATCACTTCCAGCAAAAGCGCAAGCTTGAGCTCTTCGTTGACGGCACTGAGTTTTTGTACTTCGTTGAACCAGTTCTTTATTTCGTAACAGTGTGCCACCACCATGTAGCCGTGAATGACCTCGGCAACGGACCCACCGACATGTTCAATCAGATGAGGCACAAAGGAGATACCCATATGATCGACCACTTCATTCGCTGTCTGGGTGGCGATGATTTCCAGCGCTAGGCGATGTTGGTTCAATCTTTCCGGGTGGTGTTCTACGAGTGCAGCTGGAAATGCCGTGTACAAGGCCTCCGCTATCAAGCTATCTGATTGCACTTTGGCGTCAATCAGTTGTTCCTTAATATGGGATTTTGCATAGGCCAGCAACACAGCGAGTTCAGGGCGAGTCAGTCCTTTGCCGCCAACTAACCGTTCCCCTAACAACTCGTCTGTTGGCAAATACTCTAGCTCACGATCCAGACCAGCGGTCTGTTCGAGATAGTTTATGGTTCGACGGTATTCGAGGGCGCGCGTAGATCCGTGGCGCTCTGCCAGACTCAGCGTTTGCGCCTGCAAATAGTTGTTTTGTAGCACAAGCTGAGCAACATCAACGGTCATTTCCTGCAGCAGTTCATTGCGACGGGAGGCTTGCAGTTGACCCGATGCTAGGGCGTTGTTGAGCGCGATTTTAATGTTCACCTCGTGATCAGAACAATCGACACCCGCAGAGTTGTCAATAAAGTCAGTATTGACAGCGCCTCCATGCAAGCAAAACTCGATTCGCGCCCGTTGGGTGAGACCTAGGTTGCCTCCTTCGCCAAATACCGAACAACGCAGGTCTTTTGCGTTCACCCGAAGATGATCGTTGGTCCGATCACCCACCTCGTCGTCAGTTTCAAGGCTGGCTTTGACATAAGTTCCAATGCCACCGTTCCAGATTAATTGAACCGGGCTTTTCAACAAATGGTGGATAAGGTCATCGGGCGCTAGACTGTCCTGCTCGATCGCGAAAAGCGCCTGCATCTCAGGGCTCAAAGCAATCGACTTGATTGAGCGCGGAAATATCCCGCCGCCTGCGCTTATGAGGTCTGCGTTGTAGTCTTCCCAACTGGACCGTGGCAAATCAAAAAGACGCTGTCGCTCTGCAAAACTCTTTGCTGCATCTGGGCTAGGGTCAATAAAAATGTGTAAGTGATTAAATGCAGCTACCAGTTTCAAGCAAGGAGACAACAACATACCGTTACCGAACACATCACCGCCCATATCACCAATGCCTAAAACGGTGATGGACTCGCTCTGCACATCGATATTTCGTTCTGCAAAATGCCTTTGCACAGACACCCAAGCGCCACGTGCGGTAATGCCCTTTTTCTTGT
>JBNMMV010000123.1:0-11215 GCA_051270205.1 Limisphaerales bacterium
AGGAATTTATTCGAGGTATGCTATATATGCACAGCTTCGAATACGGCCCTGCAGCCGTTGCATTTCGAAAAGCACAGTCAATTGATCCGAACTTCGCGATGGCGTATTGGGGTGAAGCGATGACCAATCATCATTCCCTCTGGGCGGTCCAGCACCAACAAGCCGCACAAGATGTTCTGAACAAGCTTGGCCAAGATTCTGAAGAACGAAAAGCCAAAGCACCCACGCAGCGAGAAAAGGACTATATCTACGCTGCAGAAATCTTGTTTGGAATGACCGAAGAAACACAGGATCTCGGCAAATTGGCGCGTGACGTTCATTACCGAAATGCGATGAAGCGCGTGCATAGGAATTATCCGGACGATCTGGAAGCGCGCGCACTGTATGGCCTATCGATGCTGGGTGTCGGAAGTGCGAATCGCGAATATGCGACATATATTCAAGCAGCAGCGGTCATTACGCCGGTATGGGACGCCAACCGGGCCCATCCAGGTGCGGCGCACTACCTAATCCACTCATACGACGATCCAGTACACGCAATTCTCGGTTTGCCGATGGCGAGAGCCTATGAAAAAATTGCAGTAGACGCAGCACACGCACAGCACATGACATCGCATATCTACGTAGCGCTTGGTCTGTGGGATGACATGATCGCTGCCAATGTAACGGCACTCCGTGTCGAATCTGCGAAAACCGTTGGCGAAGGATCGCGAAGCCGTGAAGCATGGCATCACCGATACTGGCTTCACTACGGCCGTCTTCAGCAGGGACGTCTTGATGAAGCAAGAGAAATGCTGACGAGGGCGCGGGATAGAATCAGTGACAACCCACTACCACGTGAACCAGCGTATTACGGTGCAATGTATGCTCGTTATCTGGTTGATTCGGAATTGTGGGAGGAAGCCGCCAATTGGCTTACGCCCGTTGGTGTTCATGTTACAACGCCTCACTATTACTTCGCACAGGCGTATGCCGCCGCCCACCTGGGTCAGGTCAACAAGGCGCGGGATTTGATATCGAAAATAAGAATGGGTGGGGAACAAGCCAACCCGGAGATCATTCTGTCTCAAAAAGAAGTGGATATTCTGAAACTTGAAGTCGAAACAATCATAGCGTTGAAGGCAGGTGATGCTACTGGGGCTGTGATCCTCGCACGAAAAGCAGCAGAAATGCAGGCAAGCTTGCCGTTCCGATATGGTCCTCCACGAATATCAAAGCCAACCGCGGAGCTTCTCGGTGATGTATTGTACGAACTCGGAGACGATGCCAACGCAATACTCGCCTACCAAGATCAGCTTTCTCGCAGCAAACTCAGAACAAATTCACTGATCGGACTAGCACGCGCCACCGCGAGAATAGGTGACGTTACCACGTCGTTAGAAGCATACAGTTCGCTCGTCAACATATGGCATGGCGCAGACAAGAGTATTCCCGGGCTTGTAGAGGCAAAAAGGGTCACTCGAAGACAGTAGTGGTTTCAGTACGGTGGCCAGTTAGGGTTGCATTGAAGTACCAATCGGGCTACGAAAGTGTAGCCCCAAGTCTTATGGCCTAACCCCTTTCACGACCAGAATATTATCGGGAAACAGATAGCTTCCATCGGCCTGTTTATACTGCGCGGCGCTGGCATGTGTCGCTCTTTTCAGGTCGTCTCGTAGCTTTTCGGATTGTTCTTCCACCTTGCCAATCTGCAAGGTTACATCCACCAATGCGTCATCGTTCGGAAGACTACAGTGCTTGAGACGTTTCTCGCACGTAACGTCCGTAAAGCCGCAGTTCCTAAGCAGCTCTATATACGGTTCGGGTGTCTCTACTTCGAACAATGGCCCACCCAATTCTGGAAAGGTTTCCATCTTCTCTGGTGGGAAAACGTCACCAAGCGTTCGAAATATTGCTCCAAATGCGGCGTTCTCAGCCTGAATCGGGTGTAATACAACGACACGTCCACCCGGCTTGAGTACTCGTAGGAGCTCGGTGTACACCGTTTCCGGACGCGCAAAATGATGGGATGCGTAGCAGCAGACCACCACATCGAAATCCTCTCCAGCGAATGGGAGTGCCTCGGCGTTCGCGACCTGAAACGTTGCACCAGACCTCAGACGACGAGCTTGCTCAATCATGGTTTCTGAGAAGTCGATGCCCTCTACAGAAGCCGCATGCTTGGACAGCGACTCACTGAGAAGCCCTGGTCCGCAGCCGACATCAAGCACTCGACTGTCAGAAGTGATCTCGCCCAGTTCAATCGCTATCTCAGCCTGGCCGCTGAGCGAGGTGATGAACGCAATTGCATCTTCATATAGCGCACCAGACCATACCTGGTCCCACGCAGCGTGCTCGTTCAGTTCAATTTCTTCAGGATTGTATTCAGGCATTGCTGTCGTCCTTTTCGATTCTACTGGCATTTCGTCGATGACTGTCACCAAGACCGCTGGTCAAAGGCTTGTTGGTAGTCTCCATGCAAGGAATATTACGCTCCAATAGATTGGGAAGCGCTGAAATTGATTCATACCAAAGCTGAATTCTAATTCGATAAACATGTCGGTTTAGGGTGCTAAGGCGAACTAGAAATCCCAGCCGTGGGCGTCCGCTTTGGCCTGCCGTGTGAGCCAGATCACAAGAAACCCTGAATTCGCCTCATAGGAGACGTAGCCAACAGCCCTGGCTAGGGCAGCAAGCGGCCGCAGAGCAGGCCCTTAAAGATAGACCTTAGTTGTCTCGCGGATCCTCTTCAGAGTGCACCAGTTCCAAGATACCCAACATCTGGACATTGCAATTAACTATTGGCCCAGCTTCGATCAATTTGTCTGCAACGGCGAGCGGTTCAGGAACCCAGAGCTCCCGACCTTCCTCGTACCAGAGTCGGCCGACCTTAGTTCCAAGAACTCCGGAAACTGACCCTTCAAGTCGATCTCGATAACCCATCGGTATGCCTGAGACCTGCTCTATCTTTTGCCTGCGCTCGTCCTCATCAACCACAATACGTAAATATCGCTGATAGACAAAGAGTTCTTCAAGAGTGAGCGACCTAGGATCAGTGCACCCTTTGACAATTGTCGGCGCTGGATTTTCGCCCATGAGAGCGAGGTTTTTGGTTACTTTCGCAATTCCTTCATCGCTAATAAGTTGGGCGGTTGCCAAATCTCGAGTCTGTTGCAACTCCCACATTACGAGACCAAGTCCCGCGAGAACTGCTACGCCAGTAAAGATCTGTATCTAAGTAAGAAGCTTTTGTGATTCCATATTTCCCCCAATCAATCACAACCAGAGTATTGGTTTTTAACAACTATGTGAAACGTCGGCTCTGGGTTGCCGTTTCAACCGGTCGACGCAACAGGCAGAAATCGGCCAACTACGGTCACTCGTCTAGAAATGTTTCGAACATTATCGCGTACAATTTGGATGTCAGAGGCCTCTGGGTGGCGCATCCATGTTAGATCTTGGAGTTGGTTCCAGAAAGTTCTGCCGAGAGCACAATCCCAAGTCGATTGCCGAGAAAAGAAGAACAACAAATGAACAAGAACTACTTTTTCGGCGCGAGCCTGGTGATTCTAGTTTGCTCGCTCATCGCATTCTCCGACAACTTGATCACCGACGTCGGCCAGCCTAGCAATAGCGATCCCAAATTTATCATCCACGGCCTATTCTGCCTTGCTTGGGTTTGTACGCTTGTCGCGCAAACCTGGCTCATCCGTAGGCGTTCGTTCTCGGTGCACAAGACAATAGGTGCATGGGCGATGTTTGTGGCGCTGGGTGTGGTGGTCAGCACGGAGTATCTCTATGTCTTGAAATTCGAAAGTTGGGGCGAAACGGCTACGATAGTACGGGTCAATATGATCTTCATACCGAGCTTTGCAGCCCTGGTTGTGCTGGGATACCTGAATCGTAAAACGCCTGCGCTGCATAAACGCTCCATGTATCTGGCAACGCTGTATATGCTTCTTCCAATCCTTGATCGCGTTGGTGGGAACACGGGCATCAGTTCTTACCTTACCATCCCCATTATTTGGAATGGGATGTTCCTGTCCTTTTTCGCCTACGATTGGGTGATCGCAAGAAAAATAAATCGAATCACGTATT
Source organism: Limisphaerales bacterium (assembly GCA_051270205.1). Lineage (GTDB taxonomy): Bacteria > Pseudomonadota > Gammaproteobacteria > Pseudomonadales > Azotimanducaceae > UBA4421. Next base: position 4,078 of record JBNMMV010000123.1, read on the forward strand.
TAGGATATATCTGGTTCTGGACCGTTTGGGCGATCGCGATATTGACGTGACATTCTGGAGAACCCCACACACGACGTGATCGCAACACCCCGCTCAAACCAGCAGTGCGTGGACTTGTCGGCAGGTGAGGCTAACGAGCCGTTGAGCGCACAGCCTAAAAGCGACCAAGTCACAGCTCATCCCTGATACTTTCAAGACGCGTTCGCCCCGCGTTCACATCAAGCTCGGAAATTTCTTTATCGACCCATTCCGGCAGATCAACTGCAGGACGTGTATCTGAAAGCCGCCACCAGGTTTTCACGTATGCGTTGCCAAAATATCGTCGCATGAGGTCACGAATAGCATCGTCGCACTCGACGAATATGCCCCGCTCTTTCAAGTAGCATTCCCGCGCCATAGCTTCTGCAATCATGTTGAGAAATCCGTTCACTCTCAGCATTTCATCAATTCGGAGGTCTTTAGGGGTTTCTAGTACTTTCGACCATAACGCTGCGAATTCCGGATCCACCATCACCTGATTAATAGTCGCGTAATTCTCAAAACTTCCAGCCCCGAGTTCCGACCGTGCAATCAACTGATCTTGCTGTATTTGTAATCCAACGAAGATTAGGGAAGCAACGATAGCCACTCCCCCTAGGGTTTCAAATAGTAACCGCCACCGCATTCCACCCATCATCGATCCTTTTCGAGAAAGTGAGTGAGAGTACTTTCTGAGGGCCAGATTGTCGCCTGTGGGTTATTAGGCGACGTTAGTTAGCATTCGCCAATGACATTTTCTTCCATCCAGTTGACGTAATCTGGTGCCAGAATGGCTTTAAAGCTATCCCAACGTGTAAGCCACCCCGACCGCGGAATATTTCCTATGCTTTGTCCGGTGAAAATTCGACGCAAGCCAACCGTGGGTACGTTGCTCTCGTCAATTCTACCCTCTAGATACTCTTGGTGTTGCCACTGCCACTCGAGGAAGTTGAGGTCTAAAAAAGCACTGATTTCTATCTCTTCAGTGGCGGTAAGGGGTTGCCTGGAAGATACTTTCACCAGTAGTTGAGTGAAGTTCGATTGATCAATAATCCTATTTCTGATCGCAATTCTGCTTTGCAGCAACTTATACCCAGCCTCAGTCTGTAGTATTCCAATGGTTTGGCCGAACGCGATCTTTTTCATGCTCTTCTCAATCAATCGGAATGGGAGATTCTAACCGAAGAACGGATATCTTCTAAGGGTTGCGGATTCAACTGGTCGATAGCAGACCGCAACTTGAAAGCACTTTAGACTGGATACTCTACGAGCAGAACATTGAGGGAATATGCAGTCGGACAAATTAATAGCTTGGGTGCAAATCTTGACAGGATTGACTGTCATTCTTGGCTTAGGCCTGGTGGTCTGGGAACTACAGCAAAGTCGATCGGTCGCAAGGGCCGAGCTGACGAGTGCTGGTGCTGACCTTGTTGCACAAAAATACCTCGCTGACCTTGGGGAGAATCCTGCTAGGACATACGCTAAGGCTTGCGAAGATCCACAGTCGCTTAGCAGTGAAGAACTGTCGATTTTGGACGCCGCGTACGAGTTCACGATGGTAAGGGCAGTAAGAGGCTATAGAATCCATCAGCGAACAGGACTGTACGAAGAATGGAGCGCGCTGGCTGATGCATCGTTCAGACGGATTGCGACCATTCCAGGATATGTATATTGGCAACGCAAACGGATAGGACAACCAAAAGCAATTCAGCAGAGAGGTGATACTGTGTTGAATGCTGCGATGGAATCACATCCCGCAGGATTGGCTTGTTTCCAGAACGGCGATCGACGGAATATCGATTCGTTCATCAATCAATCGGGCTAGTTACCAGAAACGTAGTTCCTGTTGGTGGGAATCTCAAGTGCATTAGCGGACTCTGTCGTCGACCCGAAGCTCGGCGCAATTTCGGCGTCGCGCGCTCGACAATTAATGTCGTTGCGAGAACAAACCGCAGATTACCTTTGTAGGCTGAAGATGTCTGCAGAGCGTCTGCGTGACCTTTACGCTAACTAATTGATAGGATTGGCGCATGGAAACACCCAACGAAACAAACGCCAATTTTACACGCGCCATGGTTTCTCTTAGAACTGAGTCATGTGCACCGGCTGATTTGGTCCGATGACAAAGTTCGGTCTCTTAAAGGCTCTCTCTGAGATTGGTGCTGCTGTTCTAGTAATTGTTTCGCTGGCATTCATATACCAGGAGCTGGAACAGAATACGAAAGCGACCCAAGATGCTTCGTATCAACAATTTCTGAGTAACTTGACTGGAATGGACCTTGCAGAGGCGGCTGATCCTGAGTTGATTAGAATTTCTTCCACTGCTGAATCCGAGCCTGAGAGTTTATCTAAAGAGGAATGGGCGAGATTTGCCAGAATTGCTTCAGGTCGAATTGCTCAGATGGAGTACGCGCACATGTCGCGATCGAATGGAACAATGAGCGATCTTCACTGGCAGGCGGTAGAGCCTCATATCGGCTATCTGCTTTGCCTTCCAGGGTATCGGATGCATTTGGAATCGGACATGGGTCAGATATTTTCCGAATCGTTTCTACAGTTTCTGCGAACAGAGATTTACCCGCAATGCAGGGTAATCCCCCCGGAATAGCAGCTGACCTCAAAAGTGGAATTTTCTCGTAAACTAAACGCAGGAGATTTCATGAAAAAAGTTGAGATATACAGACAGTCAGATCATCGCGATCCTCAATCAGGGCGAGATTGGAACGCCGATAGCTGATCTGTGCCGCGAGCACGGTATGAGCAGCGACGTTTTACAAATGGCGGGCTATCGACTCCAGCGAATCGCCTTTCTGCCAGCGATCCCACATCAGTGCCTTGTCCGCTTCGGTATATTGGATCCTCGGTCGTCGTTTCATCTGCAACACTCGGTCTTAGGGCTAAGAGATTAGCGTGTTGCAGCGACCGGTTGAATCCACCCTAGAAAGCCGTTAATGCCAAGAATTAGAACGTTCATGATGCCGCTCGATAATCTTCAAGAACCTGTGACACCGTGTATGCGGACGATGCCTTCTCGATGGCGTTGGTATCAATCAGCTTGGCCATTACGATCATTCCTTTCCACAGTGCCCAACCCCTACCGCGTGCCCAGATAGCATCATCGACGCGCAGCGTTTCTCTGAACGCTTGCCGTGTCGTGGCGGTCAGAAAAGTCCACGCAATGGTTGTGTCGCAGGCGGGGTCACCTACACCCATGCCGCCAAAGTCGATCACTGCTTCTAGCTTGCCATGTCGCACTAACAAGTTACCGGCAGCAACATCGCCGTGAAACCAGACTGGGGACGCAGTGAATCGCGCTCGTAGAGCCTTCTCCCAAATCTCTGTCGCCAATCTCCAATCGATTTCCCCACGCAGTACCTCTATGGCCGCTCGTGCTTGCGCATTGTAAATCTCAAGAGAGCCGCCACGTAACTTTTGCGAGGGGCCGCCCGAGGTGTCCATCTGTTGCATCTGCCTTAGAAATCCAGCCAAATCAGCGGCGAACTGATCTAAGTCGTCAATTCGCTCGTAGGTTGCAACATCGCCTTGCAGCCATCGATAGACCGACCACTGCCAAGGGTATTCGTCGTTCGGCTTGCCCATTGCCAATGGAGTTGATATCGGTAACGGCAGTTTAGGTGCGAAGATTGGAAGCCATTTCTGCTCTCTTTCGACAGCAGAAGCATAATGCTTGCCACTAGGCATTCGAACCGTCATCTCGGAGCCGAGATGGAATGTTCGGTTATCCCATCCACTGAGTTCTACGGGAGAAATGGGAAGGTGCGCCCATTGCGGAAATTGAGTCGATATCAAGCGTTCGACTAAAGGGACATCTATGCGGCTAGATTCATCAGGCATATGGCCTGGATTACCTGCTCTCTGGAATTGTTTCGTGTTGCGGCAAAGTGCCCTCGATGGTCTCCCAGTCTGGGCTTGATCGCACCCACAGATGGAAACCGGGAGGTTCCACATCACCTTCGTCGATTGCGCCCAGCGCAATGCCCATGAAGGCTGGCATGTCTTTGGGTTCGAACCATAGCGGTGAACCGCATGAAGCGCAGAAAGTACGTGTGCTGCCTGAGCCTGCATCGAATTTGGTTTCGTGGGCATCAGCGGTTGTCTGTCTAAACTCTGTGGTGTTGGCCAGACCCCATGCAGCCTGGGCGGTGCCTGAGAACTTTCGACAGTTCTCGCAATGACAATAGCGACTCATGACTACAGAGCCGTCTATTTCGAATTTAACCCCTCCACACAGGCAACTTCCTTTAATCATTTCTCTACCCTGTTTCGACTCCACCAAAACCGCTCAATGAACCGGTTCAAGATATGAATAATCTACTCGGGTTGATACCAAATAGGTGATGTCCACGCCATTTCTCTGATTATGTCGGGGTACTTGTTATCCGAGCATACCGGTGGACGCTCTTGTTCAGGAATCCGGGCGCAGTCATAGGTGTGCCATCTAGGCGTCTCTGGTTCCAACACGCGTAGGTAGTAGTAAGAGGGTTGGCTACCATCGAACTGCGTGTCTTCGTAAACACTGCACAGCGACGCAGCACCAGATGCGCTTTCAGCCACTGGAATTACTTCAGTATTCAGAGAACCATCCTTGCCTACCCATCCCTTAATGAGCTGTAACGACTGTAAATCTTGTCCGTTGGCGTCTTTAGCCGCGTACGCTAAGAATTTTGGTTTGAGGTTCACGGTGGTATCTGACACGGCCAGATCTCCACCCATAGGAACGCCCTGTGCATAACCCACGGCTGTGCGGTTTTCGGCATCGCACAAATTTTCTTCAAAGGACCAGGAGGCGAACAAACGAGGCGAAATTCTAGGTCCAGAGGTACCAAACACTTCGCGTCTTAACATTGCATCGAATATCGCGTCGCGAGTATTTTCTTTGGCCCAAACTCCTGCCAAACCACCAGGGTTACCATCAATGCCGCTGGTCAATAGACCGGGTTGTAACCGTTGAGCGGGTGTGGCCTCTCCCGTGACCGCGCCGCCCCAGTCGTCTTCTGCAACCCCACCAGGATTGGCAGAGTGGGTATCGGTCGACGCGATAATCCCGAGCTTAATTGGATTGAGACCAATTGCCTGCTGTTCTTTCAGGCCCACCAATAACCCTGATCGTTGGAAGTCGGTAGGGTGCACACAACCCGCCCCCAACATGCCCTTGGCACCTTTTTCTTCTGCACCGCACTCGCGAGTGATTTCGCTTGTAGTGCCTAGTACGAGTTCACCGTCTATGAGTTGGCTAGTGGCGTATTGTTTGTCTTCGCCCATTCGCCGCACAGCTTCGAAATTGCAAAGCTCATCTGGCGCACCCAGGACACTAGACAGCCCGTTGATACACTCTGACCCTCCTTTGTGCTGGAAAATCTCCATGATGGGTTCTCGTTGCAAACGTTTTTCGGCGTACGCTCGCTTGTTTTCATCATTCAGCTCTAGTTGCCGATATGGCGCCATCCGTCCGTTCGACAGGTTGGTGTTGTGAGGAATTGTTAGGTAGTCGCAGCCGTTTTCAATTTTACAAACATCGTCTAACCCTGCCCACAACTTGCTGTCAATCGGTGCATCAATATAGCTGACAGGTAGGTCGGGAACGTTCTCGTTGCGAAATATCACGTTGCGGTGATAATTTGAGGTACCTGGAGTGCCGGTATACTCGTAGGCGACGAAGCTAGTAAACGCGCATGGGTCGTTGGCTTCATTGGCGGCTTGCTGAATTTCTCGCCAAGGTGGTTTGGCAAACTCTAGGCATCTGGAACCGTCATCCCCACACAACTCGGGAATTCGTTTAGGCGTCTCTGTGGTTATGACTGTCGCCAGCATCATCATGCCTTGACGTTCGCTAACACGGACGTTCTTACAAAAAGTGGTGTTGAAAGCAGGCGAGTCTTCGAGTCGACAGAGTGATCGTTCACCCAAAAATTCGCCATGGTCGGTAACGCCTAAGAAATCCAAGGGCACATCTATTTGTGCTTGACCGATTGGCCGACCCGTATCATCTAAGGGGAAGAATGGAATAGCCTCGCCTCGGGCGTAGCGGTGTGCATCACGAGGTGTCGCGCCAGTACTGTTGGCTGCTGCATCAAAAGAAAAACTGGTGTGGACGTGCAAGTCTCCAAACAAAGGCAGCCCATTTTCTGAATAGTTGGTGCAACGTTCGTCGGATGTTGCCACTACTGCCTGTTCGTCGGCAGCGGTTGCGCTTACAGGTTCGCTTACCTCTTTGGAAGGTTGATTGCACGCCAATAACGTGGTCATTAAACCCATGCAGACAAGTTGCCAGTGCTTCATCGCCGACCCTCGATTATCTTTCGAGTTATAATACCTAATTATCGTTTGGTTGGAAGTTGAGCGCGTATTCTCCGTATAGTTGCGTTTTAAAAAGGACTTTAATCGATGGCGCAAGAGCCCAAATTCGTATCCCTTAAACAGACGCTACTCGTAGGAAGGTGCCTCGAGATGAGCCGCATGCAAGACCGTACTCCTGACTTGTGGCGTTCGTTTATGCCGGATAGGAACACGGTATCGGCGCGTTCTGGTGATGGTTTTATCTCTATGCAGGTTTATCCCCAAGGCCCCGATCAAGTTGCCGATCCCCAAGCCACGTTTACGAAGTGGGCGGTGGTAGAGGTGGAAAACTTCGATACAGCTACTGAAGGCACGCAAACATATACGCTGCAAGGGGGTGAGTATGCTGTGTTCGAACACAATGGGCCTGCTACAGACATGAGCACCGTGTTGTACATATTCCAACAATGGTTACCCAACTCAGAATTTGAGCTAGATGATCGTGAGCACTTCGAGAGGCTACCTGAAGACTATAGCCCGATGGACCCAGATGCCCGCGAAGAATTCTGGATTCCCGTGAAACCGCGATGATGTATGCTATCTGAGAATTTTAGGTTGGGTAGCAAACCATGACGACTGCACAGATGTTGCGTGAGATAACCGAAGAGGAAGTACATGACTTCCACCGCGATGGCGCCAATATCATCAAAGGTGTGATTGCAGACGAATGGGTTGAGTTGTTAGCCGAAGGCATTGAGTTTGCAAACGATCATCCAGACGGTATGTCCGCCGGTGTCGGCATGGGCCTGCGCATTGACCAGTT
>JBNMMV010000124.1:0-11211 GCA_051270205.1 Limisphaerales bacterium
CGGGGGACGATGAAGACATCGCTGAGCTTCGAGATCTGCTCAAAGAGGCTGAGCTACCGGAAGAAATTCAGAGTGAAGTTGATCGCGAACTAAAGAGGTTGGCTCGCATGTCTGCCAACGCCGCCGACTATCAGGTAGCACGCGCATACCTTGAGTTAGTTGCCGAACTACCTTGGCATGCAGCAACAGAAGACAACCTCAACCTTGAGCATGCCCAAGAAATTCTAGACGAGGACCACTACGGTCTTGAGGACGTCAAAGAACGCATCCTCGAATCGCTCGCTGTCATGCAACTTAATCCAGCTTCAAAAGCACCCATTCTATGCCTTGTCGGCCCTCCAGGTGTCGGCAAGACCTCCTTAGGGAAATCAATTGCACGCTCCATGGCGCGCGAATTCGAACGCCTAAGTCTGGGTGGCCTACACGATGAAGCCGAATTACGTGGACATAGACGCACCTATATTGGCGCTATGCCGGGCCGCATATTGCAGGCCTTACGCAGATCGAAGGTGGTCAATCCCATTTTGATGCTAGACGAGCTCGACAAGCTGGGCCATGACTTTCGCGGAGACCCGTCGGCTGCGCTTATGGAAATTTTGGACCCAGCGCAAAATAAGGAGTTTCGAGACAACTATTTGAATCTGCCTTATGATCTGTCAAAGGTAATGTTCATTACCACAGCGAACACCCTCGACGGCATCCCCAGACCACTGTTAGATCGCATGGAAGTGCTGGAGGTTAGCGGCTATTCAGACATGGAAAAACAGGCCATTGCCAACAACTACCTTATCCCCAGGCAACGTGAGGAAGCAGGTCTTTCGCCCACCCAGCTCAATATAACTCCAGAAGCGCTGAGCTTTATCATTCAACGCTACACCCGTGAAGCCGGGGTCCGGGGACTAGAACGGGTTATTGGTCGGCTGTCTCGCAAACGAGCGCGTCAAGTGGTCGAAGGCAAGGAATTGCCAGAAGAAGTCGACGTCGAGCAAATTACCGAACTTCTAGGTCCCGAGCGCTTCAAACACGATCTCAATCGAGAGCATGTTAACGCCGGTGTAGCGGCGGGCTTAGCGTGGACCGAGTCCGGCGGCGATGTCCTTTACATCGAGGCGGCCTTAATCCCCAAGGAAGAAAAGATCACCCTCACCGGCCACCTCGGACAAGTCATGCAAGAGTCAGCGAAAGCCGCTCGCAGTTATGTTTGGCACATTGCCGAGTCCATTGGCATCAAAACTGAGGACATCGAGAACCACGGCATTCACATTCATGTGCCTGCAGGTGCTGTCCCCAAAGACGGTCCATCAGCTGGCGTGACCATGGCAACAGCGATAGCATCTGCTTACAGTGGTTTGGCTACAGCACCCAACATTGCGATGACAGGCGAACTCACACTAACCGGGCTGGTATTGCCTGTGGGGGGCGTCAAGGAAAAAATACTAGCGGCACACCGGGCAGGCTTTAAGCATATTATTCTGCCCAAGGACAACGAATCCGATCTAACGAAGCTACCTTCAACGGTGCGAGAAGAGCTTAAATTCACCCTTGCCGAAACGCTGCAAGATGTGCTCAAAATAGCGATCCCTAAAATGAAGAACTCGAGTAGTAGAAAGACTAAGAGGTCTAAAAGCAATGGCTGAACTTTGGGCTTACGCTTGGGGAGTATTGAGCGAAGGCATCGTCATAGCATTCCTCTTCTGGGGAATATTATATGTCACCATGGAGAGCTCGAGCCTAGGTGGCGCGGTGCGCGCAGGTCTAATATCAGAAAGCATCGGCAACCTACCCTACCTCTTTGGCGAAGCGGCACTCGGGCCCGTCGGTCTGATCATGAGCTTGGTGGGGGCTGTAATATTTATCCGATTGATACTCAAAGTAGGTGAGCTGAACCTTCTTAAAGCCGTATACGGTGTACTGACTACTTACTTTGCCCTGGTGGGGGTGGTTGCCTGCGCGCCCGTCTAGAATTTTAGATCAGTCTAGAATTTTAGATCAAGGGTTACGCCAACGACGTCCCGCCCAACGATTGGGGCAATTCGTAAATCCGGGTGTTTTCGCGTAAACAGCCGAGCGGCGGCATAGCCAATGGCGGCACCCAACAGCACATCTTGCTCATCATGCCTGTCATCATAGACTCGACTGTATCCAACATAGGTCGCTAACACATAGGCGGGTGCGCCTATGCGCCAACCGTAGCGACGTTGCAGGTAGGCGGCTGCATGTACGGAAACTGCGGTGTGGGACGAGGGCAGACTTTCGTCGTCACGCCCGTCTGGTCGCTCCTTACTTACCGCATCTTTTATGCCATGGGTCACCACCAGGGTCGAGATCAGCCCGTAACTAAACTGGCGCGCACCTTCCCAATCTTTGTTCACCAAGGTGCCACCTAGAGACAGCAGCGGCATGACAATTTCCAGTGCATCGCCGACATCACCTGTACGCGTGCGACCTTCATTATGATGATCGGCAGAGGCGCTTGCGGTGATGCAGAGACTCATCAATAGCAGCAATTTTTTTGTACTTTTCTTCATCGCATTCAAACTTTTGTCTCTATTTCATTTGGCAACTATTTCATCGAGCAATGTCTCAAAAGCATCAATGCGTGGCGCCAATGATTGCACCGTGGTTTGCCAAAATTCCGGCTCATCTATCTTCACCCCGAGATGCTTTTCAGCCAAATCCTCAGCGGACAGTCGCCCGGTATCGCGCAATAAATTCGCATATCGAGAATAGAATTCACTGCCAAACTCATCGCGTTTTGCATAAACGCCTAAACTAAATAGATAGCCAAATAGATAGGGAAAGTTATAAAAACTGAGTCCTGAAATGTAGAAATGTAGCTTACTCGCCCAAAACAACGGGTCAGGCTCTGCCAGGGCGTCGCCATACCACTCTTGCCAAGACTCACTCATCATCTGTTTTAACTCGTCTGGCCGTAGCGGCCTTTCAGCTCGAGCTTGATAAAGCCTGTGCTCAAATTCATATCGTGCGGGTATGTTCAGTAAAAAGGCGGTAAAAGCACTGATCTCTTCCCACATGATATCGAGACGTTCTTGCTGGCTTTCAGCCCGAGCTAACAATGCATCGCGTACAAGCGTCTCACCAAAGGTGCTCGCTGTTTCAGCCAGGCTCATGCCATAACTTTGTTGGCTTTGCGGAAGGTCGCGCATCACCCAGGCATGGAATGCATGGCCCAGCTCATGGGCTAAAGTAATGATGTCGCTCTGCCCCCCCATGTAAGTCATATAAACGCGTGGGGTTTTCGACTTTGGAAATCGAGTGCAATAAGCACCGGGCGCTTTGTGTCCACCCACCGTTCCTTCGACCCACTTTTTCTCGACCATCATGCGCACAAACGATTCCATTTCAGGCTCAATCTGCCCGTACGCCTGAGCGATAATCTCAATGGCCGTATCGAATGGTATTGGCTGGCCCGCTGCGCCAATATCTGGCGCTGGTGCACGCAAGTCCCATGGCCCATAACCTTCTTTGTTGTAAGCACGTGCCTGCAACAATGCAGCTCGTTGAGCAAGTCCAGAAGAAGACTTTGCAACGTCCATGAGCACATCCAGGGTGCCGCGGCTGATGCGATTCATATGTACAGGCGCATCGAGAAAATGGACCGGCTGATCGCGGCTACGTTGCTTACACATCTCTAAACGCCAACCCGAGATAGCATTCAAACTGGCAGCACAAGATTCTTCATGTTGCTGCCAAGCCGTATTGATGGCTGACCACGCGTTCTTTCGTTGACCGTCGTTGGCATTCATGAGGAGCCCACTTGCTTGAGCCACGCCCATGGTCTGGGTTTCGTTACCCACCCCAACCTCACATTGCAGAGTACCTGCCAACTGGTCGTATAGGTTTCCCCAAGCATGAATACCATCTTGCGAAAGACCGTTCACCAAGCTTTCTTCTGCAAGCGTTAGGTTCTCATGAGCACGTTCACGACCGTGCCTTACCAGAAATTCAGCGGGCGCGACATCTGGGTCTGCCAAATAGTCGGTAATAACGGCCTCGTCTGCATCATCAATGAATTGCGACAAAGGCTCAAACACGTCACCCATGCGTTTATGGTAATTTTGCAGCCGTCCGCTCAGCTTCTGCGCGGCTTCATTTTTTGAATCAACAGACAACAAGCAGTGCGCATAAGTGCCTACATTGGCCAGTAGCGTGCCCGCTTGCTCAGACAACCCAGTGAGCGTCTGGGCGGCTTTTACTGACGCTTTCACGCCTTGGGAATCACTCGAGGTTAATGCACCGTTTAGCATCTGTGCTTCGTCCAACAACTGCGAGACCATTTTCAAATCTGCCGATAGTTCCGGGGCGTCTACGCCTGAGTATTCGTCGCTTAAGTCCCATGCAGGACCTACTGAGTTACTGTCTGCTTGCATAGTGCGTCCATTCAATTTAGTCGAACTTTAGACCTTGTCTGCTTTGAAGGTCCAATAAGAATTTAGGAAGTAGTTTGCCAAAGCAGCAGGGAAAATACTCAACAGTTGAGAAATAATTTCAGGTTGCTCAGGAAAAATCCAGCGAAGACCGACAAAGGTTACAAAGCTCAGTGCAAGCGTGACCAGCGATACTGCATTGAACTTCAACCCTCGGACTCTTTTTCGCGACGAAATAGATCGGTCGCGAAAGCTCCAAAAGTTATTCAGAAAGAAATTCCAGATAATCGATAGCTCGATGGCCACCACTGAACTCAAATAAACCTGCAAATCCAGTTCACGCAAAATTTGAAAACAACCGAGATTAACTATCACGCCTGTAGCACCTGTAATTGCAAATTTCACAAAGGTTTTTCGTGATAGTAGTCTTAGCCACCAAACGTGAATGAAGAACTCAGCGACATCAGCTGGGCCAAGTTTGGTTGTACCCGCTTTGCGGTCGGTAAAGTGAATGGGTACTTCGGTAATCTTAGCACCGGCAATGAACAAAGCATGCAGACAAGCGACTTGGAAAACGTACCCTTGAACTGCTAAGCGTAACGGATAAGCGGCTTCTAGCGCAGACAGGCGAATGGCTTTGAATCCCGCAGTGCAATCCTGTACCTGATAGATACCGGCAACATAACGCGCAAAAGCGTTTCCTCCTCGTGAAAGTAATCGACGACGTCTGCCCCACGTTTCGTCGATACTACCGCCGTTTATGTAACGAGAACCAATGGCCACATCTGCGTGCTCTAAGGCTGCGAGTAATCGAGGAATGTCGGTGGGTGCATGAGAATGATCTGCATCCATTTGCACGATCGCATCAAATGACTGCTCCATGACCCTATCAAAACCGCGGCTGTAGGCGGAACCCAGACCATTTTTGGGGCCACTCAAGAGTTCAAGCGCTGGGTTGTCTGCCATCAGTTCAGTGACAATTTCAGCAGTACCGTCGGGCGATTCATCGTCGACCACCAATACCTGATACCTATCAAGGTCAGATGCCTCAAATATTGCAAGCAACTGCCGTACAATGGTGCCGACGTTGTCAACCTCGTTGTAGGTCGGGAGGACAACGCAGACACTGTTAATAGTCGACCGGGGCGTCACTTAAGCTCGCTTGACTCAATCTATGGGAGGACCACCTTATACCTGAGCCAATCCCCAAAGTCATGAATTCCAATTTCCACCTGGGTGTGTGGGTATGTTGCCTCGCCGCGGCCCTGTCACTACCCGAACTGGTATCTCTGTCGCTCGACTTCGATGGTCTGATCTACTCTAACATCGCCCAACAACTGGCCAGCGGCGTCGGCAGCTTTTGGTCGCTACCTTACTTTGATTTGAGTCAATTTAGATTCTACGACCACCCGCCACTGGGCATTTGGCTACTTAGTAGCTGGTATGCGTCGGTAGGCACCTGGCTCCTTAGTGAAAAACTTTACGCCTTAGTCTTTGCGATTATTCTTGGATTGTTGTTTCGGGCGAATTCGAAGGCCCTGGGTGATACAAACCCCTTGTGGTTTCCAAGTCTAATTCTCTTGTCGATGCCAGTATTAACCAGCCACTGGTTCGGCGGCTACTTAGAGATACCCACCACAGTCATCACTACCTTGGCCGTATTTTGCTGCTTGAAGTCGCAATCCCAGATCGGCTGGGCATTGCTCGCAGGATTGCTGGTTTACCTGGCTGTCTTGATCAAGGGGCCGGTAGGCCTATTTCCTCTCGCCACCCCGTTAGCGCTGTGGTTTTTCAACAAGTCATTTCTCCCGGCTTTTTCTCGAGGGGTCATTATGTTGAGCGTCTGCCTTATCGCCTTTGGCTGCACTCATTTTTTATACCCCGAAGCATTGGAATTCTGGAAACTTTATATCGAGCAACAATTAGTCGCCAGCATTACTGGGCTGCGAACAGTCGAACACACACGAGTGGACCTAGTGGTTCTGCTCGCAACCAATATCGGCTTGCCTGTGGTTGTCCTTTGGCTCGTTATGAGACTTTTTTTTAAGGCATCGCTCAATGTGAACCGCACATTTTACGCCTGGCTTATCATCGCCGTTTGCGCTTCAGTGCCACAGTTACTCAGCGCCCGGCATTACGATCATTATATTTTGCCCAGCCTGCCATTTTTTGCTCTGGCTATCAGCTCGCTCTGGCGCGCGCCCACTATGCCGTCTTGGGTGTTGAAGCACGGCATGTTAATTACCTGTTCAAGCATTGGTCTGGTACTGATTTTTGCAGCCTATTCCTGGCAAACCCCAGGTCGACATGCCGATGAACAAGCAACCGCTTCCCGCATCGCCCAGTTGCTGGGCGATGCACAGATACTGGGGTACTGTGAAGAAGCCGGCTCAATAAAAGAACGAAGTTACCTCCTGCGATATCACAACATATCCTCAACCACAGGCTCTTACTCCGCCACAGGCTCTTACTCCGCCACAGGCTCTTACTCCGCCACAGGCTCTTACTCCGCCACAGGCGTTGATTCACTGAAGGGAGTGTCCATAATGTGGGTGATTTGTGGGTCACCACCCACGAGTACTATGCAACAGTCAGTACAAGTGGCTGATCGACTCACACTATGGCGCATGCCAGTGGCAACAAAAGGACAATAACAATGCTACGCATAACCTCCATCAGCCTGATCATGCTGTTTTCCTGCTCTGCATATGCAAGCGACAGCGAATGGTTTGCCGCCGTGAAATTATCGTTAGGCGAAGACAACATCGACAACATTAGCCATGGTGGCACAATCGGCACGGGCACTCTCATAAATGGAGAAATTGACGGCCAAATCAGAGACGAGAAAATCGATGACTACACTGCCGGACTCGGATTCGCCGTAGGCAAACGGATCGGCAATTGGACTTACGAGGCTGAATACATCTACCGCTACCGCACCGACTGGGACGTGGTCACAACAACACCCTCCATCCAAACCATTACCAATGTATTTTCAGATACTCAGACGCAAACGTTGATGTTCAACCTCATTCGACGCGGTGTAATTTCGCAAGATTGGTCATGGGAGTTCGGCGCCGGTATTGGGCTGGTCGTAAACGACATTGAAGCGTCCTACATAGAACGCGCCACCACCATAAACCCCGAAATGGAATTTGCCGACAATAGCCGAGATACAGATTTCACCTACAACGTGCTGGCCGGTGTCACCCGGGACCTAGGCGGTCCTTGGACGCTGAATATTCGCTACCGTTACATCGATCTGGGCGAATTAAAAGCGGGTCCGTTTCCGTCGCGCTCGGCGAGACTTTCAGCAGACCACACCTCCCACGAAGTTCAGTTCGCTCTGGAGCGAGAGTTTTAGGCTTTAGGCACTAACAGCTACGATACTGAAGGGCGTTGCCGATTTTGCCACAGACCTCGGTGATACCTGCGTGCTTTAAACAATAGGCCATTTTTTGGGCTATCGCTCGGGGCTCACCCAGTGCTTCGGCCAACGTTTGGGTTGTGAACGGTTCGGCCAATTCGGTTTTTAAAAACTCGAAAAGATCTGACATTTCACGCAAGCGCACGCCTTCAACAATTTTCAACAGTGTCCGTTCGCGTACGCGCCAGCCACCACGGCCTCGACGCTTTTTGGGATCAAACTCCCGCACCTCTTGCTCTTCGATTAGTACCACTTCAACAGAGAAATTAGGGTGATTCAGCAGCGTCGGTATATAAATGAGTTCCGAAACGATATGCACCGGCCGGCCATGTTTTGGTGACAACCGCTTGCTGGCTTTGTCGCCCTCAGTCGGTTGTTTAATGATGGTGGTGTTCGCCGCGATCGGGTGTATTAGCACCACCGGTAGCTCATCTGCCAAGCTTCGCATTTTTCGCGCCAACCCGCTGAATGAGCCTGTTTGTACTTCATAAACCACGCCTTCACGCACGGCGTCTGCCACAAAGCCGTTGATAGGCACTTCTTCTGCCCCGCCATTGGCTGCATAGGCGGCCTTCAGCGCACGGTGTAACGACCCCTCATTAAGCGTACCAATTGGCATACCCAAGCTTACAAGTCAGCAAAGCCCATAGCGAGCAACATTCTCAAGCCCGTAAGGCTATGCCATACTGATGACCTCTTAAACCAATAGGATTTCGATATGAGCGCAGACGGCACTTGGAACACAACGATCAACACCCCAATGGGCGCACAAAACGGAACTTTGACTCTGTCTACAGAAGGTGGGACTTTGACCGGGAAAATGGCAAGCCCCCAAGGTGAAATGGACATTCAGGACACCGGCATTGACGGCGAGACATTAACCTGGAAAGCCGACATTACTGCCCCCATGGCAATGACCCTAGAATTCACAGCCTCAGTTTCTGGCGACGAAATCAGCGGTTCAGTAAAGCTAGGCGCATTCGGCAATGCCGACTTCTCAGGCACACGCGCTTAGTGAGTTGGGATAAAGAAATAGACGAAATGAGAGCGCGCGAAGCGCTCGCTTTCGAAATGGGCGGCGCGGAAAAGGTTGCCCGACAACACGAATTCAACAAACTCACCATACGCGAGCGTATCGGCGCCATTAGCGACCAAGAAACCTTTCATGAGATTGGCAGTCTGGCAGGCGTAGGCGAGTACGGCGATGACGGCAAGCTCAAAGCTTTCACGCCTTCCAATTTTGTGTTTGGCACTTCTGAGATCGACGGTCGCCCCGTGGTGCTTTCGGGCGATGATTTCACAGTCCGCGGCGGATCTGCCGATGCCTCTATTCCAGGTAAAAGAAACCGCGCAGAAGGTTTAGCCGTTGAACTCCGTCTGCCTCATATTCGGCTGGTCGACGGTATGGGTGGTGGTGGCTCAGTTAAGACAATTGAGACCGCTGGACGCACCTATATCCCCCAACTTCAAGGCTGGGAGACGGTGGTTGCCCAGCTTTCCGTTGCTCCCTCTGTTTCTCTGGCGCTCGGCTCTGTTGCCGGCATTGGTGCGGCTCGAGTCGCGACATCGCACTACAGCGTCATTGTAAAAGACAGCGCGCAAATGATGATCGCTGGACCTGCCCTGGTCGACTGGGCGAGCCTAGGCGATGTAACCAAAGAAGAACTCGGTGCATCTAAAATTCATACCCGCAACGGCGCCATCGACGACGAAGCTGGCAGTGAAACCGAAGCATTCGCCATGGCGAAGCGTTTTCTCTCCTACCTACCCAGTAGCGTTGATGAGCTTCCACCGTTGGTTGATTGTGAAGACGATCCAGAACGCACCGATGAATCGTTACTTTCTATTGTCCCTAAGGACCCGCGCAAAGTTTATAAAATGCACACCGTGTTGGAATCGGTCTGCGATAAAGATTCGTTTTTCGAAATGGGTCGCAAATGGGGTCGCTCTCTTATTACGGGGTTTGCACGTTTCAATGGTATTCCGGTCGCGATATTCGCAGAAAATCCACGCATCTATGGCGGCGCTTGGACGGCAGATGCTTCTCGAAAGCTGATTCGTTTTTGTGACTTAGCGGCAACTTTTCATCTTCCCCTAATTCACTTAGAGGACTGCCCCGGCTTTTTAATCGGTAAGCAATCGGAAGAGGAAGCCACCATTCGATTCGGTTCGGCAGCGCTGGCGGCGCTGGGCCAGACCAACGTACCTTTTTGTAGTGTTGTAATACGCAAAGCATTCGGTGTTGCGGGTGCTGCCAATCACAAGCCAGGGTCGCATCACTTTCGTGCGGCTTGGCCCTCCGGTGACTGGGGATCGTTGCCTATAGAGGGTGGTATCGAAGTAGCGTACAAAGCTGAGTTAGCAGAAGTTGCAGACTACGATGAACACCTGGCAAAAATTAAGGATCGGCTGAACCGACTCAGGTCACCCTTTCGTTCGGCAGAATTCTTCGAGATCGAGGAAATTATCGATCCGAGCAAGACTCGGTCTTATCTATGCCACTGGGCAAAACTTGCTCGGAGTGCTTCTCGCACTGACCCGCCAAAATTCGGCTATCGGCCTTAAGTAAAATCCATGGCCAAAGAATATCGACAGCACAGCTACCAACCACCAGCTGGCGCGACCCAGATCATGCTGATTCGCCACGGTGAGTCACGCGCAGCGTCGGCCGAAAACCCATTCCCACTGGTTGACGGTCACGGCGACCCAGAGTTGCATGCCAACGGAGAAGCTCAGGCTGAACGCGTAGGTGAGCGACTGCAGAACGACCCAATATCCGCAATCTATGTCACCAACCTGCAACGCACGCATCAAACTGCCGCACCGCTGGCGCAAAAATTAGGCTTAATACCGATTGTAGAGCCAGGTTTGCGGGAGATATTTCTCGGCGAATGGGAGGGTGGCCTACTGCGAATCAAAGCAGTAGAACAAGATCCGATCTTCCTCGCCATGCAGGCTGAGCGTCGTTGGGATGTTATTCCTGGCGCTGAAAGTTGGACTATATTCAACGAACGCATTATGCGCGGATTGCGACGTATCCATGAAAATCACCCAAACCAGCTGGTCGCAGCAGTTGTACACGGCGGTGTGATTGCGCACATCGTCGAACATGCAGTTGGGGCCGAGCCTTTTTCATTCAATGGCGCCGACAATGGCTCTTTGACGCATATCGTCATGCAAGGCGATCAGATTAATGTGCGTCGATTCAACGATGCAGCCCACCTACTCGACACACTGCACGACGGAAGTGGTCAACTAACCTAGTCCGATTTACCCCTAGCCTGTAGGGGTCAGCCTGTAGGGGTCAGCCTGTAGGGGTCAGCCTGTAGGGGTCAGCCTGTAGGGGTCAGCCTGTAGGGGTCAGCCTGTAGGGGTCAGCCTGTAGGGGTCAGCCTG
>JBNMMV010000125.1:0-11186 GCA_051270205.1 Limisphaerales bacterium
TAAACCTGTTTGAATACTTCAGCCCACTCTTCAATAGCGGCTTCGTGGCCGTGAACAAGTTGGATTGTTACTTGGTCGTATCCCCATTCTTGCAATTGCCGCATGCGTTCGACCAGTTCTTCGTGGCTGCCGCTCATGGTTGTCGCTTGCACGAGTTCTGGCGTGATGTGAGTTTCTTCCGGTCTGACAAACATCAAGTGACCGCGATGGTTGGTCAGATATTTTGCGTCTTCGGGTTGGTAGGTCTCATAGACTTTGAGGTATTCAGCTAAGAGATTGCTTATCGGTCCTTGGGGTAGATTTTGTCCACCCATGGCACCGACATCGTCAGCAAAATTGTGGAACATGACCGCAGTTTGTGGGGCGGCTTGTTGCATCAGTTTTTTGTCGTTCTCTTCCTGGTCGCCATTCAACACGGCGCCAAGGAAGAACAGATTGGACTGCAGTGTGTCGAGGTTCCTTCCAGCGCTCTGCCAGCAGGTTTGCATTTCTTGCAGACTTTCCATGGCGCCTTGGGCGCCAAAATTAAGCCAGCCCGCGTTAAGCTCTGCTGCGAGTGCTTTCGATTTAGGTCCAAATGCTGAAAGCCAGACCGGCACCTCTGATTCGAGGTCTATCAGGCCAAGATCGGGGTTTAGAAATTGAATTTTTCGATCTTGTGATTCGAAATCCCAATCGACGGTTTTGCCGTCCAGTAAATCCCGCACTCTTTCAATGTAAGTCCTGGTTTTTGCGAGTCCAATAGCGCCTAGGCCCATGGTGCGTCGCGCGGTAAACCCCGTGCCCACGCCGAAATCTATTCGCCCCGGCGCTAGTTTGTTGAGCGAGGCGAAAGCGTTGGCTGCCACGGGCTCAATTCGATTTGAAGGCACCAGCACGCCTGTGCCTAATCGAATGCGGCTGGTTTCATGGGCAGCGAGCGCCATGCAAATGAATACATCTGGGTTAAGAAGTTGGGTGTCGTAGAACCAGGCCTCGTGAAAACCTAGGTCTTCAGCTTGTTTGACCCATTTCCAAGAATCCACTTCAGAGGCAAAGGCGACAGAGTATTTCATAGACATTGGCTACTTTTTTCGATGGATAAAGAGTATACCGAGCTAAAGGACATGTCGCTGCTATGCTGAAGCGACCGGTGTGCAGCGTGACTAGACATTACCTAACATTGTGTGACGTTTCGTACATACGAGTGAGAACGTTGGGAGCATAGTCTTGGTGCTCACCAGAGGACTAGACTGTGGCAAAAAGCCAAGATAAGAGATCTCGCGGAGGTAAGACCCAAGCACAGAGCACGCTCAAAGAGAAACGAGCTCAGAAGAGGGGGAAGAAAAGTGATTCGAAGACTTCTGACCCTTTCGCTAAGTCGAATTAGCAATTGCGTTTCGATAGTAGGAGCCGTTGATGGCAGTCGCATTCCTTAATCCCACCCGCTCCATTGACGCAACCGTTAATAGCATACGTTTCTCCGGGTATGACGGTGCCATCGAAGTTTCGTTCTTCTTAAAGATTGAAGCCCTGGCGAAAATCTGCCCAACGCTCAGCGATGTTGACTCGGAAATACTCGACGCTTTTGACTTGAGCTTGAAAGAAATACACAGGGTGGCAGCTAACGTTTACAAGCGTAACAAACGAAAGTACGTTTGCACGCTTAACCTCGACGACTTCTAATGCAGAAATTCCCGACCCTAACTATGCAGTAGGCATCTTGTTCTCTACTTCCCCAAAGTAAACTTTAGTATGTGGCCAGGGGATTTCGATATTTTCCAGGTCGAACCTGGTTTTGATTCGCTTGCGCAATTCTCCGGTTAGGCTCCACTGTTCTCCGGGTTTAGTGTCGCCGCGAATACAGATGTCAACGCCATGGTCACCCAGGTCGCTGACCCGCATCGCTGTGGGTGTCGAGGTCAGGTATTTGCCAAACTCTGGGTCGTCTTTTAATTCTTGGCAAATCTCGTCAATGACACGATAAACCCGGTCGATATTTTCCTTATATGCCACGGTGATAAGAAGGTTGATACGTGCCCAGTCGCGGGTTTGATTGCTGGCTGTTGGGATTTGGCTATTGGGAATGATGTGCAGAGTACCGTTGATCTCGCGCAACACAGTCCGCCTTGGTGTGATTTGCTCGACGGTACCTTCCATACCCGCGATGACGACCCAATCGCCCAGTCGGTACCAATCTTCCATGAAGATGACGAATCCCTGTAGATAATCACGAATGATGTCCTGCACAGCGAAACCTAACCCAAGGCTCACTACACCCGCTGTTGCGAGCAATGGTGTTGTATCCACGTTAAGTACACCGAGCACCATGAGAACGCCCATAACCCAAATAAATACCGTAATCGCTTTGGTAGTGACAAGCGTCATCAATTCGTAACGCTCGTCTACGTCATCATGAGGTACGAAGCTAGGTCTTGAGGTCAGAAAAGCCCTGGTAACAAGCTTTCTCTGCACCAAATTGAGCGCGAAACCCAATGTAAATATTAGTGCGATTTTCGCCACGATGGCGATTATTGGGATTAGGCTTTCCAAAAATTCTGGAGCGAACATCTTCTAAGTCTCGGTAAGTACGAAATAGCGTCCGGCCGTCTCGTTTGGGTCCGGCCGATACTCGTATTTTTTCCCAGCCACCATCGCTTCTTCGTACAACACCTCTTCGTGCTCACCCCAAGATATCTCTAGGGCGTACTCGTCAGGTCCTGGTAAATAGAATTTTGCCACGCCATTGCGATCGGTTCGTGTCTTACACAAACCGGCGACTAAGACCTGCGCGTCGGGGACGGGATTGTCGTTCGCATCCAACACCAACAGTTGTGCGGTTTGGCTACGGGCACCCATTAACGGTGCAAAGAAAACTATAAGCCATTGTTTGAGCCAACCGGGGCGGCCCGGTACGGTTCCGGTAGGCATGTTATCGAGCACATCTTTTTCATAGCCTGCTTGTTTTGGGGTGACCCAATCGGGACCGTATTTGTAGCGCAGGTACTCGGCCGGCGGGCTGGGGACACAATACTTACCATTGTTGAATTCAACTTCTTCAAGCTCGACAAACAACTCGACAGGAAAGGGCACGCCTGGGTAGTGGGCGATTGTGCCTTTAACGACGCGATAGCACTGCCAGTCGATCCTGATCCGGTACTTCATGATTTTCACAGACGTGTACAAGCCGTCTGGAATAACCTCGACATAACAACCGGCGGCGCGAAATGCTTCCACCGCAGGTGCAATGTTGTCCTCGCTGAAACCGTGCAGACCAATGATTGAGCCAAGGTCGATATCATCGTCCCATGGGATTAGAGCTTGATCTCGAACCGCGCCGAGACAGGTGCCTTGGCGAAGAAAAAAGACTATGCCATGGGCATCGAAAATCTGTTTGGCTTCATCGAGCAGGCGCCCAGCGTTGTCGATGTCCATTGGCGGAATGCTCCGCTCAATTTCCTGCATAAGTGCTGCGTTATCAGCGTCACTCACTTGGGCTTCGTCGGGACTGGTCGTTTCGGACATCAGCAAAGGGTCCCTAGAACATTTACCAGGTGTTTGTTTTCCAATGGTGTGCGTGATGCGATGCGCAGGTATCGATCTGCGTCTGGCATGCTTTTCGCGGCACAGTCCTTTATGAGGATGTTGTGATCCACGTACATACGGCGTGCAAGCTCGGGGCCGGTGATGCCTGGTTTGGTGATTTTGCAGAGAATGAAGTTTGCATCTGGTTTTAGCGGATCTATACCAGGAAGCGAGCCAAGATCGCGGTAGAACTGCAGGCAGGTTTCTCGGGTCAGTGTACAGCTCGCAAAAAACTCATTGCGATAACGTCCGACCACACGTAAAAACTCTTCTGCCAAGCCATTAATGTTCCATATAGGCAAGCTCGCTCGTACCTCCTCGATGAACGGTTGATCAGCACTCAGAAGATATCCCAACCTTACACCTGCGACACCGAAGACCTTACTCATGCTCTTGATGACGACCAGGTTTGGGTAGTGAGTCACTTCCGGTTCTACACTGCTTTCGATTCCCGCTTCGGTGAATTCGATGAACGACTCGTCGACAATTAAGCGACAGTTGTGAGGTTCAAGAAGGCGGGCGAGTCGCAGGATGTCCTCTCGCGGAACTGACAAAGCCGTTGGATTGTTCGGCGTCACGACGATTGCCGTGTCGGACTTCCAGCGGATGGCCGAGTCTGCGAATGCGTCGATATCTAGTTCAAAAGTGTTCGGATCAAGCGTGAAGCGATTCAGTCCAGCCGCGTCGATGACCTCTTCATATTCATTGAACGAAGGTGTGGGAATGGTAACGCGTTGTTCGAACTGGTTGCCGAGTACTTTAATCAGTTCGGCGGCTCCGTTTGCGACTGCGAGATGAGCGGGATCAGCCTCACTCCAATTGGCGACCAGCTTTGCTATTTCATTCTGCGCGACAGGATAGTTCGTCACGATCTCGCGCAGGTGTGAGTGAAATACATTGAGCATTTCTGGAGGCGGGAAGTGCATGTTGTACAAGTAGGAATGGTCGACAAAACCGTACCGCCAATAAGCGCCGTGCAGTTTTTGGACGCGATCGAATTGCGCATCTCGATCGAGAAACAAGAACTCCGCAGCGTCTAAGTCTCGGTCGTCGTCTACTTCTGACCAACGACCATCTGATACGTCAATTGCTGCGAAATCGGCTTCTACTCGAGGGTCTGCCACGCAGTCCCGAAGAACGGTTTCGTAGTATTCGTTAACTCGGCCGGCCTCGATGAATTCGCCAAGGCGAGGCAGTATCTGCTCACGAAGCAGTTGCTCTCGCAGTACATAGATATTGACGGTCTTATAAGTGTCGCTGGTATCAAACTTTGGCCCTTGCTCGGCGCCTAGGATGATCGATGTGATCTGTCCACTGCTGTTGCGCAACAAGACAGTGCCGCTCAATGCTGGGTCGTATGGTGCGACGGCAGCACTACTGCCGCTGTGAGCGAGCAACTTCCCAACAACTTCAGGATCGAATGCGATATCAGCTTCTAGCAATAATACGTCTTCATCTAAGTAGGCTCTTGCGTCCCACAATGAGCGAATATTATTGGTTGTGGCATAGTCCGGAGCCTCAGCATAGAGAATGTTGATCCCGGCGAATTGTGCGCCAATATGGTCGCGTACAACGTCAGCCATGTAGCCTACGACCACTACAGCTTCGGTAATGCCTTGTTGGGCAAGTGCCTTCAATGCGCGTTCTAGTAAAGGTTCGCCGCCAATCATTGTGAGGCACTTCGGGGCATCGCCTGTCAGTGAATGTAGACGACTGCCACGCCCGGCTGCAAGCACGATTGCGCGGCTAATTGGGTTTGGTTCAGCTTTGTTACTGGAGCTACTACCTACCGATGCAGATTTAAGCGTTTGTGTCATACGCCCACCTCTTCGACGTCCGCTGCCATTGTGGTGCTGGCTTTGACTTGTTGTGTTGTCGAATTCGTAAAGTAGCTTCTAAGCCGATCGATACCATCATTGTATCGTGCGTTACAGAATGCGAGGCGTAGATCGTTGGGTACACCAAAATCTGTTCCAGGCACGACGGCGACGTGAACTTTCTCTAGGATATCCCGTGCCAATTCTTTTGACGATGCGAAACCGTGTGCTTTGATCCAGTCTTCGCAACAAAGCATAGCGTAAAACCCGCCTTCAGCGGGGATTGGCTTACATCCTGTATCGGCGAGTTGCTGTGTTGTATATTCAGCTCGTGCTCGAAATACACGGTTGAGTTCCGCTGGGCTTTCGGTGTCCTCAAGTGCCGTGATCATGCCGGCTTGGTAGCAAGGATCTGTGCAAAGCAAGGTGTGTTGCTGCATGACCCGCAGGTTTTTCTGTAGTTGTTCGGGCAGAATCGCGAATCCGACGCGCTTGGTGTACATCCTATAACCTTTCGAAAAGCTGTTGGTTACAATCGTGACGTCGTTGTGTTCGGGGAGCGACGCCAGGGGTGTGTGGAAGGCATCGTAAAACATCGTGTTGTTGTAGATTTCATCGTTCACCACGTATGCCTTGTGGTCGATGATTTCGTACATCTCACGCATCTCTTCAGGCGTTACGATATTGCCTACTGGATTGCCTGGTGAGTTGATGACAACCAACGCCGTACGTTCTGGAGAGAAGTTGCGACGAAAAGAATCCATGTCTACGCGTTTTGTATTCACATCAATGTCGTAGAACTTGACCTTTGCACCGGCTAACTTTGCGCAGTACAAATACAAAGCGTAGTAGGGTCGGGGGATCATAATTTCGAGTTCTGGACCCGACAGAAGCTGAAAAAGGTTGCGAAAAATTGGTGAACTGCCGGTGTTGACGATGACGTTGTCTAGCGACACATTCGTTTTATGGCTCTTGTTATAGAAGTTGGCGATCGCCTCGCGTAGTTCGGGCAGTCCTTCAGGGTATACCCGACGCACGAAGTCTGGGTCTCTGAGTTTGCTGATCATTTGTTCCAGGACGTTCTCAGGGATAGGCAGTTCGGTCACGCCAATGGTGAGCTTAATGACGTCTGCGCCTTTAGTAGATAACTCATCTGCGAGCTCATCGAGTACAAACATTTGAAACTCGAGATTCGATGGCATGAGGTCTTTAATGGATAGTGGCAAGGGGTGTCTCCTGTGGATTTTTATTGTGCATACCTAGAACGGGCGCTGATTCGCCTTATTGTAGGGTTGCCATTTTTTGGAAAAGTGGGTGCGTCGGTTGGTGAAATAGTTGGTGCAATAGTTGGTGTAAGAGTTGGTGCAATAGTTGGTGTAAGAGTGTTGTTGATGCAGGCCGAAGTGAGGCTTTAGTTTGGTTGTCCAAAGGAGGACTTGGGAAGGGTGGTGTCGCTGCTATGCGTCGTACGGTACAGATCAGGACAGCCTCAGAATCTCGGACACAGACCCTACCTCTCTGGGTTGGCCTGCGTCTGTGCGATAACGAACATTGCGCCGCAGTCTGGGTGGCGTATACCGAAGATATAAAGTGTTAGATTGCCGGTTAGTCGGTGAGCGCTCCGGCGGGGGGTGTAGAGCTAATAAATCAGCAAACGATCGCATTCCGATTTGACGACCTGATAGCATTCGCAAACTGCGCGCTCGAGAGCAGGGCGATCCAAGACTATAATGCGTCCACGGCGATAGCTAATGAGTCCTGCATCCTGCAGTCGATGGGCAGCGAGAGAGACGCCTTCACGACGCACGCCTAACATATTGGCAATCAACTCTTGGGTCATGACTAACTCATTGGACTCCAAGCGGTCGAAGCTGAGTAATAGCCAGCGGCAAAGCTGCTGCTCCACCGAGTGCAGCCGATTGCACACAGCAGTCTGTGACATTTGTGTGAGAAGGGCTTGTGTGTAGAGTAGAAGTGCTCGGTGGAGTTCTCCGATGCGTCTAAATTCTTCGCGAAAAAACTGTAACTCTAAGCGCAGTGCGTCGCCTGCACTCTGCACCACTGCTCGATTGGGGGTTGTGTCGCCGCCCATAAATACCGCGATGCCCACGACGCCATCACGCCCAACAATTCCCATTTCTGCAGAAGCGCCATTCTCCATGGTGTAGAGCAGGGATACGATCGCGGTTGTGGGGAAATAGACGTGCTGTAACATTTCGCCAGGTTCATAAATAACCTGGCCTAAACTTAAATGAACGGGAACTAATTCGTTTATAAAATTCGCTAGAACTTCTGTGGGCAGTGCGGCCAGCAGCATGTTTTGCGTTGTCTTTTTTTCGGAGGGCACTGCCATCGTTATTGTTCTCTGAAGGGTAGTCTCGCCACTCGTTGAGGGGCACACTCCTCATTGCGTAACGCATGACCACTGCGAAACTAGCATACTCTTATTTCGTCTCTCATGTGTGGTGTCGTACAGACGTGAGAACTGCAGCTGTGAGATAGTAGCCTATGAATTACCAATCTGAACCGTTCCACTTTGCTTCCAAACTTTTACTCCTCGCACTCCTTCTTGTTCTAGCTGGCCCTATGGCTGCGCAAACAAGTGCAGATGACGTTCCTGAAAATGCCAGCGCAAAGCGCTATGGGTCAGGCTGGGCGTGTGATCCAGGCTTTCGAGAAGTGGGAGGAGTGTGTGCACTGCTAGCGGTGCCCGAAAACGCCTTTGCTACTAAGTCTGATCGAAGTCGAGGCTGGGAATGCAGTCGCGGCTATACACTTACAGATGAGTCTTGTACCGCTGTGTTCCTGCCTACAAATGCCTACCTTGACACTCTTCGGGGCGACTCTTGGAAATGTGATCGTGGCTTTCGACGGGAAAATGACGATTGTGTAGCTATCGTTGTCCCAGCGAATGGCTACCTGTCAGATTTGTCGCGAGGATCCGGTTGGAAATGCAATCGTGGTTTTAGCGTATCTACAAGAGGTTGTGTCGCGGTTGAGTTACCTGACAACGCCCACCTTGATTACACGGGCAGTGATTGGGCGTGCGATCGGCCCTATCAGAAGCGGTCCGGTGGGTGCGCACCTCCATAGTCGACAATAGTCGACAATAGCTGCGGTTAGTTGCCTGACTAAAGTGCTGTCTTCCTATGTTCAAAAGTTTCCTGTTAAAGTTCCTCCCTCAGCCGAAACTAACTAGGGGTTCAACATGACTTTACGAACACTGTTAATGCCTTTGCTGCTTGTTACTGCAAGCCTAGGTCACGCCGCCACGCCCGATTGGGATGCGGTTGAAATCAAAACCACCGAGCTAGGCGATGGCATGTACATGCTTCAGGGCCGAGGTGGCAACTTAGGTGTTTCTGTCGGCGAAGACGGCATCTTTCTAATCGACAATGACTACGCCCAGTTGGCACCTAAGATTCAAGCCGCGTTAAAAGAACTTTCGGATTCGTCGGTCGAGTATTTAGCGAATACTCACTGGCATGGTGACCACGCCGGTGGCAACGAAGCTTTTCACGCCCACGGCAGCCGCATCGTTGCGCACGACAATGTACGTGTTCGCATGGGCGCTGAAGGCCCCAATCAGTCGCCAGACACGGCACTTCCAGAATTGACCTATTCCGACAATGCCACTTTGCATTTCAACGGCAACGAAATTCGTATGTTGCATGTTAAAAATGCCCATACCGATGGAGACAGTGTGGTGCATTTCACCAACCAAAATATTGTTCACACCGGTGATGTCATGTTCAATGGCTTGTTTCCGTTCATTGATCTTGCTTCGGGCGGTAGTTCGGCGGGTTATGTCGACGGCTTGAAATTTATTCTGAATTTGACCGATGAGAATACACGGGTAATTCCGGGTCATGGGCCGTTGGCCAATCGAGGCGACCTAGTAACCTCTATCGCTATGCTGCAAGAAGCACGTGCAGCGGTAAGCGCCTTGGTAGAAGCTGGAAAATCGCTGGAAGAAACTAAAGCGGCCAAGCCTCTGGCTAAATTCGATGCTGACTACAGTTGGGCGTTTATCGACGCGGACGTGTTTACGACAATTCTGTACACCGACCTAAGCCGTTAGCACGCTTAGAGCAATACTTACCCGCCTGCTGTCTATGTTATCTTGCTGTTCTATCTTTGGAGACAACCTATGAAAATGTGGCGAACGCTTTGCCTATTAATAGCCGCGGGCACAGTATCTCAGGTGCATGCGTCTGAGGAATCTTGTGCGGCTTCAAGCGATATGAGCTATGTCTGTAATATCGTCAATGCCGAAGATCTGGTTGCCATACCTGGGTCCGCTTGGGTTCTGGCCAGCGGCTATAGTCCTGGTGGGGCGGTTTACGCAGTGGACAGTATTTCCAAAGCGATCAGCCAAACTTATGATGCGTCCAATGTTAAACACGATGCCAGCGCGTTTCCCGCATGCAACACGCCGCCGGCTGCAGACACGTTTGTAGCCCATGGGCTGAATATCCGTGCAACAGAGAGCGGTGGGTCGATGCTTTATGTGGTTGGCCATGGCGGTCGGGAAGCCATTGAAGTATTCAACGTGGAGACAAACAACGGCGCGCCCGAATTAACCTGGGTGGGCTGTGTGATGATGCCTGAAGGACTCGACGCCAATAGCGTTGCTTCGGACAGTGACGGCTCACTGCGATTGACGGTTCTGATGCATCCGGGACAGACCTTCGTTGACGTATTTGCTGGTAAAAAAACCGGAGCCGTCTATGCCTGGTCACCGGGAGATACTTCAATTCAGAAAATTCCCGGCTCGGAACTTCCCGGGAACAACGGCATCGAAATTTCTGCGGATGGCACAGAAGTCTATGTGGTGTCTTCAGGACTGAGCACTATATCGGTGTTCTCAAACACGAACCCAATGCGCCTGTTGCGCGCCACGCCGAAAATGAATTTTAGTCCCGACAACATTCATATGACACCTGAAGGGCTAATCATGACGGGTGGCCCCAGTTGGATTGATCACGAATGTGATACCGCAGAAGACTTTGATCTTGAAGAATTTGCGACATGCCCTCGCGGTTCAGTTGGTGCGACATTCGATGCTGTGACACTTAAAGAAGTTGAGCGCTGGAGTGCAGGCGCCAACCCAGCATTCAGCAACGCAACCATGGCCCTGAAGGTTGGAGACGATGTTTGGCTGGGTACGTTTTCGGGTACTCGCATTGGCATTATCTCGACTGTCGATAAGTGAGGCCAACCTCGACAGTCTAGTCATGACCCGGTACTATGCCGGCCGCTCGCGACTGACAGTCCGTCAATACTGCGGGTTTCGTCTGGTCCCCACTTGTTCATTCACTCCAGTGACATGAGGTCTTGTGCTTTAGCGTCTGTGTTGGTTAATGCAGACGGGCGGCTTTGTGTGCTTTTTAATTTGAACGACTCGGAACTACCATTAAAGATACCTATTTGAACTTCTTTGCCCTTGTCCAAAAGGTCAATTATCGAACTGAAATATTATCCGGCTTAACCGTCGCTCTGGCGTTGGTGCCAGAAGCTGTGGCTTTTGCGTTGATTGCGGGGCTATCGCCTCTCACCGGGCTCTATGCTGCATTTGTCATGGGGCTGGTTGCCAGCGTGCTCGGCGGGCGTCCCGGTATGATCTCTGGCGCCACCGGTGCTATCGCCGTGGTCATCGCATCCTTAGCGATCTCGCAAGGGGTTGAGTATGTCTTCGCAACCGTCGTTCTGGCTGGAATTATGCAAATACTTGCCGGAGTGTTTCGCTTAGGAAAGTTGATGCGCTTAGTGCCGCATCCGGTAATTTTTGGTTTTGTAAATGGT
>JBNMMV010000126.1:0-10966 GCA_051270205.1 Limisphaerales bacterium
TACGCGGGCCCACATGTTGGGCTCCGCTGTGTCGGTTAGAGCAGAGGTCATACCTAAGTGTTGGGCTAAGCTCTCGAATATCCACCAATCTGGCTTGCGCTCATATCCCGGCGACACCATGGCTTCTGTAAACTGTACGCTTGGCTGAAACTGCATGCCGAGGCCGGTGATGTTGATGTCCTCTCTTTCGAAAGCACCAGCAGCAGGCAGAATATAGTGCGCATACTCAGCGGTGGCGTTGCGATAGATGTCTACGCAAACAATGAGTTCTAGCTTTTCTAAAGCGGTTCGTAGCTTTTCTTCACCGGCGATAGATAAAACAGGATTGCCGGAACTGACCAATAGGGCACGAACTGGATCGTTCTCATCAGCAAGATAGTCGCCCATAAGATTGCCAGGTAGGTTGATACCAATTCCACCGGGTGCGCGAACGTCTCCGTAGGGCGTGTCGTGGTAACCGTCTGGCACTCGCGTACCGGCTGCATAGGCGCGTTCGTAAAAGCCCATGGAATAGAAGTTGCCGCCGCGAACCCCGAGGTTGCCGGTGACGAAGGACAGCATGTGCACAAGCCAGTAAGTTAGCGTCCCTTGGCGACCCATGTTGGCGCCAGTAGACATATGCACGGCAGCACTAGATGCGTTGTTAAATTGCCCGGCGAGTTCACGAATGGCGTCTGCTGAAATACCGGTAATACCTGCCACTACTTCAGGTGAATAGTCAGCGATAAAACTCCGTAGCTCAGCGAGGTTTGTACTGTCGCGTTCGGCATTTGGATGGAACCCGTGTTCGGTATCTATGACGTTTAAGACGGCTGCCAACAGGTAGGCGTCGGTGTCAGGCTTAATATGCACCACTCGGCCCGCAATGCTGGCGGATTCAATGGTTCGAGGGTTGAGATAGACAACATCAGCACCACGTTTAACCGCAGCCTTCAAATGTCCCATAGGGTTAGGTATGGACATGAAAGACATGTGACTAACGGCGGGGTTCTCACCGATGATGAGAATGAAATCAGAGTATTCTAAGTCGGGTAGTGGGTGGATCGTCCGGGAGCCAAATACGCCTTCTGAAGCCGCGTACTTGTTGGAGCAATCCTGGGTGCCGGAGCTAAAAAATTTGGTTACACCCAATTGGCCGACCAAACTTTTGAAGCTTGGTCCAAGTAACGTATTGAACGCGCCTGGGTTGCCTTGATAGGCGGCAATGGCAGGTGAGCCAGACTGTTCAAGAATGGTTTTCAGTTTCGCACTAATTTCAGCCAAGGCGTCGGGCCAGGAGATGGGCGCCAACTCGCCGCTGGCGTTACGCTTCAACGGCGTACGAAGGCGATCAGGATCATTGTGAATGTCTAGGCCATAGATGCCTTTGTTGCAGACGAAACCCTTTGAAATAGGGTGTTCCTTATCTGCTTCAAGTTTGACTAACTCGTTGTCTTCAACGGTTGCTACTAGCCCGCATGCGGGCTCGCACACCCTACAGAATGTTCTTTTTTGAACCTGTGTCATTCCAAATTCCCCCTCATTGGTCTGACTAAGAAGATTATCAGTCTTACTCATTACGCCCAAGCACATTCTAGTGAGCGTCAGGCGTTTGACGGCTGTCATTGTTCTATTTGGATTTCGCTATCAAGTAAGGCTCGATTAGTTTTTCGGATTCAAATTGGTATGCTGACGCACCCAAGATTGTTTGTACGGTGGTTAAATAGCGGTGTCTTCGAAAGCGAATATAGATCTCGGACTTGAGCTGAAGTATGT
This sequence comes from Limisphaerales bacterium, assembly GCA_051270205.1. GTDB lineage: Bacteria > Pseudomonadota > Gammaproteobacteria > Pseudomonadales > Azotimanducaceae > UBA4421. Next base: position 1,756 of record JBNMMV010000126.1, read on the forward strand.
CCAGTTGGACGATTGTCGACTTGCCTACTTCGAACGGGGGCAAGCATCCGCTACCCTACCTACTTTATTCTTTGTCCACGCTACGGGATTTCATGGTCGCATTTGGGATTATCACATAGAAGCGTTGCCGGACTTTCACTGCATTTCCTTGGAACAACGGGGACATGGTCGGTCAGACAAACTGGCGGTCGATCATTGGCGGACCTTCGGTGAAGACCTGGCCCAAGTGGTAAAAATCCTCGGGTTGGACCGAGTTATCGGCATTGGTCATTCTATGGGCGCTCATGCGTTGGTAGAAGGGGCCCATCAAAGTGGTGCGTTCTCTCGTCTGCTGTTACTTGATCCAGTAATTTCTGCGCCAGAAAATTATCAGCCAGCGGTTGCCCCAGAGACCTCTGGTGATCTACATCCAGCGGCCAAACGTAGAAATAAATTTGCTTCTGTCGATGATATGCGCGATCAACTGCGTAGCAAAAGTGCTTTTCCGTTGTTTAACGAAAGAATATTCGATGATTATTGCACCTACGCGCTAGAACCAGACGGAGAGGGCGTCAGGTTGTGTTGCGAACCAGAAGTAGAAGCCCACGTCTATATGGGGGCTCGGTCTAACATTGAGGTGTTTGACGCCATCCGCCAACTAGACATCCCGGTGACTATTGTTAGAGCGCAACTACCGGACCCCGACAAGGCCATGGATTGGAGTGGTTCGCCAACTTGGCCCAATCTATGGCGCGAATTTCCTCAAGGCACTGAACATCACTGGGACACCTGTACCCACTTCATTCCCATGCAGCGTCCAGATGAGGTGATAGAGGTGATTCGAGTCGAAATAGATCAGTGGCGCTAACAAAGGGTCTGACCCCCCCTATTAACGAAAGAGGGTCAGACCCCATATTTCTTAGCTACCGATAAACTTCGGTGCTCGTTTTTCTGCAAACGCAGCCACTGCTTCTTTGTGATCAACACTGGTACGAGCCTTTAGCAACCTATCTGCTTCCCGATCAATCGCGGTCGCGTGATCAACCGTCAGTGCCTCATCGAGGTTGTCTTTAATGTAGCTGTAGGCGACTAGCGGTCCGTTGGCTAGTTCAGCCGCTAGTGCATGAGCATCGTTCAACAATTTGTCAGAGGCTGCCAGTCGGCTTACCAAACCACAGTTGAGTGCGTCTACTGCTTGAATGCGCTCGCTGGTCAGCATGAACTGACGTGCTCGACCTGGACCTACAATACGAGTTAAAAGCCAGGCTATGCCATAGTCTCCGCTGAGCCCAATCTTTGCATATCCGGTACTAACGAAGGTGTTGAGGTCCATGACCCGCATGTCACACGCTAGCGCAAGTGCTAATCCCGCACCCGCTGCTGGCCCAGTAATGGCCGCGATAGACGGTTTGCGCGAGGCGTGAATAGCGCCTGCCAATTCGTGATGTCGAGCGCTCATGGTTTGAAACTGTGTTTCAAGGGTTGGGCGCTTTTCGGACGTGATTTGGCGCTGGTTCATGGCTTTGACATCTCCACCAGAACAAAATGCGCCGCCTGCGCCAGAAATCAATATCGCGCCCACTGATGGATCGCTATTCGACCATGCAACGGCTTCGCGCATAGCACTTGTTAGTTCGTCCGACAGCGCGTTTCTGGCATCTGGACGATTCAGCGTAATGTGCGCAACTTTGTTTTCAACCTGAAATAAGAGTTGCTCGGTGTTTGATTGGTAACGGCTCAAGATTATCGTCCTCGGATTACGGGTAGATTTATAACTTCCATTTGCCGATCTCAGTGACGCTCTGTCGATAGCCCTTCAGGCAGTAGGCAAACAAAATCACCGCAGCGGGATAAAAGATCGCGTTGGAGGTGGCTATGGAATAGTGCAGCTTGCCGTCGTCTTGGTATAGAAAGTCTGTGAATGCAGCGTTAACGCTGGTGCCCACTGCCATGCCTAGTATGTTGGTGACAAAAATATACAACGCCGTGGTCTGGCCGCGGAGCTGATTCGGCGTGATGGGTTGGAACGACGCGGCCATGACGCCAAGGTAGGCGCCACCGAATAGGGTTGCCGGAAAAAGCAGGGTCAGAGTGAGATCCAACGTTGGCATCAGAGGGGCGGCCACTGCTGGAAACACGGCAATCATGGAGGCGTACATAATGGCGCGTACATAAGAATCGGTGTAGCCCCGTTTTGCCAGCAGGTTGGCGATCCATGGCCCCAACATGACGCCCAACACGCCACCAGTTAAAAGCACCAAGCCAAAACTGGTGCCTGCTTCGGTTTTTGTCACACCGTAGTTGCGCACAAACATCTCTGGATACCAAGCGGCACTGCCGTAGCCTGCCATGGCCAGGCAGGACGATCCAAAAAACAGGGACAGATAAGTACGTTTCCTATCCCACAAAAAGCGTGCAACTAAAGCGACAGGTATTTCGGTCTTACCGTCTTCGGTGATTACCAGGTTTTTGCGGCTCGGCTCTATCATTGTGCTAATGAGTAGCGCTAACAATAGCCCTGGGAACCCCACTGTAATTAGCGTCGCCTGCCAGGGTTGAATGGTGCCGACAATAGGTACTTCAATGGGCCCCATGTCGGTGTAGAAATCGATTAGCACGCCGCCAATAATCAGCGCCAGGGCACCCCCGACTTTCACCGCCGATTTGTAAAACGCCATGGCGTAACCAAAATGCTGGGGCCGGAAACTATCTGTGATTATGGAGTAGGCGGGTGGTGCAAGCCCTGCTTCCCCAGCACCCACTGCCATGCGCGCAACGAACAGCTGTGAGAAGTTCTTCGCCAACCCGCATGCCATGGTGGCAACGCTCCAAAAGGCGACGCTAGCAGTGATGACCCATTTACGCGAGTGACGATCTGCCAGCCGACCGAGGGGTAGCCCGGCAAAGGTGTAGAGCAGTGCAAAAGCGGCACCCTGAAGCAGGCTGTATTCGAAGTCAGTGATTTGAAACTGTTCGCGGATAGGTCCGACGAGCAATGACAATATTTGTCGGTCAATGAAACTTAAGACATAGGCAAGGAAAAGCAGGGCCAGCGCGTAGCTGGCATGGCTTACTGGTGGGTAGTCGTCGACTACCCCTAGCTCGTTTTGCGCGACTGCCAAGGCGTGTTAAGCCAGGGCAGTATCAAACAATGCCAGTAGTCGAGACCAAGCCCGTTCTGCCTGGGCTTCATGATAAACCGGTGAATCGGGTGGGCACCAACCATGTAGCGCACCGTCATAAACTTCAATCTCGGCATTCAGATCTGCACTAGCAAAAGCTTCTTTCAAAGCAGTTTTAGCCTCAGGTTCTTTCTCATCATCGTTACTCGCAATAGCGATCAAGAATGCAGCCTTCATTGAACCGACCAGTTTATGTGGACTGTCAGCTGCCTCAGTGACCAAACCGCCACCATGAAATGAACCACCGGCTGCAATTCGATTCGGTACTGCTGCGGCCGTGCGCATGACCATTGGCCCGCCCATGCAATATCCGGTAGTGCCGATTCCCCTTGAGGTGTCGACCGCGTCCTGGGCGTCTAGAAATTTGACGAATGCATTTGCGTCGATGGCGTTGGTTTCTGGGCTTAAAGAGCGCGCCATTGGGAATACTTTGTCACGCACTTTGGCATCGCGAAAGGAGTCGCCTTCATTAACCACTGGCGAGACAGCGGATCGGTAGTAAGGGTTCACCACTAACACCGAGTATCCAGACTGGGCGAGACGCTTACCCATTACCCTGAACGCGGGTCGTAGACCCAAAATGTCAGGCCACACCAACACTGCTGCGTGGCTGCCTTTGGCGGGATGTACAAAATAGCAGTCGGCGACGCCGTCGGGCGTGTTTACTAAGACGTCTTGTTCTTTGATGTCCTCTGCGTAGGCAGGAATTGGCAGCATCGTGGCCAGGGCTGCCGCGGTGGTCACTCGGCCGAGGTTGCGTCGAGTGATGCCGCCTGAGAGAAGGTCTTTTTCAGCATCCGCTATGGAATTGTCGTCACACATGTTCTGATCTCCTTTTTCAGTGAGGCCGTAAGCTTAACGCCAACCGCGGCCTGCGCCCACGAGAAATTTTCACGGGTGCTTTGCACGGCTCGTCGCTTATGATCTGGTGCACGCAGGAAACCAGGCGTAAAGGTTGCTAGTATCTGTAAACGTATCTCAACGCGTGACGAGGAGATTGATTTGCAAAACGACCAGGCGGTAAGGGATGAGGTAGTAGCACCTGAGTCCACAAAGAATAATTTGGTCTGGCAGTTTCCTCAGCCGATCCTCGTTCTGGGATCCGCAACCCTGGTGGCGACGATGATCACGCAACAGTGGATGGATCATAAATTGTTCGCTGTAATCATGATTCTTATACCGATACCATTTGTAATGCTTGCGGAGCGAATCTGGACCAAGCGCAAGGACTGGTTGCTGGAGCCCAAGGAGATGGCAGAAGATGCTTTCTGGCTGGGCTGTGCAGGGCTTGTTTGGGTGCCGCTGTATAGCGGCTATTACGAGACGCCTATCTCTGATGGGTTCAAGGCAGTTCGCGACCTCGCACCGTTGCAAGTTACGCTGGAACCCGAAACCTTACTGGGTATTCTAGGTAGCGCGATGTTGGTGATTACTGCATCTAGCTTTATCTATTATTGGTTGCATCGCGTACAGCACGAGTCGTTGTTCTGGTGGAGGATACATGCGACCCATCACCACATCACCAAAATGGGGTGTATGCGTGGTGATCGGACCCACCCACTTGAGTGGCCCACGCTATTCTTGGGAACACCGGTTGCGCTTGCGCTACTCGGTGCCAACGATTCCGTGATGGCTGTGGCCGGCGCCTTCGGGATGTGGAGCGGTGTTCTGAATCACTCCAACTTGCCGCTTAAGTCGATGCCTGGTTATGACTGGATCTTTGCCACCGCTCAGCAGCACCACGTGCATCATGCTCTGGAGCGAAGACAGAGTGACTCGAACTATGGGTGCACCATCATCCTTTGGGACAGAGTGTTCGGCACCTACTGCGGTGACGACACTGAGGGTCAGATTGGTGCTGGCAAAGCGGTGCCACTCTCCATCAAGGATCAGTTTTTATTAGCGTTTTATCCGACCAAGAAGCTCACCGAACTGTAAGGTGCCAATAAATCAAAAATTCGCACAGGATCAGGAAAATATTTCGACACATCGTTAGCACTATGGCAGTTCTTATGTTGTTCAGTGGGTGCAGCAACGCGCCAGCGCTGGATGCCGATCTAGTCAAAGCCGAGGCTTTTATAGATGCGTTCTACTCTTTTAATCCGAACCGGCTACGCTCGATGTTGGAGGCTGCACCTGAATCCGTGGCATCCATTATGTATTACCAGGGCTGGGCCAAAGGTGGTAACTACAAAATTCTGCAACGTGGCGTGTGTATTGCTAATGCTGACCATGTCATCAGTTGCTCGATCACCGTTCAGGACGACCCTGTACTCGCGTTGAAAACGGGTTTCAATGTGACGGACACCTTCACACTGACATTCGCCGACGGTCAGATCGTAGCTGTCGAGACGAGCTCCAACGATCAGCCGGTGTACTTCGAGGCACGTAAGTGGGTCGAGCGTGAAATGCCCGAGGTGATGGCCGGCCCTTGTAAGGAAGGTGGTGCGACGCCAGGCGACTGCGCCCGAGCCATGACGGAAGGTTACCGTCGATTTGCCGAGCGCGATGAATACCCCCTCTAGTGACACTGAGCGTCTTGCGTTGGTTCCACACGCGACGAGTGGCACGCTTATGGTTGGTGATGTGGTAGGCCAGCGCATAATCAGGCATATACCGTATGGGCTGACTCTGGTTGATAAACCCTCCACCGCAGGTGTTTTCCCACACCCTGACAAGATCCATGCTTTCGTCGCGGTACGCAATGACAACTCGATGCTGATCGTTAACCTTGAAGCGGGAGAGACTTTGGCCAGGGTTGAGGTCCAGTCGAGCCCTGATTGGGTGGTCTATTCGCCGATGCAGAGGTAGTGCTCGTTGGTCTTAACTGTGAGGTTCTAATCTCTTAGCTGGGGCTGCTTACCGCATTTGCAGAGAAGCTGATGTGCAGCGCAACAGCAGTATTTGATTGCTAGCGGTATCACTCGTAATTGCAGGTAAACCTGGACCGGGCGACTGGCAGCTTTTGCCAATAGCCGACATCGGTTAGATTTCGCTGATCTGACTCAATTGGCGCGAGGGTGTCCTAAAACTCGGCCAAAACAAGCGAATTGCACACAGATCTGCGCTAGTAGACAATTTCGTTCCAGATTCTATGAGTGATAAAAATGAAACACGCTAGTGCTAGTTCACTGGTCGATTGGATACAAATAGTCACAGGGGTAGCAATTATTGGCGGCTTGGTATTGGTAATTGTAGAATTGCAGCAATCAAAGGCGCTGACTCGCGCCCAATTGGGTAGCGCAGCTGTTTTTGACTCAATAGCTGATCATCGAGCACTGATGGGAGAAAACCCAGCGGTGACTTTGCTGACGGCTTGTTTGCACCCAGACCAATTAACAGACCACGACCGTCTGATTTTGCGCAGCTATTTTACCCTACACACGTTGAAGGCATACCGGGCAAAGGGTCTTGAGGACATCGGAGGGTTTGGAGCCGATTGGGAATCTGGTGCCTTCTACCAATATGAAATCGTCTCTTCGACTGAACCCGGTCAAAGATGGCTGAGAGGAATGCTCCGAACTATCCCTGATGAGCAGCTCCGTAGAGTAGCCACTAATGCGCTCGAAAAGACGAAACCTTCCAATTGTCGCGAGAGCATTTCTAATTGATCGTGAAAGTACCCTGCGAACGTGTGGCAAGTGAAGGTCGCTTTGGGCACATCTGAGACGGATTGGCTCAACGATCCATCTGTCAGCTATGGTTGCTATTACGGACCGCAGATTGTGCAGTGCATCTGGCAATCTACGGCCAGATCCGGTCATTCGAAAAATGATTCTAGGCTCTATTCAGTCAGGTTATCCGGCTTGGGCAGTGGGAACACGAGCTGGTCTACCACGACATCTATCGAATCATCGGTCTCGCCACTCGCCTCGCTGCGAGCCAAATTCAATAGGGATTCCTCATGCGTAACCATTGAGTCTGCCAACTCTTTGAACTCATGTGGGGCCATTGATGCAATCTCGCTATATCGTGCCGTAAAATCTGCCAGCGGTCCCACTAAAACCCCCATGGATGACTGCCAGTCCAAACCATTCACCATACCGGCAAGTGCTTCTCCATCGGCACGTGCGCTATCAGATTCAACAAGATCGATGCCCAATTTTACAGCTGCAGGTCGTAGGCGGGCCTTTGTCTCTGTCTCAAGCTGTAGCATCGATCCCAACAGATACTGTTGCCTTGGTGACGTGAACTGTTTTAGCAGTTGGCAAATTGAAACTTCCCCCGCCACTTCGCCCTGATACTGCCCCTGTAGCGCCAACCTGTACTCTTCCAACGACATCAGTTCTCTCCTGAAACTAGTATCCCTAAAGATGGGACTATCCTTGGCCAGATGCGGTACGTCAATCGGCGGGTGACACTTAGGGGTCGCAAGCAGACTCTTTTTCGTGCATTGCAATGGTCAGCTTTGGGCACTTTTTTGCCGGATGCGTTCAACACACCATCTGTCGGCTTTAGAACGGTTATGAGTCAGTTAACGCAATGCGGCGAATGGGAACTATCGGTCAGTTGCAGCTTTTAGTCTTGTGGTGTTACTGCAATTTTGCCTACGTTTGTTTCTGCCTACCCCCTTGTTTTATTCGATCTCAGCAAGAAGTCCCTCGACTACTATTTGGAATTCTCTATCGTAGATTCCACCTGACTTGGACCACCAATCGCGAAGGTCCTGTTCAGAATCGAACTGCCTCCGGACGAGCTTCGCGTAATTATCCCAGGTTCGCCCTGCCGCGAGACCATCACGATGTTGGAAGAACACGTTCTCATAGCCCCGGAATTGAGCGTGACGATAGTAGAATGCCTGGCGAGATTGAGTTTCCGTTAAGGTCTCGAACTCGCCCGCACGAAGTTTTGACATTACTTCTGCCAAACTTTCCGAGGAGGCGGCGGTCAAAAGCCGGGCTTGAGCAGAATCGGCAACCGCTTGTTCTGTGGAGCCTTGCACAATCTTCGAATTGTGTCTGATTTGTTGTGCCAGGTAGATTAGTGATGCAATCACACCTAACGCCCCAAGCAGTTCAGCAACCGCACCAACAGCTTCCCAATTCATCCTGAGCCCCACAAAAGAACGAGTATGAATCAAACGTTAAAGGGCAGCTATGGGCACTTCTTTGCCGGATTGGCTCAGCGAACCATCTGTCAGCTATGGTTACCATTACAGCCAGCAGGTTGTGCCATCCTACGTCTCAGTTCGGCCAACTTCAGACACTTGAATTAGATCAAGGGTAAAGCACGCCAGATCTTAGATTTGCCAGCCTGTTCTCATGATGAAGGTGATGTTGACTCCCCTGCTCCAGTAGCAGTGCATCAACTTTGGCAGCGAAGTCTGCCGACATGCGCATAACCCCACGTGATTGTTCCTGTCGCCACCAACGAATAGCGGTCTCATTGCCGAGATATCCGAACACCCATTTTCGAACAGATACCGAGTCATCCCAATCCGCAGCTGCAAAACCAAACTCTATGTTCCGAATGGTTCTTGTGTTATTCAACCATTCCCGCCTTAAGAACGCATCAATTACACCGAGCTCCGCATCAGTTAAATCATCAGCATTGGCCATCGCTCTACTCCAAGCAACTGCTAGGCCCTCTCCAACGATCAAGTCATTGGCTCTAATCGTTGACTCAAACGACTCGCTTCCCAATTGCGCTGTGGTGATCTTCGTGCCTTGTTGCAGTTGCAGTATTACCAGCACAAGACCAATCAAAACACCGATACTTGTGCCTAGCTGCAACCAAGAGTTCAATCGTTCTCCCATAACTCCCTTCCCCAATGAATATCGCTTACAGAGGATAGCTTATTAGATGTCACGAATGTCTTAGAAGGGTCGGCAAGCGTCAGATCAACAATATATTCCCTATGTCGGTTATTGGCATTAAAGCTGCCGGTCGCATACGCCCGTCTGCCTGTAATTATTTACGACGCTGTAAGGAACCAAATACTGGTATTGCACCGCACAACAGCCCGTCTGCAAATTCGGGAGGCTGTGTGAGAACTCGTCAACCGTGCGCAGTTAGCGGGTTAGTTTCCGCTTAACCTTGGTTTAGCGAAC
>JBNMMV010000127.1:0-10959 GCA_051270205.1 Limisphaerales bacterium
GACAATCATAGACATGAGCGGGAAGTAGAATTGAAAACCCTCTCGCTTGATATGGATATCGCCAGGAAGATTTCCTATCCAGCTAAAAAAGCCAAGCTTGACCACAATGCCGACAATAAAGAGCAAAGTGCCAATGAATAAGAGCCAGTTGCCGATCGCTGTGTTCATCCGTATGTTCTACTGCTTTCTTCGAGTGAGAGCAAGCTGCCCCCCCCTTTTTGGAAGCGTACTTTTGCGAAGAGTGCGATTTAGAAGGTGCTATGAATGAGTGCTACTGAAACTAAAGCAGACTTCCAGCGAGTTTTGCAAATGCTCTCGACTCAGCCAGCATTGCTGGACAAGTATCAGCTATTTGTTCAACAACTTAATTCGGATGAAAGCGTTCCTGCAAAAATTCTCGAGATGATGCGGCGAAGAATTGGCCAGATTCATGGTACTGCGTCCAAGCCGTTAGCGTCGGTCTCGCCGGACGAAGATCTGCAGTTGAGCCGAGCACAATTTTCCCAATTTTCAGATGATGCTAAGGCGGCGCTTACTATCGCTGAGCTGATGCCATTTGGCCATGCTGACATATCTGACCATCACGTTGCCAAGCTGCAGCATTACTTTGGTGAACGCGGAGCCGTGGTGGTACTGGTGGCCGCCGCATTTCAGGACGTTGAGTGTCGGTTAGCGCAAAGTTTGGATGCCCGATTTGCTGGCGGTCTCGCATCATGAAGGAGTGTGACTCATGTCATCGACGCCGAGACTAAATTCTTCTGTTGCCGGGGAGGTCGCGAATTTCGCCTCGGTTACCGGCCCTGCACCTGAATTAATGGGCGCCTTTTTCGATTTGTACGCACAGCTTTGGCAGCGTGGAATCATTGCCGATGATGTTCGGGAAATCATGCGTATTCGTAATGCACGGGTAACAGATTGCGGTTACTGAAAGAATGTGCGATTTAACTCCGCTCGTGCTGCGGGGCTGGCAGAAGAAAAGGTCGAGTTGATCGATGATGGCTATGAAGATAAGTTGGCGCCACATGAAGTCGCCGCGCTGAAGCTCACGGACGACATAGTGGGAATACCAGGACAACTTGATAACGCTGATGCAAAGTTACTCAAACAACATTTCAATACTGCCGAGCTCGCTGAGCTTGGACTGTCGGTAGGCCTCTTCATGGGCATGTCGAAAGTGCTCATCACCCTGGGTCTTGAGCCTAAGGAAATGCCTATAACCCTTATTGCTACGCCAGGATCAAGATAACTATCAAATTAACTATCAAATTAACTATCGAGGTCGCCTTATGTATGACCCAAGCCAGCCATATGCCTCACAAAGAAGCCCTGTTGCTGCTGACAACCTGGTTGCAACTTCCCAGCCACTAGCGACCCAAGCGGGTCTGAATGCGATTCGGCGAGGGGGTAATGCCGTTGATGCGGCACTGGCTGCTGCGATTACACTGACCGTCGTCGAACCTAACAATAATGGCGTTGGCTCAGATGCTTTTTGCATATTGTGGGATGGCGAGGAGATTCGTGGTTTGAACGCCTCGGGCCGCGCGCCGCAGGCTATGAATATTGAGCGTTTTTCTGGTCGTAAGTCGATGCCCGCGCTTGGTTGGGATTCTGTCACCGTGCCGGGTTGTGTTAGTGCGTGGGTGAGTTTGTCTGAGCGTTATGGCCAGCTGCCGTTTGCTGCGCTTTTCGAAGACGCCATTCACTATGCTGAGCATGGCTTTCAGGTGGGACCCAAGTCAGCCTACTATTGGCAGTTGCTGGCAAAAACCTACGAGCGGTTCAGTGATTTTACTGAACATTTTCTGCCCGCGCCCTCAGCGGGGCAAAGGTTTCTGCGCCCTGACCTAGCTCAGACCCTACGTATCATCGCGCAATCCAAAGGCGAGGCATTTTACACCGGAGAACTCGCCCAGCAGATTGTCGCTGCCAGTCAGGCGAGTGGCGGCGTCCTTGAGGCATCAGATCTTGCTGATCATACCGCTGATTGGGTGACGCCTATTCGTCAAAGCTATCGTGGCGTTGAGTTGCATGAAATTCCACCCAACGGTCAAGGTTTGGCTGCCCAAATAGCCTTGGGTATATTGCAGCATTTGCCAATTCATGATTTAGATTCAGTCGCGTGGGTTCATCAACAGGTAGAAGTGATGAAAATCGCAATACGTGCAGCCTTCGACCACTTTGCAGACCCGGAGGCTATGAAAGTAACGCCGGAAGAGTTGTTGGCGCCTGATACGCTGGTAGGACTGGCGCGGCAAATAGGTGATCACGCGGCACCTTTGCCGCCTGTTGCTTTGCCTGTAGGTCGTGACACCGTGTATCTCTGCACCGCCGACAAGCAAGGCATGATGGTGTCTTACATTCAATCCAACTATATGGCGTTTGGTTCGGGGATCGTCATTCCAGGTACTGGCATCGCCATGCAAAATCGAGGTTCAGGCTTCGTGCTAGATCCAAGCCATCCAAATTGTCTGGCGCCAGGTAAGCGACCGTTCCACACCATCATTCCAGGTTTTGTCACCGAACAAGGCGCACCCGCGTTGAGCTTTGGTGTCATGGGTGGGCATATGCAGCATCAGGGTCATGTGCAAATGGTAACGAGAATATATGACTACGGACAAAATCCGCAGGCCGCCAGTGATGCGCCCCGGTGGCATGTCACTGCAGACTTCGATGTGAGATTAGAATCCGGATTTGACCCAGAAGTGTTGTCGGGTTTGCAATCTCGAGGGCACAGCGTCGCCTATGACCAACAAGAATCAACCTTTGGCGGTGCGCAATTGATACAGCGCATTCAAGGCGCATACGTGGGTGGTAGCGACCATCGCAAAGAGGGCCAGATTGCTGGGTTTTAGAGCGCTGGATTTTAAAGTACTTCTTTTTAGCTAACAAAATTTGGGAGAGAGTCAGGTGGCGATAAAAAACGTATTTGAAGAAACACAGGCGCTGAAAGCGCAAATAGAAAACTTATCTGTTGAGCAGTTGGTGGAAGAGACCGATGCGGTCAGCGCTGGCGACAGCTTGCTTTTAGACTTACGAGAAATCCAAGAAGTGGTCGACCTGGGTACCATTCCAAACGCTAAGCATGTACCCCGAGGCATGATGGAATTTTGGGCTGATCCCTCGAGCCCGTATTTCAGGGACTATTTTGGCGAAAACAAGCGCACCATCGTTTTTTGTGCGGGCGGTGGTCGGTCAGTGTATGCAACCCTCGCGCTTCAAGAGATGGGCTTTAAGGACGTCGCGCATCTTGAAGTGGGTTTCAATGGCTGGAAGAAGGCTGGGCAAGCTGTGGAAGATGTCGCTGCTACCAGCAAGTGGGTACGACGATGAAGTTTGATTTAATGGTGGGTGCTTTGTCCTGGCCAGACAGCGCGGCGCTGGCACAATCCTTAGAAGACAATGGTTTCGGCGGCATGCTTTTTACTGAAACAGGGCAAACCCCCTGGATGAGTATCGCCGCCGCCGCGACCCAGGCAAAAACCTTAGACTTTTCCACAGGGATCGCGGTGGCCTTCCCACGCAGCCCGATGATCTCAGCCCAGCTTGCATGGGAGCTGGCAGCAAATACTCAAGGACGCTTCCGACTGGGTTTGGGTAGCCAGGTTAAAGGTCATGTGGTGCGCAGGTACAGTGCACCATTCGATAAACCTGCGCCGCAAATGCGCGATTATGTGGGCGCATTTCAAGCGTGTATCCGAGCCTTTCGCGGTGAACAAGCACTGTTACATGAAGGTCCTTACTACAATTTGAGTTACCTCCCCAAGGCGTGGACCCCCCCGCGCCATGATTTTGAAGACATCAAGATAGATATTTCTGCGGTCGGCCCCTATATGTGTAGGTTGGCAGGCGAGCTTTGCGATGGCGTGCATGTGCATCCGATGCACTCCATGAATTACATTGAAAAGCGCCTGTTGCCTGAGATTAGCCGAGGCGCGGCGACCGCAAACCGCCCTGTCAGCGATATTGATTTGATTATCCCAGTGTTCGCTGTGGCCGGTGATACAGAGGAAGAGCGGCAAGCGATGTTGAAACGAGCGAGAGCCCAAGTGTCCTTTTACGGATCGACGCCTAATTATGCCTTTCAGTTTGATGACCTTGGTTTTGAAGGCATGACCCAAAAGCTAGGCGAACGTATGAAGGCTGGGGACATGCAAGGCATGGCCGAGCTCATCAATGATGATGTTCTAGAGCACTTTGCCGTAGTCGCCAAGTGGGACGACATGGCCGATGCGCTGCGCGAGCGATATGGACAGGTCGCAAAACGAGTAGTGACCTATCTTACAGCTGAAGATTTGACTAAGAACCCCGATAACATCGGCCGGTGGGGCGCGATTGCGCAAGCCCTGGCCTAAATTGTAGCTGTGCGGAAAAGACGGAATTAAAGATCGTGCTACTCGATTCGGCATTTGATCTGGAGCGAAACATTGCGCAGACCCAGCGCCGCTCCGCGGTGCCCGGACTACGAAAACAAGCCGTGCCGAGGACGACAAGTCTTTTTTCTTCGTCCGGCTTGGGTTTAACAGCGCAATGTTTCGCTCCAGATCAAATGCCTTAGGTGATATCACAGTCCAAAATTCCCCTTCCAAGACATATGCTAACTAGCAATTGTTCCGAAATGACAGTGTTAGCCCTCGGCATGCGCTAAGGCAGTTGACCAGAAACCAGACCTTGCACCTTGGTCCAAGCCAAACGAAGAAAAAAGACTCGGCGTCCTCGCCGAGGCTTGTTTTAGGAGTGCGGGTACCGCGGAGCGGCGCCGGTCGGGTGCAAGGTCTGGTTTCTGGTCAACTGCCGAATCGAATACCAACGCCCTAAGTTTCGCCTTTTCGGAACAAACACCAAGTAGACTGAGGCCCTGATGCATGTCGCAATTAACGAATTATTTCGATATTTCAGAATATATTAGGCGTAGGTCACGTTACTTACAAATTTGTCGTTGACCAAATGCATATTGCGACATACCCTTGCCTCATCTTACTAATGGGATTGGAGCTTGATGCAACTTCCACTAAGCAACCCAGAACATGCAGATTTCTGGGATACCCAAGGCATACACGACTTTCTGGTCTCCGCTGGGCATGAAGAAACGCTGCGCACAACTGAGCGGCATCTCGAGCAAGCCCAATGGCTGCCTGAAGCGTGTGCCTTAGAGGATATTGTCGACGAGCGTGGCTTACCGTTAAACGGCCTAGTTGTAGCCAGTCTGGATCATCTAGCGAAACGCAAACGCTGGTCTAACTTTGTACTGCAGTCGCTGCAGTTCGATGGGCAGCAGGTCTTAATGGTAAACGACGGCCGCAAGGGCCGTAGGTGGCGCTTCGTGGAAGGAGAGCTCACTGAAGAGAAACTCTTGGCGGAACTTAGACTGTTGGTCGGTAACAAAAATGTCCTGATATGGCCGCTTGCTGAAATCACTAAGCTCTGCAGAACGATTGTCAGCCAGCACGAAAGTCATGTGGTCTCACTCAGTGATAGCTCACAAGTCACGTTTGCCTTAACAGCTTATACCGCAAACGAAACGCCTCGCTCGTATGGGCGGCGCGATAATAAGAGTGGTAGTGAGCTTACACACCTTGACCGACTAGAAGCTGAAAGCCTTCATATCATGCGTGAAGTGGTCAGTCAGGCCGAAAACCCTGTGATGCTCTACAGTGTCGGCAAAGACAGTTCGGTGATGCTGCATTTGGCTCGCAAAGCCTTTTACCCGAGTCCGCCTCCGTTTCCGTTGATGCATGTTGACACGCGCTGGAAGTTTCGCGCTATGTATGAATTCCGCGATTGGATGGCTAAAGAGCTCGGTATGGACCTTATCGTTCATATCAATCCTGAGGGCATCGAAAAGGACATCAATCCTTTTGATCATGGCAGTGCATTACATACAGATATTATGAAGACGGAAGGTCTTAAGCAGGCTCTAGATGAGCATAAGTTTGATGTCGCCTTTGGTGGTGCTCGTCGTGACGAAGAAAAGAGTCGGGCGAAAGAACGGATATTTTCGTTTAGGAGTGAAGCCCATCGATGGGATCCTAAGAACCAACGCCCAGAGCTTTGGAATTTGTACAACTGTCATAAGAAACCCGGCGAGAGTATTCGGGTATTTCCTTTGTCCAATTGGACTGAGCTAGATATTTGGCAATACATCTATCGAGAAGCCATCCCCATTGTGCCGCTTTATTTCGCAGCCGAACGCCCCATAGTCGAGCGTGATGGCATGTTAATCATGGTTGATGATGCGCGAATGCAACTCCTGCCGGGAGAAAAAATTGAGACTCGCCAGGTGAGGTTTAGGACCTTGGGTTGTTATCCGCTGACCGGTGCGTTCGAGTCATCCGCAAACAACTTATCCTCGATTATTCTTGAGCTCCTAGAGAGCCGTACAAGTGAGCGTCAGGGTCGCGCGATTGATTCAGACAGTTCCGGTTCCATGGAAAAGAAAAAGCAAGAGGGGTACTTCTAATGGCCCACGATCTAGAAGCAAAAGAAAAAGTCGATCAATACATAGACCAGCAGGCGAACCTAGATCTACTGCGTTTCATTACATGCGGAAGTGTTGATGATGGCAAAAGTACCTTAATCGGACGTATGTTGTACGAAGCCCAACTGGTCTTTGAAGATCAGGTTGCGACCTTACAAGCTGATTCTAAAAAGGTCGGTACCCAGGGTGATGATATCGACTTTGCGCTTTTAGTTGATGGATTGAGTGCCGAGCGTGAGCAAGGTATTACCATCGATGTGGCTTATCGGTTTTTCAATACCGATCACCGAAAATTCATCGTAGCCGATACACCGGGACATGAGCAGTACACACGAAACATGGTGACGGGCGCATCGACCGCAGACGTGGCCGTTATTCTTGTAGATGCATCTCAAGGCATCATGACCCAAACGCGCCGCCACTCATTCATTGTCTCTTTGCTTGGCATCAAGCAGGTAGTTTTGGCTGTTAACAAAATGGATTTAGTCGACTTCGACCAAGTTCGGTTTGACGAAATCGTGGAAGCGTACAACGACTTTGCGCAACAGCTCGATTTTGCGCACGTGACCGCGATACCTCTTAGCGCTCTGCGCGGAGATAACGTCATTGAGCGATCATCTCGAAGCCATTGGTATAGTGGTCCGACACTGCTTGGCTTCCTCGAGACGGTGGATATTGCAGAATCAAAGGCCGGGCAGAAATTTCGCTTTCCGGTGCAATGGGTAAATCGACCCAGTTCAGATTTCAGAGGGTTTGCCGGTACGGTGGTTTCTGGATCGATTGCGCCGGGCGATGACGTCCGAGTGTTGCCTTCGGGTCAAGTTGCGAAAGTGAAAGACATTGTTCTCTACGAGGATCTTTTAAATAAGGCCGTAGCGGATCAGGCCGTCACTCTGGTATTAGATCGAGAAGTCGATGTTTCGCGCGGGGATGTGTTGGTTGCTGCAGATGCACCGTGCGAAGTAGCAGACCAGTTTGATACTTCACTGGTATGGATGGACACTGAGCAAGGCTATGTGGGCCGTTCTTACTGGCTACTGCTGGGTACGACGCGCGTCAATGCTACCGTTACGGAAATTAAGTACAAATACAACGTAAATACGCTCGAACATTTGTCGACGAAAAAACTTGAGCTCAACGATGTAGGTCGAGTGACGTTGACCTTTGACAAGCCTGTGCCTTACGAAAAGTACGCGGATTCGAAAGGGCTGGGCGCTTTTGTTTTGGTTGATCGCTACAGCCATGCGACCGTTGCGTCTGGCATGATCAACTTTGCGTTGCGCCGTGCACAAAACATCCACAAACATTCGCATCTAGTCGACAAACAAGCCCGCGCCAAGCTCAATGGCCACCCTCCGAAAGTTCTATGGTTCACCGGCTTAAGCGGCTCAGGTAAGTCCACGGTTGCCAATGCAGTTGAACAAGCACTGCATGCGCAAGGTGTTCGTACTTATACATTGGATGGCGATAATGTGCGGCACGGTCTAAACAACGATCTGGGTTTTACTGATGCCGATCGGGTTGAGAACATTCGCCGAATCGCTGAAGTTGCGAGACTCATGGTGGATGCAGGGTTAGTGGTGATTACCGCGTTCATCTCGCCGTTCCGATCTGAGCGCGATATGGCCCGGGCGATGTTTGAGTCAGATGAATTTCTTGAGATTTACCTCGACGTGCCGTTGAGCACGGCAGAGGAGCGGGATCCAAAAGGTTTGTACAAAAAGGCGAGACGTGGCGAGATACCAAATTTCACCGGCATCGATTCTCCCTATGAAGCACCAGATTCTGCGGACCTTATTTTGGACACTTCGACGAGCGCGCTTGATGAGTGTGTGAGTCAGGTGTTGGCAAAGCTTGGATACTAGTATGAGTCAAGACAGCAAACTTCGTAGCCTTGCCAAGGCTTTTTCGTGGCGAGTGATTGCGACACTAACCACCGGGACTATCGCCTATCTTGTTACCGGGGAACTCGGCACCGCGGCGCTCATTGGTGGGGTTGAGTTTTTGGTCAAATTTGTGATCTACTATTTACATGAACGGGCATGGCAATGGCGTAAAATCGCCTAAAGCACTCTATTTCGAATCGCATTCTTTGAAGCGCATCACACTTGGCCGGCTAAAAAAATAACTTGAGTGGTCAACTTGCTATGATGGTCGGGTAACAAACGGTAGACACCTATGTCCCTACGACACGCGTTGGTGGTCGACGATTCTCGATCCGCACGAGTAGCGTTGAAGAAGCTCCTGGAAGAGCACGAGTTACAGGTCTCACTCGCGATTTCTGGTGAAGAAGCGCTGGAGTTTCTTGCAGATCAATCTGTAGATGTGGTTTTTATGGACCACACGATGCCTGGTATGGACGGCCTTGAAGCTGTCACTGCCATAAAATCCAATCCTGGTACCGCGACCATACCGGTGATGATGTATACAACCCGCGAAGGTGAAGTGTACGTCGGGCAAGCCCGTGCCTTGGGTGCAGTAGGCGTAATGCCGAAGAACGTTCAACCCCACCAACTTTTTGAGATGCTGGCGAGTTTAGGGCTGGTTAAAGATCGACGTGTTCAACCACGACCAGAGCAAGCGGACGCGGATGTGGTGGAGCTTATCGAAGAATACACCGAGCAAGATGAGGTCTTAGACCGACAGGCGATGGGTGTCTCGGTAGAGAATTTGGTGTCGCGGATTTTAGAAGACCAGCATCTGACATTACGCAGCGACATATTGCGCAGCCAACGTACCTTCGCGAAACAAGTCGCAAAGGAAATTGTCCTCGAACAAGCGCGGGCCGAAGAGAGATTGAATCCAGTGCAGGTCAGCGGCAGTCGTTTTGGCAATGTACTGTCGGCCGTGATGATTGTTCTGATCGCCGTTCTTGGCTTCTTAAGCTGGCAGTTTAAAGATCAACGTGATTCGGCCATAACGCAGCTACAAAGGTCGAGTCAGACTCACAGTGCAACGCTAGACGCTGAAGTTGGGGACTTACGAAACGCTGTGAACCTGACCGAAGATTCCCTAACTCGGGTTATGACCAGCGCTTTTGAAGGTATGGAATGGGCTGTAAATCGCGGCAATCAAATACCTTTTGGTGAGCTAGCGTTCAACGCAAGTGCCGCGAATACAGTCGATGAACTCTTAACACGTCTTGCTGATACAGGATTTCGCGGCGTGGTTTCTTTACAGAGCCACTTGGGACGTTTTTGTTTGGACATTGATGAACAAGGTGGTTATGCGCTTGCGCCGCCAGACAGTCCAGCCGCGAGCTGTGATTATCTTGGCCATGACCAAGACTACTCAAGTCGAGTAAGTGATCGATTGTCAGTGCCTTTCGCGAGGATCTATCGACGTTTCAGCGACGGTCCAATCCGCCTAGAACTTGAAGCATTGGATGGCAGTGAAGCGGTGGTGCTCGTTCCCTATCCAGATAATTCTGCTACTGCAGGAGAGTGGAACCAAGCTGCAAAGCTCAATAATAGGATTGTTATTCGTTTAACCTCGGAATAGGGTATCGATTTTGTTGGTTAGGCTAGTAAATGCGTTTCACAGTACTAATATTGGGTCTCCTCTTTGGGCAATTGGCGAGTGCCGATTACACAGCACCGCGCGGACCTCAAGGTAAGCCAGACCTTAATGGTGTTTGGCAGGTTCTAAATCGAGCTAACTTCGACGTTGAAGCCCATCATGCGCGTGCATCTATGCAGATGCATGAAGGACCGCTAGGACCTATTCCCGTTGAAGCATTAGTGCCGTTGGGTGCAGTGGGTGCAGTACCAGGAGATTTCGGTGTTGTCGTCGGCGGCGCAATTCCATACAAACCCGAAGCGCTGTTAGAGAAACAAGAAAATCAAGCCAATTGGCTAGAGTCAGACCCGGAAGTGAAGTGTTATTTACCGGGTGTACCTCGTGCAAACTACATGCCGTACCCTTTTCAGATTGTGCACAGCGAGTCTGCGTTGTTCTTTTCGTATGAATATGCCGGTGCGGCGCGCAATATCTACATGGAAGACCCGGGTGAAGCACCAATAGACAGCTGGATGGGTCAATCATATGGCTACTGGGAAGGAGACACCTTAGTAGTCGAGGTTACCGGGCAGTTAGATCGAACTTGGTTTGATCGAGCAGGAAACCACCATAGTTCGTCCATGAAGGTCACCGAGCGCTATACACCTACCAGTGACCATACTTTGCAATATGAGGTGGAAATCGACGATGCGGAGACGTTTACCCGTCCCTGGCAGATGTCGATGACGCTTTACCGCCGGGTTGGCAACGATGCACAACTTCACCAGTTCAAATGCGTCGAATTCGTTGAGGAATTACTTTACGGTAACTTACGCAAGTCTGAGGACTAGAAAACTGCGAGGGGGTTAAGTGGTGAGCCGGTGCCTCCCGGTACGCGCAAGGGTGCACCTACGAACAGGAATGTGTGTCTGTTGAGCCGCTGGGCTTCTATTGAGACAGCTTCAAGGTCGAGGTTATCTAATATC
>JBNMMV010000128.1:0-10874 GCA_051270205.1 Limisphaerales bacterium
TTCACCCACAGAGAAGGCGACCACTGGAATATCTTCGGCTGATACTCCCTGATTGGCCAATTCCTTGTAGAAGGGAACGTTAGCGTCACCGTTAATCGTTGAAACTACAGCCGTTTTCTTGCCGGTGGAACCAAACGTTTTGACGTCCGATACAATCGATTGCCAATCAGAATGACCAAACGGCGTGTAGTTAATCAGTATATCGGACTCAGCCACGCCTTTTCCTTTCAGATAGGCTTCAAGGATCTTGTTAGTGGTCCGCGGGTAGACGTAATCGGTACCTGCAAGCACCCAACGCTTTACACCTAGATCCATCAAATAATCAACCGCAGGTATCGCCTGCTGATTAGGAGCTGCACCCGTATAAAAGACGTTCTTCGAAGACTCTTCACCTTCGTATTGCACCGGGTAGAAGAGTAGACCATTTAGTTCTTCAAATACCGGCAGTACGGATTTTCGTGATACCGACGTCCAGCACCCGAAGACCGCGTCCACTTGCTGTTTTTCCAGTAACTCACGTGCTTTTTCCGCAAACAGCGGCCAGTTGGAAGCAGGATCTACGACCACGGCTTCCAGTTTCTTACCCAATAAACCGCCTTTTTTGTTCTGCTCTTCCACCAGCATCAACATCGTATCTTTCAGCGTAGTTTCGCTGATGGCCATGGTGCCAGACAGCGAATGAAGTACGCCGACTTTAATCGTATCGTCGTCTGCCCAGGCATTTTGCATGAACAGAAGAATGGCTATCAACAGGGCCGGGAGTCGAATTCCGGGCCGAAGTAATTTGAACGCAAACATATTTATGTATCTCCTAGAAAAATTGTTATGTGAATTAAATTTGAACCTGAATGCCGAACGTAAACGCGTTGACATCACCCCCTGGTACACCGGTCAGGTTTGCGTCACCATCGGTGAAGTTAACGTTGAGGCGGGCGTTATGCCCGGAAATAATGTAGTTGACGCCTACTTCGAACAGATCGCTGTCGGCAAAAAAATCGTCCGGTTCATTCGACGTATAGCGAACATAGGGTTGGAATTTGCCGAAGCCGACTTCAGTGGGAAATAGATACGCTGCTGCGACAAAATATGTATCGCCATCGAATAGACAAAAACAACTCGGATCGGCAACCATTGTGCTGGTCAGATCCACGTCGAACATTTTGTACTCACCTTCCAGCGTTAGGACGCCGCCGTCGTCCCCCAGCACCTTCTCGAAAAGTACATCAACGCCATATGCCATAAAGTCCGCTGGTTCTAAGCCGGTACCTGCACCGTCAGATTGGGACTGAAAGAACCCCGCAACAGTGAATACGTCACCCGCACCACCAAAATAGGTGCTGCTGGTGTAGTACGCAGGATTTCCTTCGTCATTGAGGAAGTTATAGGCAAAACGACCCGATATCAGCAAATCATCAGATTGATTCGAAGCTCCGTTATACCCATCAAAAACACCAACCGCGTACTGGAACTTGTCAACCTGGCCCCACACGGTAACACCGTCATCACGACCATAACGCCCTGCCACGGCAGTAAAAGGGTTCTGGTCAGAAGGCAGTAACGGCGTCGTATACTGATTCCAGGTAAGGCCGTAGTACGGGCCATTCATTTCTATTCGGTCTGCTGGCGTGAGCATTCGACCCATCCAGATATTAAACGCTTCACTTAGTTCGAACTGAGCAATGGCATCCAGCACAAATATCTTCGAGTTCGACTCGCCACAGGCAATACACTCGGTGTTAAAAGTGAACTTGATTTTTTCATGGGCCTGCCCTGCAATGTAGAGCCGCATGCTGTCCACAGAAAAATCACTCGACCGGTCATCCCCGTCAGGTGCGCCATCTTCAACGGATGAAAAGGACGTTCGCATCCCTGCACCAACGCTGACCCAACGCGTATCATCTATTTCTACTTTAGCGGCCGCGATCGCACCACTGGAAAGCGTAAGCGCCATTGCGGTCAACAAGCCTCCTAATAGTGGCTTACTGTATTTAAAGCTCAATATATTTCTCCATCTGGTTTACAGGCTTGCTATTTGCAACGAACCTTTGAAGTGTTCAATGCACGATCTATGCCAGCCACGTAGAACACGGCTGTTGGAGCCTTTACCTGCTGTTTGGATGGGCGGCGGGGTACGTGGAGTGTGCTGGAATCGACCCAGTCGAGTCGCGAGCATGCACTATGCGCGACCATAACCGTTCAATGGCGCACTATTGCAGGGCGCGCCAGAGCTCAGCACGCAGGCTGACGTTCTGAAGGGCAAATGCCCCATACTGTTTTCTGTTGGCGTAGGGAGATAAGCGCCGCTGCACAGCGGACACACTGAAATATCAATATCGAAAACTTGAGCCGCTCCGCCCAGGTCTGCTTTCCTGAACGATGAGTTGGGCGCAAAGACCCCATGATATCGAATCAGATTGTCCCTGGGTCTCGGTACCAGCGCCGCCAACCGGGCAAGGAAATCCTGGGGTGTAAACAGGATAGGCTCTAGGGGACAGAACTGCGTTCTGTCCCCGGTTTTCCTTTCTACGTTCTGTCCCCGGTTTTCCTTTCTACGTTCTGTGCCAGGTTTTCCTATCCCACTACTTGGGCAGTAGGCCGGGACCTATATGCTTTTCGATGAAGTCGATGGTCGCTTGCTGGTATAGGTACTTATTCTCTTCCTTTCGCGGGGTGTGCGCTTCGTTCTTTAGCTTGATCAAACGGGGTTCAGGCTTGCCAGCACGGCGATAGGCTTTTTGCATTTCATAGGCATGCTCAATAGGTACCCGGGCGTCAGCATCACCGTGGATTAAGAGCAGGGGCGTCTTAATTTTATCGACATGGTATTTGGGTGACGCACGGTCTAGCGCTTCACGGTCGCCTATAACCTTGGCCAGGTATTTGCGGCCCCAACGTGTGCCTTCACCAAAATCCGAGTCGAATTGGATTTTGTTATCGTATACTCCGGCACCTGCAACAGAACACTTAAACAGGTCAGGCTCACGGACAATGGTCATGGCTGCAGAATAACCACCAAAGCTCCAGCCAAACACACAAAGACGCTCTGGGTCGGCAATACCCTCATCTATCGCCCAACGGGTGGCATCGACAATGTCGTCCATCATCTTGCCATCCCACTCTTCGTAGCCCATGTTCTCAAAAGCCTGACCGTATCCACCCGATCCTCGGAAGTTGATCTGCAATATAGCGTAACCGTTAGCGGGTAAGAAACCTTCAAACCACTGAAAACCCCAAAGGTCTCTGGGCCCGTGTGGACCGCCGTGCGGGACAACCACTAGCGGCAGATCTTTGGCCTTGTGACCCTTTGGGACAGTCAGATAACCATACAGCTCCACTCCGTCGCGAGCCGTGACTTTGATTGGTTCCATGGGTGACAACTTGTCGTCATCTATCCAAGGAAATGAATCAAACAGACTCTTCAGCTGTTGTGTGTCGCTGTCGTAGAGAAATAGCTCTGGCGATCGTGTGTCTTGTGTTACAGCAACAATCGACAACCGGTAATCATGTGTTGTCGCCACAACCTCAGGTACGCCATCCTTAAAAACATTCATCAGCCCCATGGTCAGTTGGGCACTGGGATGGCTTTCGTCGGTGAATTCAAATTGCGGAAAATCAGGATCAGCACTGACCCCATAAACCCGACCCTGCCAATCTCGTAGCATGTCAGAAAAATCGACGACATCGTCTTGAAACACCAACTCAGTTTTTTGTGTCTTTGGGTCCATAAGGTACAAACCTTCCGGCCCCTCGTTTACCGATTTGGAGACATACACCCGTCCATCATCGTGCATGGCCACCGGGACGATTTGTACCTCGCCAAATTCAGCCCGGGAAAATTCTTCCCAGTCACCTGTCTCAGGGTTCAGGTAGTGAATGATGGTGACTTGATCATCGTCTAAGTAAAAACTGAATCGAATGTCGCCATTGTTGTCTGCGACCATGTCGGCATTAGCAGTCGGCGCTAGCACCTTCTGAGTTAATCGACCCGTGTAGATATCCAGCAGTGCAGCCGACGTACCACTCTTGAAACCGCGATTGAACTGGTTAAAAGTCACTAAGACGTTGCGAGGATCCTGCCAGCGCATATGTTCCGGGCTTGCTGACGCAAGATTCCGCCTCACGGTTTGTACCCGTGAGCGTTTGTCTGTCATGCCATCGGCGCGAAAGCCATAGAGATATTTGCCTTTGGTACCATCGACATTAACGGCATAAAGTTCACCGTAAGAGCTGTCTTCCTCTCTGCGATCAAAATCAATATTTATGCGGATGAGGAGACGGTCATTGTTAGCCCACCAAACCCGACCTACTTCACTCTTGCCCTTGAAGTTGACCACATCCAACAGTTCCATCTGCGGATAGGAAAACGTTGCTAGCACCCGCTCCCCGTCTTCTTCTTTAATTACAGCTAAGTATTCGCCGGTAGGAGAAATGCTGGCACCTAGAACCTCACGATTCTTCGCGAAGTCGTCAACAAAAGCATGCGCATCTGGGACCAACGTAGTGAGCGCAAACATTGCACCTAAGCAAACCAGAACTCGATTCATAGACCGCATTATTATTATCCTTCTGAGTCGGTGTCTTCTGGCGCAGGTAGCACGTCAGTAAAAGCGCGCGCCATGCGTCGCTTTTCTTCGGCATCCATTTTTTTGGCAGCCATCATATTCTTCTATTTTTTTATCCCAACCTGCGAAGGGTACGTGTCTAAAACACCACCGACAAGACTGAAGCGTGATGATTTACATTTGGCAGATCTAGAAGATCTAGAAGATTTCTTCGGGGGACAACTCAAACCGTTGAATCAATTCCTGACAGACGTTTTCATAGAGCGCGGGGAATTCTTGTTTTAATACTTCAACACGGCGGTTACGGGCTTTACCGGCAGGCGTCGAGTTACTGACCAGTCCAATGCGGGTTGTCAGGTCCATCTAATGTTCGTCCTATAAGGCTTTGCTGTTCTTAGTCTAGCTAAGAATTCATATATTTCGTGTTCGCCAGTAACTCGGCTTACTTGGCCTATTGAGATGCTTTATCAGATCGCTGTCTGAGGACTCCCTACCTGTCCTCTCAAGCAGATTGGGGGCTTCCATGGTCCCGCGAGGCTTGCTACCGTTCTAAGTCTGAATCGCGTCAAAATTTTGACGGTTTTTTTAACAAGCGCGTGGCAGGAAACAAGGCGAGGAAGCAGTGAGCGACAAAAGTAAGCAGGACAATTCCCAGGATACTACTCAAGACAATGTCGTTAATTTTGAAACAGCGTTGGAAGAGTTGGAATCTTTGGTTTCGAAAATGGAGAGTGGCGATCTCTCGCTAGATGAGTCTCTCAAGGCATTCGAGCGCGGTGTAAAGCTCGCACGCCAATGCCAAAACGAACTTAAAAATGCCGAACTAAAGGTACAAGCCCTCACAGATGATGGCGAATTGGTGCCGTTAGACAGCACATCGTCCAACGATGACGCCTGAGCTGGAAGCTTTAAAACGTGAGATAGAGCGCACCCTAGATCAGAACCTGCCTCAATCCTCCGACATTGCACAACCCATGGTTGAGGCCATGCGACACAGTGTCCTAGGCGGAGGTAAGCGCCTGCGGCCTATGTTGGTCTGCGCCACAAGCCAAGCCTGTGGTCAGTCCTTGGAGGCCGCACTGCCAGCAGCATGCGCGGTGGAATTCATTCACGCCTACTCGCTCATCCACGATGACCTACCTGCAATGGACAATGACGAACTTCGTCATGGTCTACCAGCAACCCATATTAAGTACGGCGAAGCCAATGCAATTCTGGCTGGAGACAGTCTACATTCATTGGCCTTTGAGACCGTTGCAGGCAGCGGTGGTCAAAGCCATGAAGTGCGTTTGAAAATGATAGAACTCCTCGCCTCTGCTGCCGGTTGGACTGGCATGTCTGGCGGGCAGTGTTTAGACATAGAGGCCGAGGGTCGGGAACTCGGCTTGGCTGAACTGCAAAACCTACATAGTGCAAAAACCGGCGCGTTGATCCGTGTGTCCGTTCAACTCGGCGCGCTGAGTAGTGACGGCAATGTCAGTCCAGAACAGTTCGCCCTGCTAACCGAATACGGCGACCGCATAGGCCTTGCTTTTCAAGTGATGGATGACGTCCTGGAGGTTACCCAATCCACCGAAGAGCTAGGTAAACCTGCCGGTTCAGATGAAGCATTGCAAAAGAACACTTTTCCAAAGCTCATGGGGCTCGGCCAAGCAACCGCGTTGGCAGAGACATTGGTCAATGAGTCAATCGCGTTGTTGGAACGTACTCGGTTAGAAACCCATTCGCTGCAACAACTCGCCCGAATGGTAGTAGACCGTAGTCATTGACTGGGAGCCGCTAGCGGCCTCTTTTCCAGTCAGGAGCGGGCTGTGAGTACCAGCACGCCACCTTCATTCTGCATCTTCACTTTGTTCAAAAATGACATGCCGAGCAATACCTCAGTCGGATATTCGCCACTGATTACCATTGCATTGACGCCGCGCACGGTAATACCACCGAGGGTCACATTGTCGAGTTTAAGAAAAAATGCATCGGCGACACCTTGGGCTGTTTGCACCGCACCTGTTCGCGATTGACTATAATCTATGCCTAGCTGGTCGGCTTGACGCTGGCTTAACGCAACGGCTGACGCACCGGTATCAACTAAAAACGATACGTATTGTTTGTTTATGCTGCCACGCGATCGATACTGACCCAGCGAATCTTCGTTAAGCCGCACGGTACGCACACTTGGTGTTTTGAATCGAGTGCTTACTTTGTTGTTAATCTTCAACTCATAAAGACGTTCTTCAAATCGGATTTTGGCTGTATGCGGGTCGGCGCTGAGCAACGTTACGCCAAACTTTGAAGTTTCTCCTACCTTCAACATCGCTTGGTCACCATCGTGGCGTACCACTGCTCGGTCTTTATACAAGGCGATGACATCCACCGGTGCACTGGCATGCGATTGAAGAAGAATTAAAGAAAGCGCTAAAGCTAGCAGCGATCGTTGTATTACAAGCATAAGACTGGCAATCCGTTTCAAGTTGTCCTTCTATAGTTTACCTATCTGAGCAAGGTGGCGAGTTAGCCACACCCAAAAGTTGTGCGATCTATCACACAAAGATCTCAAAAAGCCCCAACAAGCTTGCGACTAACACCGCAGCTGCCAATACAGCCCCGGCTAGTAGATCGTCCAACATGACCCCTAGGCCACCGTGCACATTGCGATCTAACCAGCCAATTGGACCCGGTTTGAGGATGTCGAGCAAGCGGAAGAGCACAAATATAATGATCCCCAGAAACCACAATCGAGGCACCCAAATCAGAGCGAGCCACATACCTGCCACTTCATCAGAGACAATCTGTTGGGCATCTTGAGTGTTGTAGATCCGGCTTATGGCGGCAGCACTCCACCAGCTCGCAAAGAAGTAGAGCCCCACAATGCCGATCTGCACCTGCCATAACAGGTGCGAAAGGAAGAACCACCAAATAAGCAGTGCAGCCAACGAACCAAAGGTGCCTGGTGCGCGAGGGGCAAATCCAATGCCAAAGACCGACCCCCACAGGACCGCAGGGTGAAATGGGTTGAGGGGACTACTGTTCACGGAAATGATCAAACCCTTGAGCTTGCACCGGTTTACCATCTAGCCACAAACCCGCGTCCGACACGGCTTTGCCAATTTGTTTGAACCCTTCTAGTAATTCAGTAGCGGATACCAACAATTGATAGTCATCACCACCGGTCAGCGCGTCTTGCCGGCTTGCTCCCAGCGCCACCGGAATACTGTCGGCAACCAGCTCTGCGCCGCAATTGCTGGCGCTGAGCATGTGACCCAGGTCTTGAAGTAATCCATCGGACACATCAATGGCGGCATTTGCGCCATTTCGGACAACTTCCACCAAGTCGAGCCGCGCCCTAGGACGGAAGTAGCACTGCTGCAGTTCACTGAGAGTTTCATGCACAGTGAGTTGATCAAGGCGCACACAGGCTGCTGCACCACCCAGTGCACCACTGACTTGTAATATGTCACCCGGTTTGGCGCCACTTCGCAATATCGCAGCGTTAGCCGGGACCTCACCATGGACACTTATGGTCAGCGCAAGCTCACCACGACCCAAATTTCCTCCAGCCACAACCACACCTGAGGTTTCAGCGGCCTCCTTAATACCTTTAACAAGGCGTCCCACCCACTCCGAATTACACAACTTAGAATCAGGCAACGCCAAGGCAATTAATACATAATTAGGGTCGGCTGCCATAGCAGCAAGATCGGATATTGCTGCCATCATGGCTCTATAGCCAATCAAATCGGCCGGTGCTTGGCGGGGAAAGTGTCGGTCTACTATTTGTGTGTCTATTGAGGCAACGCTGTCCCAATCTTGTCGAGGTCTCAGCACTGCGGCATCGTCGCCTGGTCCTACAATCACATTCGAACGAGAGGTGACACTACCCAGACCATCTATAATTTGCCGAATTAGGGCAAACTCATCCACGAGACTCCACCTCAACTGGACGGAGCTCAGCCGCCAAGGCATCTAGCACGCCATTAATATATTTGTAACTGTCTTGAGCACCAAATGTCTTCGCCAACTCAACGTATTCATCAATGACGACAAGGTAGGGTACGTCTATGCGGTGTCCAAACTCGACTGTAGCCAGGCGTAAAATAGCCCGTTCAACATGGCCAAGTTTGTCAATTTCACGGTCAAGCTTACCGACAAAACTTTCGTCCAACTCGCTTACTCGACTCACGACTAATCCTAACAGTTCATCGAAAAACTCTTTATCCGCCTTCTTGAGCGCATCGCCATCGTGGAAGTCCTTTCTAATAGAAGTAACGGAGTTTCCAGACAGCTGCCATTGATAGATGGCCTGTACGAGCGCTCGGCGGGCTTTGCGGCGAGCCCAAATACTGGGTTTAGACATATTGGGGCACCATGGTTAGTCGAAGGTCGTCACCTATGGGCGTGACATCAATTAGTTTAGCAGCTTGAGCATTCGCCAACGCTTCAAGTTTAAAGTCTGCTACATGCAAACTGTCCGAGCCGAGAAATTTTGGTGCGATGTAGGCGATCCATTCATCCCACAAAGCCGCTTTGGCAAAACTACCCACCACTTTGGGTCCGGCCTCTACCAGCACCTCGTTACAACCCTGATCGGCCAGGTGGGTCAATACCGCTGTAATATTTGAAGGAGAAATTGCGAGCTCAGTAACCGCTCGGCCGCTTTGATTAAATGGCGCCGAGGGCTCGTGCACGATGAGTGTGGCAAATTCATCGGTCATGAGGGTCGCACCAGGCGGCGTTCGGCCATGACTGTCTAACACTACCCGTAACGGCTGCATGCAGTCTTCATTGCTGTCTAATCTTACCGTGAGTCGAGGGTTATCCTCGATTACCGTACCGACCCCAGTAACGATGGCGTCACTACGAGCACGTAGACGCTGAACATCTGCTCTGGCTTGTGGCCCGGTGATCCACTGGCTCTCGCCATTGGCCAACGCCACTGAGCCATCAAGACTACTGGCAGTTTTTACTGTAACCCACGGACGTTGCCTGACAATCCGACTGGCATAACCTCGAATCGCCGCTTGGGCTTCAGGCAGTTCAACCTGCTCGACCTCAATACCTGCCTCTACCAACATCTTCGCCCCAAGCCCGGCAACCCTTGGGTGGGGGTCTGTCAGGGCAATCACAACGCGGGCAACTTTTGCTTCGATTAAGGTTTGTGCACAGGCGGGTGTACGTCCTTCAAAGGCACACGGTTCCAAACTGACATATACGGTGGCTCCACTAACATCCCCACCGGCATCTTTTATAGCCTGTACTTCTGCATGACCTTCTCCTCGCACGGCGTGATAGCCCCGGCCAATCAACTCACCCTGGCGAACGATAATGCAGCCCACAGTAGGATTCGGCGCGCAGGTAAAGCGCCCTTGCTCTGCCAGTTCTGTCGCCGCCTTGAGCAATAGGAGATCGGACGCGTGCAAACTAAGGCCCACTCAGTTTTTGAATTTCATCTGCAAATTCGCTGACATCTTGGAAGTCTCGATAGACAGAGGCAAATCTGACATAGGCCACCGGATCAAGATTGCGCAGTTCACGCATCACTTCTTCACCAATCTGTCGGGCGGGCAACTCTCGCTCACCGGTTTCGCGCAAACGATGCTTGATATGAGTCAAGGCAGCTTCTATTTGATCTACACTAACCGGTCTTTTTTCTAGCGCCTTAACTAAGCCAAACTTCAGCTTTTCTTCGTCATAGGGTTCGCGGCTGCCGTCGCGCTTAATGATACGCGGCATAACCAACTCTGCAGTTTCAAACGTAGTGTAACGTTCGCCACAAGTCTGGCACTCACGACGCCTACGCACGGCGTCGCCTTCCGCAACCAAGCGCGAATCTATGACTTTGGTGTCATCGGCGCTACAGAAAGGGCAATGCACTGCTTAACCTTAGACTGGGCCGTAGACTGGAAATTGCTTGCATAATGCTTTCACTCGCTCTTGCACAGTACCAATCATGTTGTCATTTTCGATGTCATCCAAAATGTCACACATCCAACCTGTCAGGGCCTGGCACTCTTCCTCCTTAAATCCGCGACGAGTGACGGCAGGTGATCCGATTCGCAATCCACTGGTCACGAAGGGTGATCGAGGGTCATTCGGCACCGCATTCTTGTTGACTGTAATGTTGGCTCGCCCTAATGCGGCGTCTGCATCTTTACCGGTCATATCATGGCTTATGAGATCAAGCAGAAATAGATGATTGTCAGTGCCGCCAGAAACGACATCGTAGCCTCGGCTTAAAAAGCCGTCAGCAATGATACGTGCATTGGCAAGGGTTTGAGCCTGATAGACGCCAAACCCCTCCTCCATAGCTTCTTTAAA
>JBNMMV010000129.1:0-10858 GCA_051270205.1 Limisphaerales bacterium
AGCTGGATCGAGTAGCTTGTAAGCTGAACGAAAGACCAAGAAAGACGTTAGATTACGAAACCTCGGCAGACCGGTTTAACCATTGTGTTGCGTCGACCGGTTGAATCCACACCGTGAAAGCAGACATTTTCGCTATTAGATACTCACCAAAGTCGGTGAATGGACCTGTTAAAAAAGAGTATCCTCAACGTTAGGCCATGTCGTTAGGATTTGCTCATGAGAGTCGTCGGTACGTTACCAATTGCCATTTGTGCAACATTGCTACTATCAGCCGGCGGAGCGGTTGCTGATCAGAATGACACGCGACTCAACGAGCTTTTTGTAATCATCGCCCAGGTTGAGCACGAGCGAGTGTCAGCCGAAGTCGAACAACAGATTTGGGAAATCTGGCTGCAGCATGAAGACGACGGCATCGAAGCGCGCCTCGCCGCAGGTGTTACGGCAATGAATCATGATCCACGCTTGGCCTTGAACATCCTCACCGAGCTGACTGAGGAGGTGCCAGATTTTGCTGAAGCCTGGAACAAACGCGCGACGCTTTATTACCTCGTCGGTGACTATGCAGCATCGCACAGTGACATTCTGCGCACATTAGAATTGGAACCCAGGCATTTTGGTGCGCTTTCTGGACTGGGTCTTGTTCACCTAGCGCTCGGCCAATACGTTGAGGCGATTACAGCCTTTGAAGGCGTGTTGAGGGTCCATCCCCAGAGCGAAGCAGCTCAGGACAATATCGATAATATTAATAGACACTTACGACGCCAGGCGATCTAGCCGTCCGAAGCATGCACCTAAGATCGTTCATGAGTTAGTCAGCAGGATCTTTAAAATGGTCCATCAAACCGGTGCAAGACTACCTAACAGACATTCATCTACGGTCTAATCTAGGTTAACCTCTGCTCTAAACTTGTGGAGGAGGGATTAATGGACCATCAGTCGTTCGCGCAATTATTAGGAAATTATGGGGAGTTTGTAGGCGCTATTGCCGTGGTCATTACGTTGATCTATCTAACCATTCAGATACGTCAAAACACGAAAGCTCTGCAAATGAACGCAGCCAGTGAGCGGCTCGGAAGGGACTATGAAATCGTACTGCCAGTAATCGAGAATCGTGCGTTTGCAGAAGTTTGGGTAAAAGGTGGTGACTCAGTCGACGAGCTCGACGAAGTGGATCAACAACGTTTGTTCTTGTTTGAGCGCCGAGCGTTAGCCCTTTGGAATCACGTTTATCAACTCAGGATGCAAGGTCTTTTACCAGATTGGAGTTGGAACGAACAAATTTGGATAATGCAAAATATTGGGCAGCGACAGGCCCTACGAGAGTCTTGGGAATTGTTTAAAGGCAGCTATGAAAAAGCCTTCCAGATGTTCCTTGAACAACAATTTCTGATTGGTGATGCGCAGATAGTCTCCGGCTCAATCCAAGACTGAGGCCTGCTCCTGGGCCGAAAGCCGCCGATCAGGTAGGGGTGATGGACGGCTGCTTTGTGATGTGAGCTCAATCGGTCGATGCAACACCTTGTAAAGGTTGTCCAGAGGAGCGACAAGAAACGAGCAATCTACGCTGCGGGCGCTTGTCCTGGTTGCGAACACTCAACATCTTCCAAAGCCGGTAGAAATGCGGAGGTTGATTAGGGGAAGAGATACGCAAAGTCTTAACCACGCTTCGTTGGCCTCCCCTGCTGACAAGTCCACGCACTCTTGGTTTGAGCGAGGTGTTGCGTTGACCGGTTGAATCGGCGCGCATTTGCAGACAAGCGCGTGTGTAGTGCAACACGAGGATTTGGTCCGTCGCTGGTAATTGCTGGCAGACGGTCGTGTGCGACCGGCAGCTTCTGCCACTTTCGGTCATTCGACCATCTCTAAGAGGCCGTTTCGACCGCTGCGGATACCTAAGACAACTCCGCAAGCGAGTCGTACATGGCACTTGCCAAAGCTTGACCGCGTGGACCGCCAATGATGAAGTTGTCCATCTGATTCATGACATAGGAGAAACAAGCTCGCGCCTCGGTGTCGACCACTACGGTGGAGCCGCCTGCCCCACCCCAAAACAAGGTATTGGCATTTGGACTAATTGGGATATCCGCCGTCGGCAAACCGTAACCCAAGGCATATTTAACGACTAAACCAAGTACCAGATCTGGACCTTCCGTCTGCAGCTCTAACGCTTTCGCACACCCCACACCCGATAGCAGTTTAATCCCAAAAGCGCTGCCACCATTCGCCATCGCTGTCTGTGCGCGCACGATCGAGCGAGCATTTCCGTGACCATTAGCCGCGGGGATTTCCGCTTGCCGCCACCCCGCTGAACCGGTGGTTCCTGGCGAAATATCCAATCCCGCAAACACTCGCCCCGGAATCGATTCTGGATCCATCTCAAGAATCGGGGCAGTCTCTGCCGCCGGTACCAAATCTGCGACGCGTCCGAAATCTTTAGGATCCACCCCGATATGGAAGTCGGCACTGACCTTGTCCGCCACTTCAGCTTTGAAGTACTGGCCAATGGTCTGCCCCGTGACGCGACGTACCACCTCGCCGACGAGATAGCCTTGAGTAATGGCGTGGTAGCCACTTTGCGTACCCGCTTCCCACCAACTCGCTTGTGCTGCCAAGTCAGCGCAACACAAATCCCAGTCGTACAGTTCATCCGCAGTGAGTACGCGACTAAAGCCAGGCAAGCCTGCCGAGTGGCTTAAGATATGTTTGACCAATACATTTTCTTTGCCGTTAGCCGAAAATTCGGGCCAGTAGTTAGCCACTGGCGCATCAAGATCAAGTTGGCCACGGTCAGCCAACATGAGCGCGCAGATAAAAGTCATGGTTTTAGTGGAGGAATACACATTGATAATCGTATCTTCCTGCCACGGCCGTTGGCGTTCTGCGTCTTGATGTCCTCCCCATAGATCAACCACAAACTCACCTTCTAAGGTGGCAGCAAAACACGCGCCTATGTCAGCCCGCTCACTGAAATTCTCTGCGAACGCATCACGTACTTTGCCAAAACGTTCGTCACAATATCCTTGGATTTCCATAGTTTCCTCCAGTTTGATTCATCCAGTCGGCAGACACGATAGTCCATGCATACTCTAGACTACCCTCAGATTAGGCAGGTTGGCTAGCCCCAGCCTGAATCGCCTGCACGAGCTAATCTGAGCTTGCTAAGGGATAAATGGGTCGGCAGCTTTGTTTCCTATCGAATCAAAATTCTTAGGCAGCAGAAGACTAGGTGTTCTAGTTCACTTCTTGCCTGGTAGAGAATCCTGACAAACGAACAGTACCGTACTTCGCGAACGCTTCGCGTGCGTCATTGGTGAGAATCTCGGTCCCACCTGCTGAAAGCCAGTGCTCACCTCCCGGCGACAACAGTAGCGAGTTGGCTCGTATCGCGTACTTCCGGAATTCATCGGTAGGTAATACGTTATGCCGGTGTTGGGAGAAGGAGGTGGAGAGCACGTTGATGAGCCGTGTCATGAACAGATGGAAGAGCGCTAAATCTTCTTCTTCCAGGTCTGTAGGTGATCGCAAACCCGTGTTCCACACCCGAATGTTGCGGTCGTTGCTGTAGATAGGGTCCCACCCTTCGTTGATCAACTGATTGATCGAAATTAGCGAATTCACGCGCATCTGGCGAGAGTTCTCACGAATCTGGATGGCCAGGTATATGAGCGTCACAACGACTCCGATCCCGCCAACGATCTCACCCAACGCTCCCCAATCCTGAATACTCAAGCTGCAATCTCCTGCTGTGAGCGGCTTCGTTTCACCGCACGCGATTCTGGTTTATTCTTTTCAAACGCCGGGTTTGATGTTTTGATTCAGCCTGAACAGGTTTCCGGGATCATATTGTTTCTTGAGCCGGACTAATCGCTCGTAGTTAATCCCATACGCAGCTCGAAGGCGGTCGTCACCTTCATCGCCTAGATCATTGCCATAGACGGCTTCATCAGAGTGCGGCTGCATCGCCTGCCATACTTCACGCGCCCACTCGACATTTCTGTCGGCATCAGCAGGATCGTTCCATCGCGCCATCGGAATGAAGTTGTAATGGTCAAACCGGTGAGCGAAGGCGGTGTCAGTGGACGAGACACGTGTTGCGACACCATGCAATTGTTGGAGTGCTATTGCCGACATAGGATTCGGTGCTTTTGCGGCTTGCTCAATCAACACATCGATTGCTGCGTCACTCAGAGTCGACACAAGGCTGGTTTTCCAATAGTAGCTATCACCCGGTGGCCAAGCATCGTCTAGAAGCGCTTGCTGCTCAACGTACGGTACAGGCGCAATTGAATCCGCGAGTGGCGATCCAAACTCCTTCAACGGCCGCAGGGTTTCTTTTGCTTGATCCGCCGGCCCGCAACAGCACACGGCTGCAGCGACCGCTGGAACACCATCTGGAGTGTGAAGTAGAAGTGCGACCATCGTAAGTTCGTCCGGCGCACTATTCGCGTAGTCCCGGAAAAACCTCAGAAAATTCTGTGCTTCGGATCGAGGATGGATGATCATCCCACCCAAAACCATAGTTACAGGATGTAGCCGGAATTCGAAGGAGGTCACGATCCCAAAATTTCCGCCGCCACCACGTATGCCCCAAAACAGATCTTCATTCTCTTCGGTACTTGCTGTCACGACGTTGCCATCTGCGAGAACCAGCTCAGCCGACACGAGGTTGTCGCAAGTCATCCCGTACTTACCAGCCAGCCAGCCGTACCCTCCGCCGATTACTACCCCTGCCATACCTGTATCCGTCGCTATCCCCTGAACCGTAGCAAGACCAAATGCTTGGGTTCCTGCGTCGAGCTCACCTAGCTTCAGACCAGACTGACATTTGGCAGTCCTCTGCTCCGCATCAACCTCGATTCCCTTCATCTGTGATAAGTCGATGGTGAAACTATCGGTAGTAACAGACTTTCCTGCGATGTTGTGACCACCGCTTTTGACCGAAACCAGAAGGTCATGCGTCCGCGCAAATTGAACTGCGGCAACAACATCGGCGGTATTCAAACAGCGGGCGATTAACCCTGGACGCTGGTCGACCATCGCATTCCATACGGTCCTTGCCATTTCGTACTCAGCGGTTCCAACCAACAGCACGTCTCCTGATAGCTGAGATTGAAGCGAGGTAACATTGGTAGCGGAAAGCGAGATCTGTTCGCCAGAAGCGTCACTGATTGGTAAGTCAGCCATAGAGTCAAATCGTATTAGTAAGTGATCACATTGCCACAAGCAGCATCGGCAGGCTATCAGTCAATAGGCTGGATCGGCGTACAAAGGTCTCAGATATCGACCGGGTCCGCTGTGTTCACCAATGACTGCTTCGGGTTGCGGATTCAACCAGTCGACGCAACACATTGATTCCTGAGACGAGACACAACACAGAACAATATGCCAACAACCGAGCAGAACTTTCTCATCAACCCACCTGCGTCCGGGAACGAGGCATGCGTCGCTTCAAATCAATCAAGCAGGCGCAGCGATTTCTAGAAAGCCATGCCGCTGTCTACAACCTGTTCAATCTTCACCGACATTCTCTGTGTCGGAGGTTTTTCAAGCTATTTCGGCTTAGATCATTCGCGACCTGGGATGTGGTAACAGCCCATTAAGTGAGAAGTTGGTCCGCCATTGACCCATCCGAATTTTAAACTGTCGGTACCCGTCGTAGAACCAATAGATTCCAAAGCTGTTGCAACGGTATATAGTTATCCGTGCCTTTCGAGGCGAAAGCTAATGCGAGAATAAGAGGTAGCGATTGGACGATCCATGTTACGTGTTTGGTTTATCACTTTCTGCAGGTGGCAATGCACCTGTCATCCATACAGGTGCATTGCCCACAGAAGCACACTGGTTGCATATTGATTACTCTTCACCTTCAGCCGCTGATTGGTTGGAGAAACACGGGCTTGAATACCACGTCATAGATAGCCTGATTCGGCAAGATACGCGGCCTCGCACTGTCGCGTTTTCGAATGGTGTATTAGTTGTCTTGCGAGGTGTTAACTCAAATCCTGGGGCAGAACCCGAAGATATGGTGTCCTTGCGGCTATGGATCGAACCGGGCCGTTTGATCAGCGTGCGTCAACGCCGACTGTCCTCGGTTCAAGATGTCCGAGAGTTAATCGAGCGTGGACAAGGACCTCGCGACATTCCAAGTCTTGTCGTTGCAATAGTTGAGCGGCTTGCCGATCGAATATCCGATTTTGTAGATACGATAGAGGACCAAGCGCTCACGTACGAAGAGTCCGTTGAATCGGGCGATGTAAATGAGCTTCGTCGCAAGGTCAACGCGCTGCGGCGTCAGACGGCTGTAGTGAGGAGGTTTCTTGCTCCACAACGCGATGCGCTCGAAGCGCTGCATCGGCAGGCGAATGAGATATTGGGAGAGGGCCAGAGCTATAGCATCCGCGAACAATCTGATCGAATCACCCGGTATGTAGAGGACCTTGATCTCGTTCGCGAGCGGGCGCTCGTGATACAGGAGGAACTGCTTAATCGAATTGCTCTCGAACAAAATTCCCGAATGTT
This sequence comes from Limisphaerales bacterium, assembly GCA_051270205.1. Lineage (GTDB taxonomy): Bacteria > Pseudomonadota > Gammaproteobacteria > Pseudomonadales > Azotimanducaceae > UBA4421. The sequence goes on from JBNMMV010000129.1 coordinate 6,520, forward strand.
TGTGCTATCGATTGTCGCAGCGATTTTTCTTCCCATCACATTCATCACCGGGCTTTTGGGTATGAACGTCGCTGGTTTGCCGGGAACTGAAAGTGCCGATGCCTTTTGGATTGTTAGCGGTGCAATGTTGGTTTTTGGGGTGAGCGTTGCAGCATTATTTCGAATCAAACGTTGGTTTTGATCCATCGGCGTTTTCTAGCCGGAGACTGCCATCGATATGGACATCGCGTTGAGGAAAGGCGATAACGATGTCGTTTTCTTTAAACAGCTCAGCAACTCTAAAGCGGACTTTACTCCGAATACCTCGCAAACTCCGGTCACCCGTCGCGTGTATCCAGTAATATGTATCAAAAATTAAAGAGCTGTCGCCAAAGTCCTCGAATATCACCGTTGGTTCTGGATCTTCGAGCACCTCTTCTTGTTCTCTGACTGCCTGCTCAATGAGTGCTGCGACTTTTTCAACGGGCGAACCATACGCGACACCAACCCTCACGATTGAGCGGGCTAAGCTATCGACCAATGTCCAATTGACGACAATGTTCTCTAACAGATAGCTGTTTGGCACCAGTAGATGAACGCCATCAACTCGTCTTATTCTGGTTGAACGAGTGTTGATACGTTCGATCGTTCCGCTAGTGTCCCCTATTTCCACAAAGTCATCGATTCGGATAGGGCGTTCCCACATCAGTATCCAACCACTGATGAAATTGTTAATGATATTCTGTGCACCAAAACCAACACCAATCGCGACGGCGCCTGAAATGAATGCAAAGGCAGTCAAAGGGACGTTGAGTAGATCAAGTGTTGTAATGGCTAGCACGGCGATACCAATCACGTAAAAAGCACGTGATATGAGTTGTATTACATCTGCGTTGACGCCTTTGGTGGCTAGCCGTGCAGCGATTACTCGACCGAGCCAGCGTACTAACAAGAAGCCGATGGTAACGACAATTGGTACGATCAGTAGTTGCCCGACAGTAATAATCTGATCTGTAAAAGTGACCAAAGGTCTGTTTAGAAATTCAAGGAAAGGTTCCAACCTGATTGCCTCACTCAGACTCGTCGTCAGACTTTTTTTGGCGCTTCTTTCCCACGACGTAAGATCGAGACGAGTCAACGAGCGCATGATCTTTCAATGCATTGCGACCGAGCAACATGCGAAATCGCATGTCGTCACGCGCTGTGAGCGTCATTTCTATTGGCCACCGATGAGACCCAATTGATAATGACGTAGAAATGACCCAGCGTTCCTCTTTGTGGCCACCGGAATCTGTGACGATCCGCTGATCCAGCACAGGTGCTTTGCACACCACAATTGTCTCGAGATCACGCTGCTTAGGATGCAAATTGAACTCTACCCATTGATTTCCGCTCTCAGAAAACGGACGAAGATTAAATGCGTGTAGGCAGGAAGTTCGGGCACCTGTGTCGACTTTTGCCTTGATCCGTGAAATTCCCAGTTCTGGTAATCCGACCCATTCACGCCATCCGAAGGTTAAAAGGTCTGTCATTCTGGCGTATTGCCCTAATCTAAATAAGTGATTCTAGGATAGACTCACATATAACCTCGATGATGCGCGGTAGGAGCGCTAAGCTCAACATGAAACTTGCAATTCTCTCACGTGGACCCAAGTCGTACAGCACGCGCCGTTTAAAAGAAGCGGCGTTACAAAGAGGGCATACCGTAAAAGTGCTTGATACGCTTAAATTTGCCATTGATTTACAGGCCGGTGTACCCGACCTATATTTTCGGCAGGACGCGCTGAGCGATTACGATGCAGTGCTTCCAAGAATAGGCGCATCGATCACCTACTTTGGTATGGCCGTTGTCAGGCAATTTCAAGAGATGGATGTGTTCTGTGCCAATACAGCCCATGGCATCGCCAATTCCCGAGACAAGCTTCGAAGTCTTCAGGTTCTGAGCCGACATCACATCGGCATCCCTAGAACTACTTTCGTCAGAGACAAGAAAGATGTGATTCCAGCCATCGAACGCGTCGGTGGCGCGCCGGTTGTGATTAAGCTCATCGAAGGCACACAGGGTATCGGCGTGCTGCTGGCAGAGTCTATGAAGACGGCGGAGTCGATTATCGAATTGTTGCAAAGCCAGAAGCAGAATGTGTTGATTCAAAAGTTCGTGGCGGAAAGCAAAGGTAAAGACATACGCGCTTTTGTTGTCGGGGATCGCGTTGTTGCAGCAATGCGCCGTACTGCTGAGGGGCAGGAATTCCGTAGCAACGTGCACCGAGGTGGTAGAGCCGAAGCGGTTGAACTGTCTGATGAGTATCGCGAAACGGCTGTTCGGTCGGCACAAATATTGGGCTTGCAGGTAGCTGGCGTCGATATGTTAGAAGGTGCGAACGGACCACAGGTTATGGAAGTTAATTCATCGCCAGGATTAGAAGGAATTGAGAGTTGTACGGGACTAGATGTTGCTGGTGCGGTGATAGATTACATTTCAGCGCAAGTGGATTTCCCCGAAATTGACCTCAGGCAACGTCTGACTGTTAGTAAAGGCTACGGTGTGACAGAAATCTATGTGCCTGAAGGGTCCAACTTTGTAGGAATGACGATCAAGGAAACCGAACTTAGAGAACTAGATGTAAATGTCCTCACGCTCTACCGGGGTAACAAAGTCATTCCCAATCCACGCAGCGACCGAGTGTTAGAGCCCGAGGACAAACTACTCTGTTTCGGTAAGTTAGAGGCTATGCGATCAATGATCCCTCAGCGGACCCGGCGGCGTCGAAGACCGGTAGTTAAGGAATTAGTGACCGATGAGCTTGGTGATCAAGATCAATCGGAACCTCGCGGAGACGTTGAGTGAGCACCTCGAGCGGGGCGCGTTCACGACACAGAGCAAAGCCGTTCGAGATATTTGGCCATACCATCGCACCCGGTGAGCGGGTGCAGTTAGATCTTCCCAGCGCTAACCTTTATACCAATGCCCCATTGAATACCTTTGTCGAAGTGATTCATGGACGCCTCGCGGGTCCAGTATTACTTATTTGCGCGGCCATACATGGCGACGAACTGAACGGCGTCGAGATCATTCGACGCTTGAGGAGTTTTCGTACGCTGAGTCGGCTACGGGGAACGCTGGTGTTAGTACCGGTCGTTAACCAATTCGGGTTCATCCATCAGTCGCGCTATCTGCCCGACCGTCGCGATCTCAATCGTTGCTTTCCTGGAAGCGAGAAGGGGTCTATCGCTTCTCGAGTGGCGAACATATTTTTCAACGAGATTGTTAAGCGCTGTACTCACATTATTGACCTGCATACCGCAGCGGTTAATCGAGACAATTTGTCTCAAGTTCGCGCCGCGTTAGATGAACCCGGCGTGCGAGAAATGGCAACCGGCTTTTCAATTCCCGTTATCATTAACTCTGGATTGATAGAACATACGTTACGCAGTGAAGCCGGAAAATTGGGAATTCCGGTCATCACTTACGAATCCGGGGAGGCGCTGCGATTGAACGAGCGCTCCATTGTCACTGGCGTGCGTGGCATTGTCAGCGTTATGCGTAATTTGGATATGTTACCGGGCAAACGTGTGGCAACGGTAAGAGCTGAACCTTATGTCGCCCACTCAACCAATTGGTTTCGAGCACCCATGGACGGAATGTTTAGACTGCTTACCAAGCTTGGCGCAAGGGTTAGCGCTGGCGATTCGCTCGGAGTGATCTCTGCGCCATTTGGCTCGGAAGAGATTGTTCTAAAGGCCGAAGAAGACGGCATCGTGATTTGCGTCAGCAATTTACCGCTGGTCAATGAAGGTGAAGCACTCTTTCACATCGCGCGATTTGAAAAGGCAAGTATTGTTGAAGGGGTTATTGCAGAACACGAAAGTCAGATCGAAGAGGACCGTCTGTACGAGATCGAAGCCGTCCAGACTCCGGAGATGGGCTAACGACTACATCATCCTAATAAATCGCTTGCATTAGCGGCAAATATGGGAACAATCGCGCTCCCGATTAATGACCTGTGTTCCGCGAATGAAGGCAGCCGTACGTTCACTCTCTAGCGTCTTTCTTTCCTTGACGATATTGCTCGCAGGGCATGGTCTTCAACAGACTTTGCTCCCGCTTTACGCGCAGTCAATTGGCTGGTCTCCAGCTGAAATTGGACTAACCGGTTCTGCGTATTTTGTCGGGTTCATTGTTGGCTGCTTCTTCATCCCACGGCTCATACAGCGGGTTGGCCATATCCGCGTTTTTACCGTCTGCACGGGCTTCGCAATCGTCGCCGTTTTGTTGTTAGATAAGTGGCAGTTGTTGTCCGTGTGGACTGCGGCTCGTGCGTTGACGGGGATGAGTTTCGCGGGCCTGTATATGATTTTG
>JBNMMV010000130.1:0-10849 GCA_051270205.1 Limisphaerales bacterium
GATCGTCGCCTTGGCAACCCTTATCACTCTGCCGTTTCTAGCCTTGGCATTCATCCAGGAGAGTGCCTCAAGCACCATGTGGTTATACGCCATACCGGCGATTTTGGGCACCGCCTACGTTGGCCCAGGTTTTGCTCTAATCCAGTCAAACGTACCCTTGGAGATGCGCTCGGTCGCCGCTGCCATCAATCTCTTCATCACCAACATTGTCGGACTAGGGCTTGGTCCATTGAGCGTTGGCATACTAAGCGATTGGTTCGATCCAACTTATGGCAACGACTCCCTGCGTTACGCGTTGTTTCTGATTCCCGTGATCAGCATCTTGTCGATGCTGTTCTACCTTCGCGCGGGCTTACACCTGCGCCGCCTACAAAAACAGTAGAGACCCCACCAACAAATTTTTTTATCGCGCAATCTGTGCGTTGCGACCACGTATCGCTATAGTGCAGCACCATTCAAACCTAAGGTATCTACCCACCCGTGTTACCCCCAATTGCCCAGCGTCTCGCTGCCGAACTCAGTGTGCGCGTCAATCAAGTTGACGCCACAATTAAGCTGCTCTCAGAAGGCTCAACCGTGCCATTCATCGCACGCTATCGTAAAGAGGTCACCGGTGGTTTAGATGATGTTCAACTGCGCCAGCTACACGAGCGCTTGCAATATCTACAAGAGCTGGAGACAAGGCGCGACAGCGTACTCCAAGAAATTGAGAGTCAGGGCAAATTGACGGCAGCCCTGAAATCTACCATCCAACTGGCTGAAACCAAGCAGCGCTTGGAGGACCTTTATTTACCCTACAAGCTCAAACGCCGAACCAATGCCGAAATCGCGAAAGAAGCAGGTCTAGAAAAGTTGGCCGATCAGTTGTTGGCAAATCCAATGCTAGAACCTGAAGCTACCGCCGCAACCTATCTTTGCGCCGCGTTCACGACAGATGCCGGTGACAACCCTGGGGTGGTTGATGCAAAGGCGGCCCTAGAGGGTGCCAGTGCCATCTTGACCGAGCGTTTTAGCCAAGACGCGGAGTTGTTGGCGCAATTACGCGCGTTGTTGTTTGAACAAGGATTCATGGTCTCCAACGTACTGAAAGACAAAGAAAACGAGGGCGCCAAGTTCCGCGATTACTTCGAGTACAGCGAGGCACTCGCAAAGGTACCGCCACATCGAGCCCTTGCATTGTTTCGAGGGCTGGCCGACAAGATACTAAAGCTCACGCTAAAAATGCCCGAGGAGTTGGAGGCAACTGGCTGGAGCGCCGAATACGGTCCATGCGAGTCCCGAATCGCTAGACACTTTGACTTGAAAGACCAAGGCCGCCCAGCGGACGCTTGGATTAAAAATGTGGTGCGCCTTACCTGGCGCGCGAAGCTTTCCTACTCCATTGAGTCCACGTTGTTCTCAGACTTGCGCAGTCGTGGCGAGGAAGAAGCGATTCGTGTTTTCGCTCGCAATCTGCAAGACCTATTGCTTGCGGCTCCTGCTGGCGCTCGCACAGCACTAGGCCTTGACCCCGGCATTCGGACAGGCGTTAAAGTGGCTGTGGTAGACGGCACTGGCAAATTGCTAGACACCGCCACCATCTACCCATTTCAGCCCAAAAAAGATGTCGCTGGATCGCTCAAAACGCTGAGTCAATTGGCCAAAAAACACCAAGTCGACCTAGTAGCCATCGGCAATGGCACAGCATCCCGCGAGACCGAAGCCTTAGTCGCCGAGTTGCAAAAACAAAACCCAGAACTGCCCCTTCAGTCGGTCATGGTGTCCGAAGCTGGCGCATCGGTTTACTCCGCATCAAAACTTGCGGCAGAAGAATTTCCTGATCTAGATGTGAGCATTCGGGGCGCTGTCTCCATAGCTCGCAGGCTTCAAGATCCATTAGCAGAGCTGGTAAAGATAGACCCACAATCCATTGGTGTGGGTCAGTACCAACACGACGTCAGCCAATTTAAGCTGTCCCGCTCACTAGACAGTGTGGTGGAAGACTGTGTGAACAACGTCGGGGTAGACGTAAACACCGCTTCAGCACCTTTGCTTGCTCGCATAGCAGGTTTAACCGCAGGCCTGGCAGAAAACGTAGTGTCCATGCGAGACACACAAGGCGCGTTTCGCACACGCCAAGACTTACTAAAGGTACCGAGACTGGGTCCCAAGGCATTCGAACAAGCCGCTGGTTTTTTGCGCATCGCCAATGGAGAAAATCCACTCGACGCCTCCGCCGTCCACCCAGAAGCCTACCCAGTTGTTGAACGAATTTTGGCAGACCTTGGCGAGCCCATGGCGCAAGTGCTCAAACAACCCGCTCTGCTGAAAGGCGTAAAACCAGAGCTCTACACCGATGACCGATTTGGCTTGCCAACGGTGATTGATATCTTGTCTGAGCTCGAAAAACCCGGTCGCGACCCTCGCCCGGAATTCAAAACTGCAGTCTTCAAGGTCGGCATCAACGAGGTGAAAGACCTACTGCCTGACATGACCCTGGAAGGGGTGGTCACCAACGTTACGAACTTTGGTGCCTTCGTCGACGTTGGTGTTCACCAAGATGGCCTGGTGCATATTTCCGCCCTCGCCGACCGTTTTGTCAAAGACCCACACGACGTGGTGAAAGCCGGTGATGTGGTGAGGGTAAAAGTCATGGAGGTAGACATCAAACGGAAACGTATTGGCCTAACGATGCGGCTTTCTGACAGCAGCGAAGAGCGAGATGCAGAAAAGGGACACGCTGCCGCTACGACTCAGACGAGGGACAAACAAGCAGGCACCAGGCACCAAAACAACAACAACCGCTCGAAGAATCAGTCGAAGAATCATTCAAAAAAAGCTGACCAAGACAGCGGTCGAGACAAGCGTTCCTCGAGCAACAATTCGGCAAAGGCACCGTCCAATGCTATGGCTGACGCCTTTGCCAAAGCACGTAAGAAGTGAACTTGAACCCAACAGTCTGAGTACTGTCTATTCGACGAGGTTATCTATTGCTACTTCAGGTAAATCGTCCGCTGGTTTAAACCCCAGCACCTTGCCATAGAAGTAGAGCTCTGACTCAAGTGCAATAATGTTGTTCTCGGCGCGGCGAAATCCATGCTGTTCACCTTCGAACGGAACGTATGCTGTCGGCGTACCTTTGGCTTTCAACGCCTCGTAGATCATTTCAGATTGTGCCGGTGGAACTACTTTGTCCTCAAGCCCCTGAAAAGTGATCAATGGACTGTTGAATCCGTCTAGCGCATTAATCGGTGAACGCGCTGCATAGACGTCCGCCGCCTCCGGGTAAGGACCGATCATAGAATCCAGATAGCGCGATTCAAACTTGTGGGTATGTTCGGCCAGTGCTTTCAAATCACTGACGCCAAAATAATTTGCCCCCGCAGCGAAAACATCAGTAAATGCCAACGCTGATAACGTCGTAAACCCCCCCGCGCTGCCGCCTCGAATCAACAGACGCTCGGGATCGGCTTTACCCTGACTCACCAAATATTCCGTTGCAGCAACCGCATCTTGCAGGTCGACGATGCCCCACTGGCCATTGAGTTCTTGTCTGTAGGCGCGGCCATATCCAGTGCTACCACGATAGTTCACGTCTACGATGGCAATCCCCCGTGAAGTCCAATATTGCTTGGCAATACTGAATTGAGGGCTGGTTGCCCCTGTAGGACCGCCGTGCATCAACACGAGCAACGGGGGTAGCTCTTCTGAAGAGGCTTGGAAATCCGTATTTTTTGGCGGGTAGTAATATCCGTAGGCTGATCCACCTCCGATGGTTGGAAAGGTAATGGACTCGGCTTCAGATAAATAGGCGGGCGCCACGACCCGACTCCCAGATTCGTGGATAACGTTAGCTGTCTTATTCGCAAGATCGAAACTGACAATTTGCGTAGGGCCATCACGGGTTGCCCCCAAAAAATAGGCTTTACCATCGGAAGCCGCCAGGGAAGAATACGCCACATATGGCAAATCAAAATATTCTAAATTGCCACTTTCTAAATCTAGAATACCTAAGCCACTACCTTGGGCATTCTTGGTTTGCACCAGCGCTTCTTTATTGGACAACAGCTCATAGTAGTCAATGCCAAGCGCCCACAATGGACCACCCAGTTCCGCATCTACTTCATGAACGGCTTCAATTTGACCTGGGGGGCGATCGATATTGAAGCGGTGCATGTTCCACCAGCCAGATCGATCACTTAGGAAATACAGCGTTCCGTCGTCAGCCCATGCCGGTTGAAGTATCGATTCATCTACATTTTCGTTTAGGCGCACAGGATCAATGAACTGCCCAGCCTCATTGACGTCCGCAACCCACAACGACACATTGTCCCAAGGCATATTGGGATGATCCCAACTGATCCAGGCTGCCTTTGTACCTTGCGTATTGACCCTCGGATAGCCAACGAAGTCACTCTGCTGCCACAACACAACGCCATCATTGGCCTCTCCTGACATACTTACCGCAACAATAGCGTTTATAGCCTCGCCTTCGTTGCGATGATCTTCTCTTACGCAGAGCAGCCGATCATGACGAGCGTCGTGCGCGCAATCGGCATAGCGCAGACCCTCGCTGACGGTTAGCTTGGTCGGTTCACCAGCACCCTGCTGGTGATACAAAGCCTGATCAGCAAAGTTAGAGAAATAGAGAGTACCGTTAACCGCCAGGAAAGAAGCGCCACCATATTCATGCACACGGGTGCGGACATTGAACTCAGTGGGTATCATTTCAAGCGGGCTTTCACTCCCCATGTGTTTCATCAGAACATAACGTCCACCTTCCAACGGCCGCGATTCCCACCAATACAAGTCACTACCGTCGGTCTGCAAACCAATCACGCCGTTAGCGGATCCGGCAGTCAATTCCGCACTAACCGGGGATTGCCATGTACCGTAAGGGGCAATTGTCATAGAGGATTCCTTGTTGTGCTCTGCGCCCGCAAATAAGTTTGAGGCACTAATTACTAGGAATGGTAAAGAGTATATTTCGCTGCAAGACCGAGTCCAGGCCGGCAACATCTGCACATTGCGTCTCAGCGGCTTGACTGCTTGTCGTGAAAGACAACCCCAGAACAAAGGCAACTGCTATCCAGCAACTCTGGTATCCACAGGCGATACTAATCATGTCTCTTCCTGATTTAGAAACTCGCTGAGGCCATAACCTTTCCGTTCGCCATCAAGAACATATTCGGTCATTCCTTCGCCGACATGAGTTTGTGCCCCAGCGCGACGATTGCGCAGCGGGATAAAGCCCATGACACGCCCTTCAACGACGCGCTTCTCGTTGTTTTCCATTTCTATGTCGATGCTCAATGCCTGATGAAACTGGGTCCCTTTCGCATAGGTAGCACTTAGCTTCGCGTGCTTGATACGCATCAGTTCATCACCCTGCTGGAAAACACCACCGCCTTCACCATCGCCATTGGTGGTGATCACCATACCTAGGTCATCGCCGAAATTGCCCGTTATCCAGCGGTAAGAACGCGCTGCCTGCCAAAATCTTGGCCCCCAAGAATGATCACGGATTCCCCAACCTGTGATACTAAGAGGCGCCTCGTCACCCATTTGTACTGAACCGCTCACTCGCATGTGCTGTTCTGTGTGGGCGCGCGCAAATTCGTTACCATCGCCTGGTTCGCCAATGTGGCCATAGAAAGGACCGACAGCTTCATGAGTTAAATCGATCCGCAGCATTTGACGAGGGTTCGATTTGAAAGCTTGGCTCGGATCCTGCATTTCCTTAGGGTCTTGGAGGTAAAGGGCTTCACCCGTGAAAGTGGTGCGCACTTTTTCGGCAGGTACGAGCACATCGACTTTTAGGCCACCAGCATTCCAACCGTCGTTGTGTGTAATTGCAGGCTTGTTGTAGTTGAACAAAGCTGAGCCATCAGCGTTCCAAACGATCACGGTCATTTCGGCATACCCTTCGTTCGCACGATTACCGATGCGTACGAAGCCACCACGATTTTGAACAGGGTCAAAGAAATTGAAGTAGACCGATTCGTTGAAATTCTCTTCAGGACCTAGCTCGTGGGTGAAATCATCTTGAGCTGTGATATTGCCAATAATTTTTACCATTAATATTCCTATGTGCGCCGCGAGCTAATTAAGCGCCGCGAGCTAGTTAAGCGCCGCGAGCTAGTTAAGAGACGCGAGCTAGTTAAGAGACGCGAGTTTGTAATTGTCCCAGCTGACTTGAGTGGCAGATTGAAAGGCGATCCAGCGACCGTTGCGACCGCGGGCGGTTGCTGCATTCGGGGGTGGATTGTCTTGGGCAGGTTGACCATGCCCACCGTTGTACTTAATGCCCATCTGGATTCGCGCTTCAACGAGGTGCGGGTCAGCGTTTTCGGCTTCACTGTCCTCCAGGACAGTTGCCTTTCCTTGCATCATGATGGCCTGCAACTCAGGAAATTTCTCATTGCGATCAACAATAATTGTGCAGGTAGGATTGCGGCGTAAGTTCACGACTTTTTGGCCTCTACCATAAATATACACCCGACCATCGACCCAGCCGAACCACATTGGGGTGAGATTTATTAATCCCTCTTTGCCAACAGTTGCGATATGGCAATTCCAATTTGCTATCATCAGGTCTTCGATCTGACCATGGTCTAGGGCAAGTTTTCTTGAAAGTGGCATGTGTTCTCCTTATTAGTCCAACTCACCAAATAATACAGCACGAACTGGTTCGAACAACATTGACTGAATTTGCAGATGTGAGTCATTCTAGCGTTCGAATAGTGATCGGACGAAAAAATCGTTATTGAAAATGGAATGGCGAGCACATTGCGCGGTTTGGTTTGGGGAATAGCAGTCCTTTGGCTCGGTTTAGTCGCGGTAACCCATGCAGAAGACCCGCCAAACTATCGTGTGGCAGCTAGCTCAATCGAAGTAACACCTCCTATCGGTAGCTATCTCGCGGGCTATGGGTCTGACCGCAAATCCACCGGCAACCTCGATGCCATCAATCTTAAAACTGTTGTGGTCGCGGATCAGACCACAACATTGGTTCTGTTAACCCTCGACAGCATAGGGCTAACCAGACCTGACATCCTACGCATCGAATCCGCAATTCATTCATTTAATCCAACGGCCCGGGTGATTGTCTCGTCCACACATACACACGCAGGTCCTGATGTCGTCGGCATTTGGGGGCCTGCTCTGTGGCGTAGTGGCCGTGATGAAAACTACATCAGCAATCTCGTAAAGCAGGCGAGCAGCTTGGTTAAGAAGACACATAGTCAATTGGTCGCGGCCTCCAGTCGAGTACTCAGCGTCGATCACGCATTTGCGTGGGTTGAGAACGTCAGCGAACCAGATCTTCTCGATAGCCGCTTAGCGGTTCTGCAATTTGTCGATGCGCAGGGTGCAACGATTGCAACGCTGACCAACTATGCGTGTCATCCGACAGTGCTTGGTCCCGACAACACACTAGTATCCGCGGACTACGTGCAAGGTTTTTATCAATCAATGTCTGCAAACTTGAGCGGTGAGCATCTATTTTTTCAGGGTGCAATTGGCGGATGGGTGCAGCCTGTTCAAGGCGACCGATCTCACGAGCTCGCCCTGCAGATAGGTGAACAGTTGGCGGAAACGGTCCTGGAACAGCTACCACATGCAGATAATAATGCTTATCAGCCCCTGGAATATTTAGAACAAACCGTGGATATACCCTTAGATAACTGGGGCTTTCGATTGTTGATATGGCTAGGGGTATTAGATCGAGAATTGTATGATGGCGCCATGCGCACCGAGGTTGCCTGGTTCAAAATTGGTGATGCCCAATTTGTTACGCACCCTGGTGAGACATCGCCAGCATATTCTTTGGCATCAAGAACGCTACTAAATACGCGCCATAGTTTTGTCCTTGGCTTAACCCAGGATGCTATGGGTTATATTTTGAAACCGGAATACTTCTCTGCCGATGTGCCCTACCCACATGCAGAATATCTAACCTCGGTGTCTGTGGGAGAAACCGCAGGTCCTAAAGTCATGCAAGCTATTGAGGACATCGTCGATTGAAATTTCAGACCGTGTAGCCCGGCCTATCTAAGGTTTGTTTCGCCCTCGAGTCTCAAGCACCATTTCCAGCCGTCCATCTGCATGATACTCATCAGTGGTTAGCTGAAAACAGCTAAAGTGCTCATCCAACTCTGTAATGGAGCGAGTCGCATAGTCGGTTGGCTGTCCCCGCGCCTTGCCTCGGCCTCTTCCTCGAATTGGGGAAAGCTGATTGGCTCCGCGAACGCAGTAATGCTCTCCAGGATCAACCAAATTGGCTAGCGTGTGGACGCGCGTTTCGCTGTAAATATAGGGTTCCAGCGCATCGCTTAACACCGCCAATTGCGCAGCGCTCAAGCAATGCAGTAGATCCCAAAACAGGCAGATATCAAAAAGCTCGCCAGAGTATTCACTTAGTGTCGTACGGATTCTAGGCTCAGTACTATCGGCAAAACTCTCAGCAAGATCTAAAAAATAGACCTTACAACGGTATTGTTGAAGAAATTTCAGGGTATCGACGGCGCCAATACCCACATCAAGGATATGGAGGCACTCATCACCTTCAAATCCTCTAAGGACTTTCCCTAACAGCGGAGATTCGATAATCTCTGATGGACTATTCCTCCGCCTGCCCCCAAAAAAACCAGCAGGTTTATCCAGGGACAGCACACGCATTAGGCAGCGGAGCTAGCCTGATTACCGGCAGAACCGATAGCGTCGTTGTGACTTTCAGTTTTAACTGCCACGGGTTTCGACTTAGCGCTCTCGTCTGGACTCATATCGATGCTACCTTTGAACTGGGCGCCATCTTCGAGCGTCACACGCGGTGCAATAATATTGCCAAGCACCTTACCCGTCTTGGAAACGACAACCATTTCCGAACCTTGAATGTCACCATTCACAGTGCCGTGAATCTTTATGGTTTTCGCACGAAGATCCGCCGTCACCTTGCCACTATCACCGATGGTTAAATCATGATTATTCAAATTAACCTGACCTTCTACCTGCCCATCAATCTGCAGGGATTCGTCGCCGCTGATTTCACCTTTAATTTTTATACTTGCACCAATCATTGCAGTGTTCCTTGAAGTTGAAGTTTGGGTAGACATAGGCGGTTCGCCTGATCGCTTACCATCATCGTTAACCGAGTCATTCCTTTTACCTGGGTTTTCCACTGTGGGTTGCTCAGGGGTTTTGCGTCTGTTGAACATCGCTGTTCCTTACACCAATTAAAGCGTTGGCCTAGGATACAAAGTGTCAACTTCGAAACTGTGACACGGATTCCAAATGCACGGGTTATTGATGATAAAACACTGATTGAACGTCACCAAATTGGCGCTTGAGGCAACCTCACGCCACCCCAAACGGACTGTTATTCAATCTTGGAAGCGCTTTCGAATTTCATCGCTGTGCTGCCCAAGAGTGGGCGCCGCAGTGGACAATAACGGCGGTGTGGCACTGAACTTAGTGACATGACCATCGTAATCGGCAACACCGATTTCCGGGTGGTCGAGGGGTTGGAAAAAATCTCTATGAATAAGCTGTGGATCCTCTCGCAGCTGAGTCGGCCACAAAACCTGATGCGCTGGTATGCCAAGCGCCAACAACTTCTCTTCACTGACCTTGGCACTGTTGTTGGCAATCCACGCCTCTATTGCATCACCTATTTCATCCTTGTGTTCTAAGCGTTGCTGGAGATCCCATTCAGGGTCTCCGGCCCCCAACACCTCGACGAGTTTTTGCCATTGAACATCGGTTTCTACCGCGACAGCGACATAAGAAACCCTGTCGTTAGCGGTAAAAATACCGTGCGGGGAAAGGTAGTGGGAGTCCATCCCAGGGTTCTGGATAAGCAAGCCATTATCTGCGGAAGCCGAAATCAGCGGGCCCATAAATTGGATCCCAGCTTCAATCTGAGACAGATCTATGTACTGTCCTTCGCCGTGCTGAGAACAATGCCTAAGTGCGGCCCCAATCGCTGCGACACCAAACCTTGGCGCAACGAAGTCGGTATATGCCCCCCATGGTCCAACCGGAGGCCTGTCTGGCCAGCCAGTAATCGAAAACAACCCGGATAACGCCGAGCCCTGATTGCCAAAACCGCCGTAGGTACGATGAGGCCCAGTTTGGCCACGCATGCAGGTGCTTAACATCACCAGTTTCGGGTTGCGCTTACTCAACGTTTCATAGTCCAGGCCATACTTGGCCATGGTGCCTGGCACAAAACTCTCGACCAGTACGTCTGCCCAATCGGCAATCTTGCGCGCAACATCGAGGTCCCCAGGATCTTTGAAGTTTAGGTCGATGCTTTTCTTGTTGGTGTTGAAGTTGTTAAAAAATTGCGATCGATTGAGTCCTGGTTGTCTATCTTTGAACGGACCAATGGTGCGCAACACATCTAGTCGTTGACTAGATTCAATATGAATGACTTCGGCACCGTGGTCAGCGAGCGCCTTACTCATAATCGGACCTACACCGACCCAGGCAAAGTCCGCAACTTTAAGACCTTCCAAGGCTCTATCACCACCAGTTTTAGAGGCAACTGGAACCTGGCGGGGCTCGTGCTGCGATTTAGTAAGCGCTTGGTCAGCGCCGAGTTCAGGCGCAGGTTTGGGAGACACAATTGGCGTCTTGGACAGTTTGGCAAACGGACCGGCGAAGGTTAGGCCGCCTATCTCTTGCCAGAAGTCACGGCTGGCAAGATGCTCATCTCGAAATAGATCAGCTGTGTTGAGCACAGGTGCAATCAGCAGTTTCTTTTCTACAGCAAGCGTTAATAGTTCAGCCTTAGTACACCGCTTGAACGCCTCAGACACAGCATCAAATGCTCTATTGAAGGTATCGACCTCGACGGTTCCATTTGCGA
>JBNMMV010000131.1:0-10743 GCA_051270205.1 Limisphaerales bacterium
CTCCGCCGCCAGAAACTGCCTTGAGCAGTACTGGGTAACCAATTTCATCTGCGGCACTTTTGAGTATCGCAGGATCTTGGTCACTGCCATGGTATCCCGGAAGCAGAGGTACGCCCGCTGTCTCCATGATCTGCTTCGCCGCAGATTTTGACCCCATTGACCTTATGGCACCGGCAGGTGGACCTATAAAGACGATGTTGTGGTTTGCGCACAATTTACAGAAAGCCTCGTTTTCTGATAGAAATCCGTAGCCTGGATGAATGGCTTGAGCGCCAGTCTTTTGCGCAGCTTCTATGACTCGTTGCATGTTCAGATAGGATTCGGCGGGGCTAGAACCACCGATATACACGGCCTCATCCGCAGTCTGGACGTGCAGTGCGTGGGCATCTGCGTCGGAATAAACGGCGACGGTTTGAATGCCTAGCTTACGCGCGGTACGCATTACCCGGCAGGCGATTTCGCCGCGGTTGGCTACTAGAATTTTTGAAAACATTTTGACTACATCCTGAAGACGCCGAAACGCGTCTCTTCGATTGGTTTGTTAAGCGCGGCAGATAGCGCGAGACCGAGTATTCGGCGAGTATCGGTAGGGTCGATTACGCCATCGTCCCAAAGCCGGGCGCTTGCGTAGTAGGGATGTCCCTGAGCTTCGAAATCATCGATGATTGGCTGTTTGAAGGCTTGTTCTTCTTCTTCTGGCCATTCATCGCCAGCATTTTCTAGCTGAGTACGTCGCACTTGTGCGAGCACACCTGCCGCCTGTTCTCCACCCATGACAGATATGCGTGCATTGGGCCACATGAACAGAAAGTTAGGATCGTACGCGCGTCCGCACATGCCGTAGTTACCTGCGCCATAAGAATTTCCGATGATCAGCGTGAGCTTCGGTACATTGGCGCAGGCGACCGCCGTCACCATTTTGGCGCCGTGCTTGGCGATGCCTCCAGCTTCATACTGTTGCCCGACCATAAATCCGGTGATGTTTTGTAGGAAAATTAGTGGGATTTTGCGTTGACCGCACAGCTCAATGAAGTGGGCGCCTTTTTGCGCAGACTCACTAAACAACACGCCGTTGTTCGCAACAATGCCGATAGGAATGCCATACAGGCGAGCAAAACCGCACACCAGAGTTGTGCCGAACAATGCCTTAAACTCATCGAAATCTGAGCCGTCGACGACGCGAGCAATGACCTCTCTAACGTCATAGGGCTTGCGCACGTTTTTAGGCACGATGCCGAGCAGATCGCTGGCAGGGTAGAGTGGTTCAACGGGCTCGGCCATATCGACGGTTGCGGGAGTAACGCGGTTTAGTCGGCTAACAGCGCGCCGTGCCAGTTGCAATGCGTGGTGGTCATTGTTCGCGTAATGATCTGTAACGCCAGATTTTCTGGAGTGAATATCCCCGCCGCCAAGCTCTTCTGCGGACACGACTTCGCCGGTAGCCATCTTCACCAGGGGAGGACCAGCAAGAAAGATCGTACCTTGGTTTTTGACGATGATAGATTCGTCAGCCATGGCGGGAACATAAGCACCGCCTGCGGTGCAGGAACCCATGACCACTGCGATCTGGGGAATGTTCTGCGCCGACATGTTGGCCTGGTTAAAAAAGATTCGACCGAAGTGATGTTTGTCGGGAAACACTTCATCTTGGTTAGGAAGGTTGGCGCCACCGGAGTCGACTAAGTATATGCAGGGCAGATGGTTCTCTTGGGCAATTTCCTGGGCACGTAGATGTTTCTTGACGCTCACCGGGTAGTAGGTGCCACCTTTTACAGTCGCGTCGTTGACGACGATGACACACTCCTGACCATTAACCCGACCAATACCGGTGATGATACCGGCGGCTGGAATGTTGTCACGGCCGTACATGTCGTGGGCGGCCAGTTGGGAGAACTCCAAGAATGGCGAGCCCGGATCTAACAAGGCATCTATTCTATCGCGGGGTAGTAGTTTTCCTCTGGATTTGTGGCGCTCTTGATTACGCTCGCCGCCGCCTTGTTTAATAGCTTCGACCAGACCCTGTAGGTCATCAACAAGAGCCTGCATGTGTTCTGTGTTCTCCACAAATTCCTGAGAACGTGGATTAACCTGGGTTTCTATCGCAGCCATTTTTTTTACTCCGCTTCAGAAAATAATTCACGCCCAATGAGCATGCGACGTATCTCGGAAGTACCAGCGCCTATTTCGTAGAGTTTGGCGTCTCGCAATAAACGTCCGGTTCCATACTCATTGATGTAGCCATTGCCACCTAACGCTTGAATGGCTTGTAGTGCGCACTGGGTAGCTTGTTCCGCTGTGTAGAGAATGACAGCAGCCGAGTCTTTGCGACTTTCAAGGCCTCGATCGCAAGCCCGGGCGACTGCATACAGGTAAGCTCGACTGGCGTTGAGAATGGCGTACATGTCGGCGAGCTTTCCTTGCATTAGCTGAAATTCGCCTATGGCTTGACCAAACTGAGTTCGTTCATGGACGTAGGGTACGACGATATCTAAGCAGGCCTGCATGATGCCAACTGGTCCGCCGGACAGTACGGTCCGTTCGTAGTCGAGTCCTGACATTAAGACGCGAACGCCTTCGCCTTCTTGGCCAAGGATGTTGGTGGCAGGGACTTCGCAGTCTTCAAACACCAGTTCACAGGTGTTGGATCCACGCATGCCCAGCTTGTCGAGCTTCTGTGCTTGGCTGAATCCAGTGAAGCCACGCTCAACGATAAACGCGGTGATTCCTTTGGAGCCTGCATTAGCATCGGTCCTTGCATAAATCACGTAGGTGTCAGCATCTGGACCGTTGGTGATCCACATTTTATTGCCATTCAGTACATAGACGTCGCCCTTCTTTTCCGCTTTCAGCTTCATACTGACGACATCGGACCCGGCGCTGGGCTCTGACATGGCCAACGCACCGATATGTTCACCACTACAGAGTTTGGGTAAGTAGGTCAGTTTTTGTTCTTGGGAGCCATTCTTGTGAATTTGATTCATGCACAGATTGGAGTGGGCGCCGTAGGAAAGGCCGACTGAAGCTGAGGCTCGGCTGATCTCTTCCATTGCCACGACGTGTGCCAGGTAACCCATATTACTGCCGCCATACTCCTCAGCGATGGTAACGCCCAGAACGCCAAGCGCTCCCATCTTCTTCCAAAGATCATTGGGAAACTCGTTGTTCGAGTCTATTTCTTGTGCGCGCGGAGCAATTTCAGCTTGGGCAAACCTATAAGTAAAGTCGCGTAGCATATCTATCTCTTCGCCCAAGCCGTGGTCGAGCATGCTAAATGATGCGTTCATTTGAGTTCCGTCCGGTTGGATAGGTTGGGTGGGTTGGGTGCTTTGTTTTTAGACTTACTAGTGTGACGAGGCGCTTGGGTGGCGAGGATGCTTCGTTGCTCCCACGCTTCAAGGTCAACGATCATGCGTTCAATTTCTTCTTTTTGTTGTTGCAAGTGCAGACGCTGAGCTCGGATCTTATCAATGAGCAGTTCAAGCTGGCGCTTGTTGTTGGTAGATGGGTCGTACATGGAAATAAGGTCGGCGCTTTCTTCCAACGATAGACCTAGCTGCTTGCCGCGCAGAATCAATATTAGATGGGCTCTGTCTGCCGTGGAGTAAATTCGGCTTTGCCCTTTTCTCAAGGGTGCGAGAATTCCTTTTTCCTCATAGTAACGAAGAGTTCGAGGGGTCACGTCGAACTCTTTTGAAAGGTTGCTAATGGAATAGTTGGTGTTCATTGGTTGGAATACTAGCGTAACGTTAACGTTAACGTCAACTTTAATCAGCTTAAGATCAACATCGAGCAGTCAGCCAACGACACATTTTCTGTTTAATCGATTAAAATTGGTTACTCTTGCCCTACATATGACGGAGAACGACCATGACCGCGCAGGATCAACCTGACCACGACGTAATAGCAATAGGCGCTGGCTTTGCCGGGCTAGGATTGATTCATTATATCCGCGAGGCGGGTTTGTCCATCAAGGTGTTCGATAGGGCTACCGATATTGGCGGAACCTGGACTTGGAACCGTTACCCGGGTGCGGCCACCGATAGTGAGGGTTACTACTACTGCCTTACGTTTTCCAAAGAGATCCTCCAAGAATGGACATGGTCAGAGCGCTATCCTGGATGGGAAGAGACTAATCGCTATATGCACTTTGTTGCTGACAAATGTGACATGTGGCCAAACATCCAACTAGATACCGAAATAGTCAGCGCAGTATTTCAGGAAAATAGAGGTCTGTGGTTGGTAACCACTGCGAACGGAGACACCCATACCTGTAAGTACTTCATCAGTGCTATGGGTATGATTTCCGAGCCTTACGTACCGAAGATCAAAGGCGTCGGCGATTTCAAGGGGCCCATTTTCCATTCATCGCGTTGGCCTCAAGAAGGTCTAGATTTTGCAGGTAAACGTGTTGGCATCATTGGTACTGGCGCCACAACTGTGCAAATGCTCCCGGTCATGGCTGAAACAGCCGGCAACGTGACTGTCTTCCAACGAACCCCTAATTTCGTCATGCCAGCGGTGCAGAAGCCTATGACTGCCGAATGGGAAAAAGAAATAAAAGACAACTACGACGAAATCATAGAAAAGTGTCGGAATCATGTTTTTGGCATGGCTTTCGACAGCCCTGTGGGGCGTGATCTTGCAGATACGCCGCCTGAAAAAGTCCAAGAAATCTTCGAAGAGCATTGGCCCCGGGGCAGCTTTCGTTTCGTATTCGAAACATTCGATGACTTGTTGTCGAACGCGGACTCCAACAAGGCCGCTGCTGACTTCATTGCTGGCAAGATCAAAGGCAGAGTTGACGATCCTGAGGTGGCAGAGTTGCTGACGCCTAAGGGCTACCCTCTGTTTGCTAAGCGGCCGCCGTTAGATCATGGATACTTCGAGGCTTACAACCGCGACAACGTTCAATTGGTTGATATCAAAGATCAGCAGCCCATAGTCGAGATTACTGAAACTGGTATTCGTACCACCCAAAACAACTTTGAGTTCGACATTATCGTACTGGCCACCGGCTTCCAAGCCTATACGGGGGCGACCGAGGCTGTGGCAATTACTGGGCGTAGTGGCACAACACTCAAAGAAAAGTGGGAAACCGAGTCAGCTTCCATAATGGGGGTCTGCGTTGCCGACTTCCCGAATCTGTTTTTGATCACTGGACCGCAGGCGCCTTTCGCCAACCTGCCCACTTCTATTGAACAGAACATCATGTGGATTACAGACTGCATCAAGAAAATGGAAAGCGAAGGCTACCAAGTCTGTGCGCCTCAGCTCGAAGCCGAGGAAGCGTGGGTTGCGGAAACGGCTGAGATTCATGAGCAGACGCTCATGGCTCAGGGTTACAAGGTGAACTCTTGGATGATGGGTGCAAATATCGAAGATAAGAAGCCTCGTGTACTTATTTATTTCGGCGGCGCTAATGTCTACTACGATAAGTTGCGCGATTCAGTAGAGAATGGTTTTCCAGAGTTAGCATTTGAGCGGTTGGCCTGATATGAGCCATACAGGACAGTGCCTATGTGGTGAAATTAAGTACGAATTTCAGAATGAACCAACCGTTGCTGGTATTTGCCACTGCAAAAACTGTCAACGACAGGCAGGTTCGGCATTTTCTACGCTTGCGGGTATACCTACCGCGGAGTTTGAGGTAACTGGCGAACCAAAGCTCTACCAGGACTCGAACACCACTAGCGGTGCCACAGTAGAACGCTATTTTTGTGGGAATTGTGGCTCGCCGATTTATTCAGCGATTCCATCGCAACCGGATTCGGTTTTTCTGAAGACTGGAACGCTTGACGACACGAGTGGCTTCAAGCCCAGCTTTCATGCTTGGTGTAGTACCAAACAAAACTGGGTAGATATCGACGACGACGTACCACAGATGCAATCCCAGTAAATGCGCTGAGAAAAAATGCCATCTCCGTCAGGTGTCACTAACGACGTCTTTTCGAATCGCCTCCAAGATTGCCTGGTGCTGCTCGCGAGTAATGTTGTAAAAGCGTATTGCAACGATTGAGAGCGCTGTGAGGGTAAGAACGGTGGGTCCGGTACTCCATCCAAACCGAGCAATCACATCCGCTGGCACATCCGAGGCAGGTGTGCCCGGCGTAATACCTGCCAAATCTACAATGATGCCAGCGACAATTGGTCCTACACCACTGACAGCTTTGCTTACAAAAGATGCCGCTGCATAGTAGATGCCTTCCTGGCGGTTACCGTGTAGCCGTTCGTGTTCATCTGTGACATCGGCGATGAGCGAACCGATCATGGGGATCGCAACGCCTAAGCCAATTGCTGAAATGCACCCGGTCGCGATGTAGAGCACGGCAATAATTGGGTCTTCGTTTCCGGGCAACAAGTCGAGCAATCTCAGCATAATAATGCTGCTGGTCCAAAGTGCATACCAAACTGAACCGGCAATAAACAGATTTCGTTTTTGAGGCACCCAGGCCGCGAGTGGTCTGCTGAGAAGGCTGCCGGTAATAATTCCGACGATCGCACCCGCGAAAAGGAGTGTGATCTGTTGGCCTGATAGCTCGAAAAAATAAGTCGCTGTATACAGGTGCAAGGCTTGGACCATGCCTTGGTTTATGGCGAAGAAAGTTGAAGCGATAACTATCGCCACGAATGCCCTAATACGAAATGCGAGCGATACGTCTTGGATTGCGGCCTTAAAGACAGAAGGCCGTTTTTCCATTTTTGGCTGGTTGAGTTCTTTGATTTTGGCGTGCGTACCTAGAGCGCTACCCCAGATACCAATCAACAGGAAAGGTAGGCAAGCGGCGGCGAATGGCAGGTAAGCCTCGGGATTGAGCTGACCATTTGGATAGGCGCTGGTAGATTGAAAGAACAGTAGATTGCCGCCAATGAGTACAGCGAACATTCCAAAAAGTTGGAAGATATTACGCAGCGCCGCCAACAGAGTTCGCTCGTCATACTCTTGCGTGAGTTCTGCGCCCATAGACAGAAACGGCACAAAATAGAGGGTCATTGTTGCGCGGGTAAGCACAGCAAATATCGTCAGCCAAACGCACAAGCCAACTTGGCTCAAGCCTTCTGGTGGGGCAAAAAGAAAAAAGAAAAAGGCAGCAAAAGGGATGGCAGCGGCGTACATAAAGGGGTGTCGTCGACCCCATCGGCTTTTAGCAAAGTCCGACCAAGAGCCGACAAGTGGGTCAGTAATTGCATCGAACGCTAAGGCGATGAAAAGGGCTAACCCAGCCATCGAGCCCGATAGGCCCAATACTTGGTTGTAGTAGAACAGTAAAAAAAAGCCAAAGGCAGCGGTTTTCACACCTTCTGGAAGTTGGCCCAAGCCGTAAAACAGACGAAAACGCCAAGCCAACGGCTGGTCTTGCGATACCACAGTGTGGTCTACCTATTGCGATTCAACGCCGACCTTAACACTGACCTTAACGAAAGGGTTAGCCGCTAGGGTTGGTACCACTTTCTATTGTGTATGCTGGGCGTTCGATATCGCGAAGACGGACATTTAAATTCGCAAGCACTGAGTTGTGCGTTGACGCAGCGATGAGTTGTCCAGCACCAGCCACGACGATTGGTTCAATATTTCGCCGTGCGGTGACTTTAACCTCAGCGGAGTACCGAGACCCACTGATCTCGGTTCGAGACCCACTGATCTCGGTTCGAGATTCACCGACTTCGGTCATAGCCTTGTCCTCAGCGTAAGCTGTTCCGCTAGAAGCGAGTGCGAACAGGAGCGCCGTTGTCCATCTTGAAACCATGTTACTTTTCTACCCAATAATTTGGGCGTGAGGATACGCATCGTGGTTTTTGAAACTGGGGGTTAGTTCACAAAATCGAGTAGTCGTTGAAGCTAATTAAATAAAATCATAGTATCGAAACGCGCACTTGTGAGAAGTCTGATGTCGATCAGCGGTGGAGTATGCCAGTGATTCGTGAATTTTTAGTACGCGATAAATCAAGCTAAGAAGTCTGCGCCATGAACATAGGCCAAATTCCTCTTAAATATGCGCGTCGAGCGCCGACTCAAGAAGCCCTTGTTGATATTCCGAATCAGCGGCGGATGACATTTGGTGAGCTGGATTTGAGAGTTTGCAGGTTGGCCAATGGGCTTTTAGATGGGCTGGGATTGATCAAAGGCGACCGTGTAGCGATTTTGTCGACAAACTGCATCGAGTATATGGAGATCATGTTTGCTTGTGCTCGGGTTGGTCTAATTGCCCAACCGCTTAACTGGCGACTGGGTACAGCTGAGCTACAACGAATTATACAAGACGGCGAACCCGGTGCTTTGATTGCCTCACAAGACTACGCAGAGATTGTCTTTAGTCTGAGTGCAGCTGTTGAGATTCAACATGTCCTGGTGTTTGGTCCTGAAAGCGATGGTTCTTACGAATCTTGTCTTGCCGCTGCGGCGGAAACCGAGCCCAAAACCTCAGCCTCGATCACAGCTGATGACAGCGCTCTTATCCTATACACCGGTGGTACCACGGGAGAATCGAAAGGCGTTCTTCATACCCATCACTCCCTGTTTATGGGCATGTTAAACCAAACAGTGGCCGAGAGAATTGTGCCCAGTGATGTGTACATGCTGACGGGCCAGATGTTCCATATTCCAGTGGCATTGGCGATGAATTATATGGCGCATGGTTGCGCCGTGGTGCTAATCAACTTTGACGCTGAAAAAGCGCTCCAGGTGATTCAACAAGAAAAGGTCTCGGCTTTTTTGGGCATTACCACAATGCTTAACTGGATGATGGCGGTAGAGGGTTTCGATGATTATGACTTGAGCTCGTTGCGCAACATCCAATACGGCGGTGGTCCAATGCCACGCAGTGTCGTGGCGGATGCGCTGGCTAAGTTTCCTTGCACCATCATTCAAGGTTATGGTCAAACAGAAGGCATGACCATGAGCTTCCTTTCTCAAGAAGATCACGCCAATGCACTGACAGGCGAACATTCTGAACGTTTAGCGTCCTGCGGTCGGGAAGGGTTTGTCACCAACATCAGAGTTGTGGACGCAGACGGAGTGGATGTACCTCAAGATGGTTCTACTGCTGGAGAGATAGTCGTGCAGTCTGAAGCCAACATGGTGGGCTATTGGCGACGACCTGAACTGAGTGCAGAGACCATTAAGAATGGCTGGATGTGGACCGGTGACATCGCCACTTGGGATGAGGATGGTTACCTGTTCATTGTCGATCGTGCCAAAGACATGATCATTTCAGGGGGTGAGAATATCTATAGCACCCAGGTAGAGGCTGCCATTCATCAACATCCAGCTGTCTTAGAGTCAGCCGTTTTTGGTATCCCAGATCAGCAATGGGGCGAGGCGGTGAAAGCGGTAGTAGTGCTGAAGCCAAACATGAGTGCAACTGAGGCTGAGATCATCGCAGCTGCAGCTGCGCACCTAGCTACCTACCAAAAACCAAAGTCGGTCGACTTTGTTGAGAGTCTGCCCAAGGCGCCCACCGGTAAAATACAAAAACGAGAACTTCGAGCGCCATATTGGCAGGCTTCGGAGAAGAAGGTATGACTGCCATTGAGGTAGGCGTTGCAACCACAGGGCGCATAAGCATGGCCGACATTACAAGTGAGTAATGGCGCAATATATTCGTGCACTTTGTAAATTTATCCGTAATATGTTCGCCACTTTCACACGACGGTGGCACTTATGCCGAAGGTTTCAGGTTACTTTTCCAAGGTTTTTGGGCAGTCACCATTTCGTGAACTTCAAGCGCACGCCTCGTTGTGTGTAGCGGCGACTGAAGAGCTGCAAACGCTTTTCCCCGCGAGCTTCGGAAACCAGTGGGAAGAAGTAGAAGCCTCCTACATTCGACTTTCGGTATTAGAAAATCAGGCGGATGAGACCAAGCGGAGTATAAGAATCAACCTTCCCGCAGGGCTTTTTCTGCCTGTCGCACGGGCAGATTTGCTTGATCTGCTGGGCCATCAAGACGCGTTGGCCAATACCGCGCGTGATATTGCTGGACGGGTTTTAGGGCGCAAACTGTATTTTCCAGAAACGTTGCACGCCGGTGTAACAGAGCTGGTGGACAAAACTGTTGCCACTTGCGCGACCGCGCAGAAAATTATTGATCGTCTCGACGAACTCATGAATACCGCTTTTAAAGGACCTCAAGCACAAATTGTGATTGAAATGATTGAGGAAGTGGAAGATCTGGAACATGAAACCGATCGGTTGGTGGTGAAAGTCCGCCAAGACTTTTTTGAAATAGAAGACGAATACTCGCCGATACAAGTCATCTTCTTGTACCGTATTTTGGACCTCATCGCTGAGCTGGCGGACGACGCAGAACGTGTCGCTCACCGCGTGCAGTTGATGCTTGCCAAATAAAAACTCGATAGAAACCCGATAGAAATAGAAGGAACCGCATGGAATACGAAAGTATCTTGCTGCTACTAGCGCTGTTGTTTGGCCTGTATATGGCGTGGGGGATTGGTGCCAATGACGTGGCTAACGCCATGGCCACCTCAGTCGGTTCCAAGGCGTTAACGGTTAAGCATGCGATTATTATCGCTGCAATATTTGAGTTTTTAGGTGCTTTTCTTGCTGGTGGTGAGGTGACGTCTACCATCCGCAAAGGCATCATTGACGCGGGCATGATCAAAGATGCCAATGTCATGGTATTTGGCATGCTCGCAGCCTTGCTGTCAGCGGCTGTCTGGCTAACGGTAGCATCTCGGTTCGGGTGGCCGGTATCAACAACACACTCTATCGTCGGCGCGATTGTTGGC
>JBNMMV010000132.1:0-10728 GCA_051270205.1 Limisphaerales bacterium
CACAGCCTCTTCGCCCCACTTTTTATAGGCTTCAAATTTTTCCGGCAGGTAGTGATAGTCGCGAATTTCGTAAATCATCTTTTGTCCATTTTTGATCTGAGGGTAGGGATTTTAACATGGATACTCGGCCATATAGTTCAGCGGTCTTCGTCGACAACGTCTTCGATGATACCTATCTTCGTTGGAGCGACATGGAAACCTGACGTACGGCCTATGGCTCTACCTTTCCGCAACGGGTGGGGCCCCTGGCGCCAAGATATGCAGAAACAACAATCTTAGCCTTGAGACGAAGTAGTAGATTGCTGTGCGGAATGTCGGCGCGCGGAATAAAGACCACCAGGGCCGACCTCCATGACACCGAATTTAATGTCTCGTTTGGGGACCTTCTTCTCCTATCATTTGCCCGTATTGCTCATTGGCAATATACACTTGATCATCTTAAGGTCTGGTATGTGGGCTCATGGATAGACTGAATCAGTTGTTAACGTTGGTTACCAATAAATTGCCCTGTTGCTCGATGCGGGCGCAAACATTGACCGGCAGTGTTGGGGTTCTGGCGACACCCCATTGCTAGAAGCGGTACAACACCACAACGACGAAGTGACATTGCTTCTGCTCAAGCGAGGCGCTGATCCTACTTACGGTGCTTGGCGCGGACCCGCACTGCAATCGGCCGTATCACAAAACGCGCGAATGCCTATTCTCGACGCCCTGATCGCACACGGCGCCATCAAGAATGCTCGAGATCCTCGGCACATTAGTACCGTGTTCTTTGCCGCAGCCAGGTCTGCGCACAAAGGGCCGACCATACGTCGACTTGTCGATGCCGGCATTTCAGTGGAGCTTCGCGACGAACGACAACAAACCGCTCTTATGCTGGCTGCTTGGGCTGGGCGCGCGGAGTCCGTTACCACCCTTCTAGAGCTTGGTGCAGACCCTCATGCCAAAGACGCAGACGGAATAGCAGCCGTCGACAAAGCACCAGCAAAGGGCCACGACAAAATTGCGGAACTGTTGTCGGCTCTGTAAATACCGAAGCTCCTCACACAATCAAATAGCTTACCCTGCAAGCCAACTAACAATTCTAGCCTTTATTTTTCTAACTCAAACTTTCCGCTGATTCATTTAGTTTGAGGGCAGCAGTATCGTCTGGACTGTGGTGCGCGCGATGGTCGCGATAGAGAAATATGGTTGTGGAGACGAGCGCTACACAAGCAATCACCAACAAGAGCCACATGAAGCTCGTCCACCCCCCTGGTTGGTCAGCAAGTCGCCCTGCGTAAGGCATAAAAGCAGCCTCCGCAACGTATCCTGTGGCATCTATAAACCCGACCAGGACCCCCGCGCGCATACCTCCAAACTCAACCGAGAATACGCTCATGGGTAGGTAATACGCTGGCGCGACACAGACTCCGACGAGAAGGATTAACGACAGGGCCACGCTGAACCGAAGGGTGGAGTCATATGAGGCTTCGGTGATCCAGATCAACCCAGCAATACAAAGGCACCCAACGGCCAGGCTCGCACCCATGAAGTACGCCCGTTGTTTGCGAGTCAGATGATCGTAGATGAAGCCCACAAGCAACACGGCGATCAGGCAACCTAAAGGGAATACTGTGCCTGCCGTCGCGGCCTTGCCAGCTGAAACGCCAAAGCTCTGCGCCAAATAGAGTCCCGTGAAACTGACCAGAGCCATGAGCATTGTGGTACACATGACACTCGCGCAGATTAGCCAGAATCGGTCGGCTGTGGCGAAGATACGCAGCGCAGCAGGAAGCTCTAGCGGCTTGGGCTCGTCAGCTTTACCCAGCTCTGACGCGGACCGCTTCGGGAACCCCCACCACAGGCCGAGCACAACCAGTAAACCCAGGCACCCCGCTGCGATCGGTACCCAGCGCCAATTGTCTGGGTTTTCCGCAACCAGCGTGTCCGCATTAACTTCACCGAGGGCGTAAATGAGGAGCAGCCCAAGCACCAGCGAAGAAATCACCACACCGGCCCGCGAGGCAGTGGAAAGAATTCCCCAGGTGCGGCCATAGCTGGCCGATGGAATCCACTGGCCAATCAGTTTGGCAAGGGCTGGCCAACCACCGGCTCGCACCAACTGCAAACAAAAGATGAAGAGTGCGAAGGCGAAGAAGCTGGCCAAGTAGCCCATGGCTAGGGTTAGCGAGGCCACTATCGCCAGCGCCAAGAGGAGCGTTAGCCGCCCTCCAAAACGGTCGGCGAAGAAGCCGGTAAGCAGCTTACCAAAAAGACTGCCGAGCGCTGCGTAACCAAGAATGTCGCCGATATCTGTGGTCGTCAAAGACAGCCCTGGATCCTCGACGAGCGCCGGGCTCACTGCGGTGAACGCTGTGCGGCAGAACATCAGTATCAGGTAACCGACGTACATACACACCGTGATGGTGACTTGTTCTCGCCCGGTTGTTTGCATCAGGACGACTCCCGCCTAGAAAGTAGTGGGGTCAGAGTAGAGTGCCAGAGTACATAATGTAATGTTTATGTACGCTCATACTCGCACAAGTGCTTGGACTTTTTGCGCCTAGAGGGATTGGACCCAGTTGGTTCACCTGCCAATCGAAACGACTAGTGATCCAGAAGATAAGCAGGAAGATAAATGCATCTCGAAACCAAAAGACTGATTTTTAGATCGTTCACTATCGAGGACTTGCACGAACCCGCAGGCGATTTCGTCGATCTTGGATACCAATATAGCAAAGAGGTGTGGGGGCAGGGCTTGGGTCTGGAAGCGGCAAAATCCATCCGCGAATACGGGTTGTCTACTCTTCGCATCACCAACATGTAGTAATGGGGTCAGAGTAAAGTGCCAGAGCGAGCTTGAATCATTTCCTCAGCGACGTTACCTGCTCTCTGAATGTTTCGGTTCCTAGTACTAACCCCGTATTGAGGCAGTGCCGAATTTTAGCAATGGCTTCTACCGATAATGATTCGCCGAGAAGGCCTCTGTAGCCAGACTGCCGCTGTTTATCGGTCGATCCTAGTGACGTGTAGATAACATGCGGTGTCCACATACCTGCATGGTGGCCGAATGCGTGAGATCGGTAGCTAGACCATTTGTACTCTCCCGGGTCTTTAACCAAGCCAGCTCTAATGGGGTTGAGTTCAATATATTGCAGACAGTTGATTAGATACCGTGAACTTTGCACCACCGATGATCTGAAGCGCCCATCAAACAGAGTGCCGGTTCGCGTGTACTGGTAGTTAAACCGTCTAACATAAAGTCTACCGATGTACTGCATAAGACGGGAAACTCCGTTGTCCGTATGAGGTGTCAGTAGTAGATGGACATGATTGGTCATAAACACCCAAGCATGTATGGATATTTCATACTTTGCTGCACCCTCAGCGAGCCAGTGTGCATAGGCGGCGATATCAGCGTCGCAGGTAAAGCACACCTGGCGGTTATTTCCTCGCT
Source organism: Limisphaerales bacterium (assembly GCA_051270205.1). Classification (GTDB taxonomy): domain Bacteria; phylum Pseudomonadota; class Gammaproteobacteria; order Pseudomonadales; family Azotimanducaceae; genus UBA4421. The sequence continues at coordinate 3,440 of JBNMMV010000132.1, forward strand.
GGACGATATGAACGGGGTATTCGGTTGGGCAAAATCGTGGTTGGCGCGGCATCTCGTAGAACGCGTGATCGGGGAGCTTGTATTGTGACTGTGTTAACGATTCATGTGAGAGGATAGGGCGCGAAAAGGTGTGGGAGAATGCTGTGCATCAGAGGGGTTTACTCTGTCACTTTACTCTGACCCCATTAATGACCCCAGAAATGGTGCGCCCGGTAGGACTCGAACCTACAACCCCCAGGTTCGAAGCCTGGTATTCTATCCAGTTGAACTACGGGCGCATGATCACGGTTACTGCTTTCGTGAATCGCGCCCGCATGTTGCCGCGTCGCCCGTTCAGAGTCAAATTGAAGCGCTATTTAAGAGCGCAATAATCGCCCAGGCACGGAGCCAGTATGTTCATTATTGGTGAGCAGTATCTCGCCATTGACTACCGTGTTGAGTATGCCATCCGCGGTTTGCTTCAGTCGTTGTGCCCCGGCAGGCAGATCGTTCAACACCTCTGGCATGCGAGGTCCTACCGTATCCGGATCGAATACAACCACATCAGCCGCCATACCTTCACGCAACAAGCCTCGATCATGCAGACCCCACATGGTGGCAGTGTTATAGGTGATTTGCCGTACCGCCTCTTCCAGGCTCATGGCTTCTTTTTCGCGAACCCAGTAGCTCAACAAGTGAGTTTGCAAAGACGAATCCATAATCTGCGACACGTGGGCACCGGAATCTGAGAAGGTCACCACAGAGCGCGGATGCTTCATCATTTCCAACACATGATCTTGATTCTCATTGGCAATAGGCGTGCGGAAAAACATTTTCATGTCTTTTTCGACAGCCATGTCGATCATCAGCTCGACCGGGTCTACGCTGCGTTCACGCGCAATCTGCGCCATGGATGGTTTGTCATACACCATGTCATCCATTGGGTAAACCAAATCCCAATCCGGCGGACGCAACTCCGCACCGACTATGCGTGGACCGGTGTACTTTTGGTTTGCAATTTCTACGAGCTTCGTGCGAATGCTCGGATCTTGTAATTTGGCTTTTTGTTCCGCTAACGGTAACGCGCGAATATCACGCCACACATCCCAGTTGTCGTAAGGCAGGTTGCTTTCAAACGAAAGAATGTTGTTGAGCGCTCGGCTATGCACTTGCGCAAACATGCGACCACCGGCTGCGGCCGTTTCATCTAACAAATCAAAATAGGGGCGCCAAAAATCAGGCGCAGCCTTAACACTAAACATACCCCAGGTTTGAGTGACACCTGACTCAACCGCCAGGTCCCTTAACCGTTCATGGTATTCGCGGATGCGTTCCGGGTCACGACCCGGCGCCTCACCAGCAATCTCGAAAATGCCTTTGCCGGTTTCACCTACGGCATTAACAATGGCTCGCACCTCATCCCAATGGGCAATCCGGCTGGCAACGGGTCGGTCATCAGCCGTGGTGTGATTAAATGTCCGAGAGGTTGAAAATCCGACTGCACCGGCGCCCATGGCTTCTTTCACCAGCCGTTGCATAGCCACCACATCATCTTCTGATGCTTGGTCGGTGAACGCCCGTTCGCCCATGGTGTAAGTACGCAGGGCAGAGTGACCAATGTAGCCGGCGTAGTTAATGCCCTTGGGGAGGTCATCGACCGCATCCAAAAATTCTGGAAAAGTCTCCCAAGTCCAGTCAATGCCGTTCAGCATGGCATCGCGCGATAAATCTTCAGCGCGCTCTAAATTACGAAATACTAAGTCGGCGTCTTCCTGCTTGCAGGGTGCCAACGTAAAGCCGCAATTGCCCATGACGACGCTGGTAACACCGTGATAGCAAGAAGAAGACCCAATGGGATCCCAGAACACCTGCGCATCCATGTGTGTGTGGCCGTCGACAAAGCCAGGCGTGACAACGTGGCCTTCGGCATCAATGGTTTGCTTACCCTTTTCATTGACGCGGCCAATCTTTGCAATCTTGCCATCCTGAATGGCGACGTCCCCGCGGTATCTGGCGCCGCCGGAACCGTCGACCACCATGCCGTTCTTAATTACCAAATCGTAGCTCATCATCCTCTCCCGTTTAGGAACGATCTGCCTATCTTAGCACCATGTACTGAGCATGGTAGAATCTGCTTTTCGAGTAGAAGGTCTCTTCAGTGACCCACCCAACAAACCAAGCACCGCGCTTATCTTATCGCGTCCACCCGGGCACCGGTCCGTATCTGGGCCTGGTACATGGCTTTCTATCTTCACGCGCTCAGTGGCAACTGAATCTACAAGCTTTGGCAGAGGTCTGCACGCCCGTCACTATCGAACTATGGGGGCATGGTGACTCCCCTGCACCCACAGACACCCATCACTATACACCGAGCGCCTATGTTGAGCAGCTCGAAGCTATTCGCCAAGAACTGGGTTGCGAACACTGGTTTCTTTGCGGGTATTCATTGGGCGCGGGCTTAACCATCCGCTATGCGCACCACTATGCCGAGCACGTTGTAGCACACATTTTCACTAACTCACAGTCGGCATTTGCAGGACCTGAAACCCTCGCAAGCTGGTCCAAAGAAATGCCCACTACCGCGGAAAAAATTCGCGAACAGGGACAAACTGCCATTAAGCGCATCGCCGTACATCCTCGATTCGCCAAACGGCTACCGGCGCAAATCTACCAAGCTTTGATCGACGATGCAGAAAAGCTATCGCCACATGCGGTAGCCGCGACATTAGAAACCACCAATCTCAGCGCCAGTACGCGTGACATAGCCCACCTAAACAAACGTCCGGCATTGATGTGTTTCGGTAAGTACGAGAAACGGTTTCACAGTGCAAAGTCCTGGGCAGAAGCTAACATGGCCAATCTGCAAATCACCGAGATGGAGGCAGCACACGGCGTCAACATGGAAGACTCAGACGCTTTCAACAGCACAGTAACTGAGTTCATTCAAACGCACTCATGACCCATATCGTAGATACCCTTATAAACGAACGCTCTGAAAAGCTCCAAGCTCGTCCTATGCTATGGAGATTGGTACAAAAGTACCTTTACCCGATAATGGGCTATGCCGAGGCCATTCAGCTCATAGACGAAGTTCAAGGTTTCGGTGGAGTGGCCACTTTTGAGCACGTCAGCACGCTCTTAAAATTGGACGTCTGCGTCGAAGGCATAGAACATTTACCCAAAGATGGGCGAGCTGTGTTGATGCCCAACCACCCTACCGGCATTGCCGATGGCATTGCTGTCTATGATGCGGTTAAAAATGCACGGCCGGACATGGCTATATTCGCCAACCGCGACGCTGTGCGTTGCCAACCCCTTCTTGACGAAATCATCATTCCAGTTGAATGGATGGAAGAAAAACGCAACCACGCGAAGAGCAAAGAGATGGTGCGCAACATGATCGGCGCATTTCGGGATGAACGACTTGTGGTGATTTTCGCCTCAGGGCGTCTCGCTCGGCCCACGCCGCTCGGTCTGGTCGAACGACCTTGGCTTGCCTCAGGAGTCGGGCTCGCCCAGAAATACAACTGCCCCATCATTCCGATGCACATACGGGGCTTCAACAGCACACTCTACTACTTGCTTTGGTTTCTGAATGCCGAACTCAAAGACATGACCTTGTTCCGCGAGTTGGTCAACAAAACTAACCAGCGCTATGAAATAAGAATTGGTCGAGCCGTTCATTCAACTCAAGACCCAGAGATTCTGAGTTCCGAGCTGAGGCGCTATGTTATCGGTCCACTGCGAAAAGGCGAAACTGATTACCCTGGGTAGCGCTTTCACGCATACCAGTACTTTGCCATTTCGCACACTTTTCGCTAGCTTTACCACTCAGGGACACGGGAGACGATTGTGAGCGAAACCATGCAACTCGCACCAACCATCGAAACTTTAGGCGCACTCAAAAAAAGCGGTTATCAATATCGCAGCGTCAAGGAGGAAATTCGCGAAAACTTAATTCTCAAGATATCTCGTGGTGAAACTCTGTTTCCAAATGTGGTGGGTTACGAAAATACCGTCATCCCCCACATTACAAATGCCTTATTAGGTTGCCAGGACATAATTTTCTTAGGCGAACGTGGACAAGCTAAGTCGCGCCTTGTCAGAAGCCTGACCACTTTGCTGGATGAATGGACACCCGTTATTACGGCAAGTGAGATTCCCGAAGATCCCCTTGCACCAATCACGCAAATGGCAAAAGACGAAATCGAAACAAACGGCGACGCCACGGCTATCAGCTGGCTACATAGAGACGAGCGTTACGGCGAGAAATTAGCGACCCCTGACATTACTATCGCCGACATCATTGGGGAAGTGGACCCAATTAAGATTGCTGAAGGGCGTTATCTTTCAGATGAACTCACCTTGCACTACGGCATGGCACCACGCCTGAACAAAGGTATTTTCGCCATTAACGAACTGCCCGACCTGGCAGAACGCATTCAGGTGGGGCTGCTAAACCTACTCGAAGAACGCGACGTACAAATTCGTGGCCACAAAGTGCGCTTGCCTCTGGATGTTTTTATTCTGGCGACAGCCAACCCCGAAGATTACACCAACAGGGGGCGGATCATCACGCCGCTCAAAGACCGTTATGGGGCACAAATACGCACCCACTATCCGGAACTCATCGAACAAGAAATCGACATCATTCGTCAAGAAGCAAACGTACTAGAACTCGACGATTACCAGCTCACTGTGCCTGACTACATGGAAGAAATCATTGCAGAGGTCACCCATCACGCACGTCGTTCACCTGATGTTAACCAACGATCTGGCGTCTCTGTGCGGGCATCAATAAGCAACTATGAAGTGCTGGTTGCCAACGCTTTTCGCCGTGCGCTGGTGTTAAATGAGTCCGAGGTAGTACCACGCATATCTGATCTCGACTTTATCGCACCTTCGCTGCAAGGCAAGGTAGAGTTCGAGGCCATGGAAGACGGCCAAGAAGACAAACTGACCGCGCGCATTATTCATGCCGCCACAAAGGCCGTGTTCGACTCGCGCCACGAACTGGCAGATCTGGCGGTTATCGCTGAAGCTTTCAACGATGGTCTAACCATTGAAATTGGCGAAGCCGTGTACGCAGATGACTACACCACAATCATCAAAAAAATACCCGGAATGGCGGATAGAATCACATCAACCACTGCGGCCACTCGTGCGGCAGAGGTGGAATTTATACTTGAAGGTTTGCACTTGAACAAATTGCTCAGTAAATACGCCGTCTCCGGGCGTTCCACCTACTCCGGTTAACCATGAGCTCCTCACGGCGTCATCGTTATTCAATCTGGGACGGCTCTCAGTCGTCACCGCTGGATCCTGATGAAGTGATGAAAGCGCTGGCCGACGATATGATTGAGTACGGAGATTTGCGCTGGGCAATGCGCAATTTGCTGTCTCGGGGCATGGAACTTCCTGAAGGCGGTTATCTGCAAGGTCTCCGCGATATGATCCGTCAGGTTAAAGAGCAGAAGCAGCGTCAGCTTCAGCGCTATAACCTCGACTCAGTGTTTGAACAATACCGCGAACGCCTCGAAGAAATAATTCTCATGGAGCGCGAACGCATCGATGAATGGAAGGCCAAGGCTGATGCCGCTGAAAGCTTTTCCGACACCCTCTTAAAGGACATCGCCGAACGCAACGAACAAGGTCTTAACGACCTACCCAAAGACATCGCGACCCAGATAAAGACACTAGAGAAATTCGAGTTTATTAATCCTGATGCGCAAAAGAAGTTCCTCGAGCTTCTCAACGAACTGCGTCGAGCAATGACCCAAACGTTTTTCAAAGACATTGAAAACATGGTCAATAACCTGTCCGACGGCGATATGGACCGCATGAAGGATATGGTCACCGCTCTAAACGACATGCTGGTCAAACAAATTGCCGGTGAGGACCCAGGCTTCGATGAATTTATGGCAGAATTTGGCGACATGTTTGGCGATGACCCACCTCAATCGCTCGACGAGCTACTGGCGCATATGCGTCAACAAATGGCCGCTGCTCAGTCGCTGATGAATTCCATGTCAGCGGAGCAACGCCAAGCTTTGCAGGATCTGTTCGCAGGCCGATTCGGAGACCCAGAACTTGATGCCGAAATGGCAAAGCTCGCCAAGGCGCTCGATTTCCTAAACCCTGGTGGCCAAGGCTACAACTTCAATGGCGACCAATCGTTAGACTTCCAAGAGGCGATGGGCCTCATGCAAGAAATGCAGGAAATGGACGAACTACTCGACCAAATGCAAGGCGCCGAGCGGCGCGGAGATCTAGATGGCATAAATAAAGATTTGCTCCGCGATCTACTCGGCGACGACGAGGCCGATCAACTGGATGAGTTGGAAAAACTCATGAAAATGCTCGAAGACGCGGGCTATGTGCGACCGACAGATGACCAAGGTTGGGAACTGACACCGCGCGGCTCACGCATGATCGGCCAAAAAGCGTTGGGGGAAATCTATCAACGACTCAAAAGTCAGAGCTTAGGTAACCATGCAATTCCAGAGGAAGGCCGATTTGGCGAGCGCCTTGAAGAGACCAAGCCTTACGAATTTGGCGATCCATTTCACTTGCACATGCCACGTACGCTGCGAAACGCGATCAACCGAAACGGCCAAGGCACACCCGTTACGCTGCAGCCAGACGATTTCGAAATTTATCGTAGTGAAATGATAACTTCTACTGCTACCGCCATGTTGGTCGACTTATCATGGTCTATGGCCATACGAGGGTCGTTTCAAGCCGCAAAGAAAGTCGCACTGGCACTACACAACTTGATTACCACCCAGTACCCAAAAGACAGTTTCTATATCATCGGCTTCGCAGCCCAAGCCAAAGAACTCAAGGCCCATGAGCTGCCTTACCTACAATGGGATGAGTATGTATTGGGCACCAACATGCAACATGCGCTCCTCCTTGCCGAACGGTTACTGTCTAAACACAATGCCGGTAGTAAACAGATTATTATGATTTCTGACGGCGAGCCCACCGCTCACATCGAAAACGGTGAATCGGTATTTGCCTACCCACCGACACCGCAAACCATCCAAGCGACTTTGCGTGCTGTAAAACGGGTCACCAAAAAAGGCATCCCAATTAATACCTTTATGCTCGAAGAAAGCGAATATCTACGCTCCTTCATGCAGGAAGTGGCGCGCATCAATGGCGGCCGAGTGTTCTACACTTCGCCCGACCAGCTCGGCGAGTATATTTTGGTCGACTTCGTCGAGAACAAACGCAAGAAGCTGGGGCGATAGTTAGTAACTTCTGTTACTAGCTAGCTTTCTTTCATTAGTGCCTGTCCCGAAAAG
>JBNMMV010000133.1:0-10721 GCA_051270205.1 Limisphaerales bacterium
TAGTCCAAAAAAGGTGGCAGCATGGTGTCCAATTGCGCCTCTATGTCACCGTCGAAACCTTGATGCTCTAGCGCTTGTTGAAGCAAAACGCGTCCGCCGTATCCAATCCAGTGACGAGTGTGAGATTCGGAAACGGGCTGAAAGTCGAAGTGCTCAAGGCTGTGGTTTAGTGCGACGTTAATGTCGGGGGCCGTATCTATTAACGTGCCATCGAGGTCGAACAGATAAGCTTGGTATTCGCGGCGCCAGTCAATCACTTAAGGATTGTTTTGTGGCGTTGTTGATTTCGCTGCGCATTGCCGCAATGGTCGCAGCATAGTCATCTGACCCAAATATGGCGGTACCGGCGACAAATGTATCTGCCCCGGAGGCTGCAACCCGCCCGATGTTCGACGACTTAATACCGCCGTCTACTTGGAGCCGAATGGGCCGCCGACTCGCGTCGATGACTTCTTTCACGTGACTGACTTTGTCCAGGCAAGAGTCGATGAATGCTTGCCCGCCAAATCCAGGGTTGACGGACATGATTAGAATCAAGTCCACCATGTCGATGACTTCTTCGAGTACATGCAGTGGTGTCGCAGGGTTGAAGACGATTCCGGGCTTTGCACCACCTTCGGCGATTAAGCTGAGGGTTCTGTGAAGGTGTTCGGTACTTTCAGGATGAACCGTTATGTAATCTGCACCTGCGGCAAGAAAGTCTTCCACTAGCCTGTCCACGGGCTTGACCATGAGGTGAACGTCCACCAAGGCATCTATGCCTGCTTTTCGCAGGGAGCTTAGCACCAGAGGTCCAATTGACAGGTTTGGCACGTAGTGATTGTCCATAACATCGAAGTGTATGGTATCTGCGCCAGCTTCGATGACAGCATTGACCTCGTCGCCAAGATGGGCGAAATCTGCTGCTAATATAGAGGGAGAAATCCAAGGGTTCATAGTCTCAGAATTCTACCTGAGTCCAAAGCAAAGATCCGCTCTATGGAGGCAAGTTAGGTATTTTTCTGGGCCAGTTCGAGTGCGTCACGTAGCTCAACCATTTTTTCTTGCGCCTCTGTGACTTCTCCAGGCATAGCGTCTGGTCGGTAGGTTTAATTGCAGCCAGCTGGCATAGGCAGGTTGTATACCAATTGTGATTGCATCCCCTAAGCATAGGAGAAAAACTAGGTAAGTGGATTAGTGCTAGAAGTAAGCGCCTCATATTGGTCGAGCGTGCCTATGTCGTGCCAGGCTCCTGAGTGAACTTGGCAGCTTAGTTTTCGTTCATCAGCCAACTGAAAGAAAATGTCGCGTAAAGAAAAAGCCACGCTTTGGCGTCCCTCGAAGGCTGCCAGCGACCAAACTGCAATGCCTGTATAGCAGTAGGACGTTCCACGGTTGGTAATCCACGAACCCTCACGTTCAAAGTCACCACGCTCCCGCCAGTTTGGGGTCGGTGTCAAAACAAGGTGGGCGAGCGCGCCTTCGCGTGGCGTATTCGGCAAATTTGAAAAGTCGAAATCTGTCCATATGTCTCCATTCACAACCCAGAAAGCGTCTGTATCTAGTAGCGGCAACGCCTTCACTACGCCGCCGCCTGTTTCTAGCAGGGTCGATTCCCGACTGTACTGCACTTTTAATCCCCACTGGCTGCCATCGCCAACGGAGGATTCGATTTGGCCGCCAAGATGGTGTGTATTGATGACGACTTCGGTGATGCCGGCGCCCGCCAGCGCTGCCAGTTGCCAGTGAATAAGTGGCTTTCCCTTGATAGGGAGCATTGGTTTTGGGGTCTTGTCTGTTAACGGTGCGAGACGTGTGCCTCTGCCGGCCGCTAGGATCATTGCCTTTGTTTGGGCTTTCATTGGGCTTTCACTGTTTAGCGCATTCAGCGAGCAGAGCGTTTAGGTTTGCAAGTTCTGTATAGCCCGCGGTTAGTTCGACCAATCTCAAAAGCGTAGGTTTAATATGCACCAGGTGTGAATCTTTACCATCGCGGATGCTCAGTCTCGCGAAGATGCCGAGGGCCTTCAACTGTCTTTGTATTGCCGTGAAATCGAAGAGTCGTTTGATGGCTGGGCGATCGAATTGATCTCTCAGTGGCTGTGTGTGCTCAAGGGCTAGGAAAGTATCTAAATAGGCCTCAACTTGTGATTCATCAAATTGGTAGTAGCAGTCGCGCAACAGTGACGCGATATCGTAAAGTACTGGGCCGCGCAAGGCGTCCTGAAAGTCCACCACACCGAGTTGGCCGTTTTCGAAAAGTAGATTTCGGCAGTGATAATCCCTATGCACGCAGCATAGGGGTTGAACCGAAATTGCATCGATGATTGGCTCGGTCGCTTCAACGAGCCCTCGAGATTGTTCTTTCCGGCCAAGATGCGCTTCTAAAAACCACTCACTGAAGATGCCCAGCTCGAAGCGAAAACGTTCCTGGGTATATGGTTCAATTGCCGTTTCGTCAGTGATATTGGCGAGTTGCGTGAGGCCTTCTATGGCTGCCTGTAGTGCAGGATGCTGTTGAGGCGTGCCATAGGTTTCTTCCAGATGCGTGCGGCCTAAGTCCGTCATGAGAAAAAAACCAGCTTCGAAATTAGCTTCGATAATGAGCGGCACGGCAACATTGTTTGCTGCGAACAGTCGGGCCAAGGTGACAAAACGGTCATTCGCTTCGAGTGTCGGTGGGCTATGCATAAACACGAGTTCTTGGTCTTGATTTAGGCGCCGACAATCGACTCGGTAAAATACCCGGTTACTCGCCTCGACGCGCAGGGCGGTAACATGGTTCACACGGTCAACTAGTGTGTCCAGCCAGTGTCTTGCTGTCGGCGATAGTGTGGTCAGGGGCGAAATTTCTAAATCCTTCAAGATTGGCGATTATAACGGTGGCGCTTTATCATGGGAACATGCTGTTCATTTGTCTAACCCGTCTTTGCGCGGTCGTTCTACCCTTTTGGTTGCTGGTTTTGGCTGTTCCCGCTTTTGCGCAGACCAGCGATCCAGGTTCAGTGGTTTGTGTGCCCGACGCCACGGGTGAGGGATGGGCGTGTCAGCCCGACACCGGTGAGGTAGTTGTCCCAACTATAAAGCGACCCGTCCGCGCACCCAAATCTTCATCACAACCCCTAATGCCGCAGCCAGTGGTACAGGCAGATGTGGAAGTAGACGTCGAAATAGATGCGAATGTAGACACGAATATAGACCCGCTCACGGGTTTGAGTACTGACCCCAGTGACTGGTTCGCTCCGACGGCCGCTAGACCTGTTGCGGATACCCATCGAGTAGAAGGGGATTTGGCTCAGCGCATCTATTCGAAAGCCAAAGAACCTGGTGTTGAGCCGGCTGTCAGCGATGGCATGTGCGAAGGTGGCTACGTGCTCCGCGACTACCCTCTACCAGAAACGACAAATAGCAACGAGTACCCGTTAGTGGCGGAAGCAGACAGTCTAAGCACAGTTTTGGACGAAAGTGCAGACCTCATTGGAAACGTCACCATAGAGCAAGGTAACCGACGCCTACTCGCGCCCAGCGCCCGCATGGATCTGGGAACCCGGATCGCTACATTTGAGGCAGGGATGGTGTTGGATCAGCCGGGCTTGGTAATGCAAGGAGAGCATGCCGAGGTCAATACAATGACCAAGGATGCAGCACTTGAAGGCGTACAATTTGTCTTGGTCGAGCCCCGTATTCGTGGAGAGGCGGATGCCATGCAGCAGCAAGGCAACGGTGATCTGCAATTTTCCGCGAACCAATTTACGCGCTGTCCACCAGATAACAATGGCTGGCGTCTGAATACGAAACAGTTAGTTATTAAAGACGGCGAAGTTTTCGGCACTGCGAAACATGCCGTGCTGCGTATGAAAAATGTCCCCGTCTTCTATACTCCGTACTTGAAGTTTCCAGTCTCGGATGAGCGACTTTCTGGGTTTTTGTTTCCTACTTTCAGCCATTCAGATGAGGATGGAGTAGACATTTCTATTCCCTATTACCTAAATTTGGCACCAAACTATGACGCGACGATTATTCCCCGTGTAATAGGTGAACGAGGCGTTGGCGCAGAGACCGAGTTTCGACACAAGTCGTCTTGGCAAGAAACATCGTTAAGCATGGGGTATCTGCCAGAAGACAAGTTATTCAACGGCGTGTTGGATCGCAAGGATTGGCGTGAACAGGGTGGTGCGGCCGTTTTTGGGGAGTTTGAGCCTGCCGACCGCTGGCTAGGAGCGGTCAACCACGAAGGCTATTTTGGTAAAGGTTTTCGCACTTTGATTGATTATACAGCCGCCAGCGATCGCGAATATTTCCGAGATCTTGGCTCCGACCTTGGTCTTTCGAGCCGTCGGGAGTTAGAGCGCAAGGGCGAGATTCGATACAGTCAAGGTGGACTCTCTGCCAGACTTTGGGCGCAACGATTCCAACGACTCGATGAGGTATTCACGGAGGATTACGAACGTTTACCAGAATTAGAGTTGAGTTATGGACGGCAAGTGGCAGGTCCGCTAGAGGTAAACCTTGGGTTCAAGTGGTCTGAATTTGATCGACAGACTGAAGGGCTCAATGGACTAGCGGCGGTTACAGGTCGCCGGGTGCATCTCGAGCCTAGAGTGCAGCTACCTTTTAGCTGGCCGTATGCATTTCTCACCCTCGGTGGAGGCTATCGCTATACCAGCTATGAACTCGAACAAGATCGCAATGCTGCTGGCTATCAACTTGTCGATGATAATCCGGATAGAAATATTGGCCTAGGGCATGTGGATGGGGGACTTTTCTTTGAGCGACCTTTGCGGTGGTTCAATCAGGATCTTGTTCAGACGCTAGAGCCACGAATGTATTACCTGTGGCAGGAATACGACGAGCAGGTGAACTTGCCAAGATTTGACGTCTCGGATTTAACCTTCGGATACAGCCAATTGTTCAGAGACAACCGGTTTTCTGGTTTAGACAGAATTGGTGATGCCAACCAGCTTTCTGCCGGGCTTACCACGCGTTTCGTCTCTTCAAATACTGGTAAGGAGTTTTTCAGAGCCTCGGTTGGGGAGATTTACTACTTTGAAGATCGCCGAGTTACTTTGACTGGCAACCCTGGCATAGACGAACAGCAAAGTTCTTCAGCTTTTGCAGGTGAGGTTGCGGCTTCATTGGGGGGCTCCTGGCGTGTCTTCGGTAACGTGGTATGGGATCCTCACGACAACGAGGTCGATGAAGGTGGTGGTGGAATAGGCTATCAACGAGACAACCGGCACATCATCAATGTTGGTTTTCGTAACCGTAGGCGCGAAGATATTGAGCAAACAGATATTTCACTGTACTGGCCGCTTAGTAAGCGTTTTGCGGTGATGGGGCGTTGGAATTATGACCTAGTGAGTGGAAGAACTATCGAAGGCTTTGGTGGTCTAGAGTACAGTGATTGTTGTTTACAAGTGCGACTGCTTGCGCGTAGGTTTTTAGACAGCCGTTCCAATGACTTTTCAAAAGTTGAAGCCGACGAGGGCATTTTTCTACAGATTATATTTAAGGGTCTCGCTGGCTTCGGCACTAAGGTAGAATCCGTTTTGGAAAGAGGTGTACGCGGTTATAGAAGTGCTCAGCCTCAGGACTATTTTTCGAACTGACCCCCCAAATGGTCGTAATAAGAGTGATCGCAATATCAGAGGTCGCAATATCAGAGATCGGAATAAAATCCGAAATTATCGGAACAAAATCCGAAATTAAATTAATGAAAGAACCCAATACATGAAAAAGAATCATTCCGTACTCAAGCTCATTTACGTTGCAACAATCGCTTTTTGTTCTGCCTCCTTTCTAGCACACGCCGAATACCAAGAGCTCGACGCGATTGTTGCCGTAGTGGAAGATGATGTGGTTTTAGCATCAGAACTGCGAGGTCGCTTTCTGCAAGTGTCGAAGTCCATGAAGGACCAACAAATGCAGATGCCACCGGACGATGTTGTGTTGAGTCAGATCATGGAAAGGTTGATTGTTGAGAGCCTGCAACTTCAAGAAGCCACGCGCCGCGGGGTTACTATTGATGATGAGGCGTTAACGCGCGCCATGATATCGTTTGCTCAAGGCAACAACATGACCATTGAGCAATTTCGCGTAGCCCTTCAACAAGACGGCATGAGTTATCGAGAATTTCGTGAAGAAATTCGCTCTGAAATGATGATTTCGCGACTGCAGCGAAACCTCATTAACAGACGGATTGCGATTTCAGAACAAGATGTGCAAGGTCTCTTAAACTCTCCGTTTTACAAGCAGTTGTTCTCGGATGAGTATCGCGTTGGACACATCCTAATTTCGCTAGATGAACGCGCCTCCGATGAGGTTGTTCTTTCAGCAAAGCAAAAGGCTGATAGCATTGTCGCTGATTTGCGAAGCGGCGCAGACTTCGCGCAAATGGCAATTGAAAATTCCTCTAGCAGTCGTGCTTTGGAAGGCGGAGATTTGGGCTGGCGACGGGCCGCAGAACTACCCAGTCTGTTTGCAGAAAAGGTGTTGGATATGAGCGTAGATGAAATTGCCGCGCCGATTCAAACAATAGGTGCTGTCCACATTATTAAACTGCTTGAGCGACGCGGTGCAGGCACTCAAAAAGAACAGCAAACGCTTGTTCGGCATATTTTGGTCCAACCTTCTGAAATTAGATCTCCGGAAGAAACTGCAGCGCTTATTCTAGAAGTGCACGCCAAATTAAAAGCCGGGGAAGACTTTACTGAGCTGGCGAAAGTACATTCAGAAGACCCCGCCAGTGCCTTGGCAGGCGGAGATTTGGGTTGGTCTACAACCGACCAGTTTGTGGGTCAGTTTGGAACGATCATGGATGGAACAGCTATTGGGGATATTTCCGAACCGTTTTTGTCCCAATTTGGTTGGCACCTGCTTCAAGTTATGGACCGGCGCGAAGAAGATATGAGTGATGAGGCGCGCGAAGACATGGCGTTAGAGATTCTACACAAACGTCGCTTTGAGGAAGAACAGCAAGAGTGGTTGAAAGAGCTTCGCGATGAGGCCTTTGTTGAGATCCGCTTGTAGAAAGGGACCAACGCACCCCATGGCCCGCAAACTGTGCTGGCTGTAACGCCTGGTGAGCCCGCAGGTATTGGGGCTGACTTGGTTGTCGCTTTTGCACAAACCCAGCGCCAAGAAGAAATTGTTGTCGTTGGTTCAGCCGACTTGCTTCAACAACGAGCAGCCCTCCTAAATTTGCCGCTGACGCTCTGTTCCGATGTGAGTTCTCCGACGCTTGCTGCCGGTCAAATCACTGTTTTGCATGTTCCTCTCGAGGGTGATGTTTCTCCTGGAAAGCCTCAAATTGATAATGTGCAGGGCGTGCTTGCCAGTTTGGATGCGGCGATTGCAGGCTGTCTAACGAAAAAATTCAGCGGTTTGGTGACAGGCCCTATGCAAAAATCCATAGTCAATGAGGCCGGCATTGTCTTTAGTGGTCACACGGAATACTTGGCTGAAAGGGCGGATGTGGAGGATGTTGTAATGTTGTTGGTTGCCGGCAATCTTCGTATTGCTTTGGCCACAACCCACCTTCCATTGGCTAACGTTGCGAGCGCCCTAACACCTACACTGTTAAAACGCAGAATCTCTATTCTGAACGAAGGGTTACGGAACCAGTTTGGCTTAGAGCATCCGCAGATTTTTGTCGCCGGTTTAAACCCGCATGCGGGCGAGCAAGGGCATTTAGGGCGAGAGGAGATAGAGGTGATTTCGCCAGTCTTGAAGGCGCTTGAAGCGCAGGGAGTCAACGTCCATGGCCCCTACCCGGCAGATACCCTGTTCACACCCAAGTTTTTGGATCAGGCTGATGCCTTTTTAGCGATGTATCACGATCAAGGTTTGCCAGTGCTTAAATTCGCTGGTTTTGGCGAGGCAGTTAATGTGACGCTCGGGTTGCCGTTTGTACGTACCAGCGTTGATCATGGCACCGCTCTGGATATAGCGGGCTCGGGGAATGCCCAGGTAGGAAGTTTCCTTGCAGCGATCGAACTTGCCTCCAAGCTTGTGAGGCACAATTAAAGTGGTACAAGCTCGGAAGCGATTTGGTCAACACTTTTTAGTCGACGAGGGGGTGCTTTTCCAGATTACTCAAAGTATGCACATTATTCCTTCCGACCAGATTCTCGAAATCGGTCCGGGCCGAGGCGCATTGACCGAACGGCTGGATGTGCTGACAAGCAATCTTACGGCGGTTGAAATCGATCGAGATTTTATTCCGGTGCTCGCCAATCGATTTCCAGCCCTATCGGTAATTAATGCTGATATATTGAAAGTAGACTTGGCTGAAGTAATCAACATACCAACTCGGTTGGTAGGAAACTTACCCTATAACATTTCCTCTCCTTTGCTTCTAAAAATTGCGAACTTTGCTCGAAGTAATCCTGGCAAGGTTTGCGACGGCCACTTTATGCTGCAGCGAGAAATGGCCGAACGGTTGTCGGCGGAGCCCGGTACAAAAGCCTGGGGTCGTTTAAGCGTTATGCTGCAGCTGACCTTTGACATTGAGTTTCTATTTGACGTCGCGCCTGAGAGCTTTCTACCACCGCCGAGGGTGTGGTCTAGTGTGGTGCGGGTAATTCCGAAGTCTGTGCCAGCACTTTCGTTGCCGAACCAGATTAAATGTCTAGATCAAGTATTGCGACAAGCCTTTTCTGCTCGGCGCAAGCGCTTGGCGAACGCTCTAAAAGGGCTGGACCTTGATTTGATAGCAGCGGATGTTGATCCAAACACCCGGCCTGATAGTGTCACCTTGAACCAGTATATTGCGCTGGCACTTCAGCTGGAAAAAAAGAGAGAAATTGATGATCAGAGAAAATTCTGACCCAAAAACAAACATAGAAATAGCCGTAGAAACGCATTACGTTGCTGAACAATCAGAACCGGCAGCTGACAAATTTGTTTTCGCCTATACGATCCGGATTACGAACAACAGCGTAGCCGTGAACCAATTGCTGAGTCGTCATTGGGTGATTACAGATGGTGCCGGTGATGTTGAAGAAGTGCGCGGCGAGGGTGTGGTTGGCAAGCAACCGAAATTGGCGCCAGGTGAGGCGTTCGAATATACCAGTGGTGCAATCCTGAAGACGCCGGTAGGCACCATGCAAGGCAGCTACCAATTTGAAAACCAAGACGGCGAGCGTTTCGACGTTCCGATAGCTGTCTTTTCGCTAAGCGTCCCTCATCTGGTGCACTAATTGTGGCAACGTATGCAATTGGCGATTTACAGGGCTGCTATAAAGAGTTTCAGGCCTTACTTACGAAGCTGGAATTCTGCGCAGGAGATAAGTTGTGGTTACTAGGTGATCTCATCAATCGAGGTGCTGAGAGCTTAGCCACCTTGCAGTCTGTTGTTGAGATGTCTGATCAATGTGAAGTTGTGCTAGGCAATCATGATCTTCATTTCCTTGCCATCTACTATGGCGGTCATGCCCCTGGCGCGAACGATACCTTTGACGAAATCCTAGGGCATAAAGACGTTGATGCCTACGCTGCTTGGTTGTGTGAGCAAAAGATGACGCACAGAGATCGGCAGCTTGGGTATTTTATGTCTCACGCTGGCCTGCCGCCTATTTGGTCGCCGAAAAAGGCCGTGAAATTAGGCCGCGAAGTCGAGGCGGTACTGCAGAACCGACATGATCGAGTCTCGAAAAAACAGTTTTTCAAAGAGCTATATGGTAACGAGCCGAGGCTTTGGCGAGACGACTTAAAAGGTATGCCGCGCTTAAAATTGATAACAAACTACCTAACGCGTATGCGTTTGATAGACGCTGAAGGTGCTCTAGAGTTTGAACACAAGGGCGCGCTGACTGATGCGCCTGACGGCTGGTATCCTTGGTACGAATTGTCAGACCTCGCCGAGTGGTCGGGTAAAGTGTTGTTTGGCCACTGGGCGGCACTGGATGGCGAGACGGGTAAGAACGACATCATAGCGCTTGATACCGGTTGCGTCTGGGGACGCAAGCTAACAGCGCTATGCTTGGAAACAGGTGTGTACACTTCAGTTCCCGCAATGGGCTAGACACCGTGTTTGGGCTTTACCACAGCGAGATTACGCTTCAGTAATCCAACCTGCCAGGTATGCAACTGCTGCCGAGCGCTAGTGATCGGCGGTGAACCCAGATAGGCTGGCGCCATGGTTACACAGTTAGAAACTTTCTTGGTTGGCGGTGCAGTACGGGATGGCTTGTTAGGGCGTCCCGTTGTTGATCGTGACTGGGTGGTTGTTGGGTCTAGTGTTGAAGAAATGCTTAGTCTTGGTTTTCTTCAGGTCGGACGTGATTTCCCAGTATTTTTACATCCAGAAACTAAAGAAGAATATGCGCTTGCCAGAACCGAACGGAAGAGCGGTTCTGGGCATACTGGATTTGAAGTTTTTGCAGCACAAGGTGTGACCCTAGAAGAGGATCTTGAGCGGCGTGATCTGACTGTAAATGCCATTGCCCAAGCAATCAGTGGAGAGTTGATAGACCCCTATGGCGGTCGCGGTGATATTGAAGCCAAGGTTTTGCGCCATGTCGCACCTGCATTTGCAGAAGACCCATTGCGTATTCTGCGGGTTGCGCGCTTTGCGGCCCAACTTGAAGGCTTTCAGGTTGCGCCAGAAACGGAGATTCTGTTATCCGAAATGTGTCAACGGGGTGAGCTTCTTCAGCTGCCTGCTGAACGAGTGTGGGGTGAGTTTGAGCGCGCCATGGCAGGATCGAACCCAGGGGCATTCCTTGCAGTTTTAAGGCAAG
>JBNMMV010000134.1:0-10670 GCA_051270205.1 Limisphaerales bacterium
CAGGTCATCGTGATCGACGAGAAAACCAACGTTTATGGTATCTGCTTCTTCGGGTTCAAGGTCAGGATTGCCTCGGGTATCAATTCGCTTGAAAGCACCGGTCGCACCGACGAACTGTAGCGAGTTAGATGAATTTCCAGAGACGATCTGATTAAGGGTAGGCCCCCGGAATGTTGAGCCGAAAGAGCCTCGTATGCCTATGCTGTCAGTAATTTGCCATCTAAGGGCGATTTTCGGGTCGGTCGTTGAACCGGTCGCGCCGCCATAATCTTCGTGACGAATTGATATTTGAGCTTCCAATGTTTCGGTGATTGGAACATGAAACTCTGCGAATGCCGCCCAGATATCACGATCCTCATCGATGGCAAAATTGGGGGGTAAGAACCCAAACAGTCCGGTTCGGCCAGTAGAGCAGTCCTTTATTTCCGGTCCTGCTTGGCATGGAAATTCCACGCCGTCATAGAATCCTTTAATGCCGGTTTCGTATGTTTCATCGCGATACTGAAAACCAAAGGCATAGTCGATTGTGCCCGCTGGCATTTCGAAAGCACTAAACTCACCCGTCAGAATGCCTTCCACAACGAGCAGTGAGGTTTCGCCTTTGTCGACTCCGGTGGTCATCATATAATCCCGAATGGCCTGGTTGTCTAACGCAGGATTAAAATCCGGGTTGTCGGCGATACCGTTGGGTACGAGGGAGTTAGCTCCTGCCATGGAGTTCGAGAAAGGAATCCAGTATTGACACGGGCCCTGTCCGGCATGCTCTTGTAATGTGGCTAAAGAAAAGTCTAGGTTGCTGTCGCCATCAAATTCATTAGGCACTTGTGCTTCACAATCAAATCCGCCTAGCCCTTGTCTTGCGCGTTGATCGCGATAAACCATCGTATCGCCGCGACCGCTTTCTCGTTTTGATTCGGAGTAGGTTGCGGAAACTTGCCAGCCTATCTCGTCCCATTGTCCATCCAACACTGCAGCGAAACGCATCAACTCAGACTGTCGATGGTGACTTCGTGGTGGACCGTCCTGGCCATAGTAGCGTCCGTAGAACCATGCGGTTTCCTGCCACGCTGCGGGTACACCAGCAAGATCTTGTGCACCACCATCGCCTGCCCACTGGCAGTAAACTTCCGCACAAGAGGCGAATTCGCCGTAGGTTCCAGGATAGCGACTCGCCATATCAACCAATCCAGGGTTGTTGGCTCGAACGGTGCGATTTGCATCAACCAAGCGAT
Source organism: Limisphaerales bacterium (assembly GCA_051270205.1). Lineage (GTDB taxonomy): Bacteria > Pseudomonadota > Gammaproteobacteria > Pseudomonadales > Azotimanducaceae > UBA4421. The sequence goes on from JBNMMV010000134.1 coordinate 1,233, forward strand.
TTGGCGGATAGGAAGGTGAGGTGCCCCAATTTGGCACATCACTATCGGTTAACAAAAACTCCATTGTAAGATTGGTAGTTTCATTGAGTTCAAAATGAGCCTCTGTAAACCACTGCCAGCGCTCCGCGTCTTCAATGAGGTTATCGAACGCCGTGTACTGAAAGCGACAAAAGCCTCCTTCCGGATTGCCTGCGGGTGTATTTGTTCTTGCACCGCCTAAAGCTTCACAATTAGGGTCAACAATACCGGCGTCGAGCAAGCCACCAAATCCACCAGCGGTAGCTGCAAACCGATCTAGTGGTACTAGCACAGATGGTCGACCTACTGAGGACCATCCACCCCGGGTATTTTCATCATAGCTGAGCAGCGACCAGTCTCTGTCGGCGATACGCAATTGGTCACGCTTAATGTAGCTTGCTGAACTCATTATGTGAGCCCGGCCTTCGAGGAAAGACTTACCAAAAATCACGCCAAATTCTTGGTCACCGGCGGTGTCTTCGATATCCTTGTGGCTTGCGGAAATCTCGAATCCTTCGTAGTCACCTCGGGTAATAAAGTTCATTACACCAGCGATTGCGTCAGAGCCGTAAGTCGCTGCAGCACCATCGCGCAATACTTCAATGCGCTGCAAGGCAATGGCAGGGAGCATGTTGACGTCAACTAAGAGTTGCGCTTGCGCTCCGATTGCGAAGGGTGACCAAGTCGTTCTACGACCGTTAACCAAGACCAGCGATCGACTCGGGCCGAGGCCGCGAATATTGATCGTTGCACGATCAGCGCCTGCGCCCGCTTGAAATTGGTCTGTTTCGCCATCTGCACCTTGAGAGAATGACATACTCTTGATTAGATCGATCGCGGTTGGGGACCCTTCAAAAGCCAGGTCTTCTCGGTGCAGAGTGGTAACTGGTAACGCTGCGTCTTCTGGTGTTCCCTTAATATAGGTACCCGTCACTACTACTTCTTCGATTGAGCCCTGGTCAGCTGCATAAAGCATTGGTGCTGATACCATAGACCAAAAGAAAAGACTAAAAGTTGCGATAAGTTTGTGAAGAAGAATTCTTCTCATGCTCATGTCCCCTTATTAACCCCTAAACATGGGACGAACGGAGACTCGATTGCGCCAGCCACCCCTCCCACACACTTTCGTAGTAAGCGTATTAGAAATTTCACAGGATAATGTGACTGCTGCTCTACATACAAACCTGACATTCTAAACACTACATTCAAAATGCCCGTAATACTAAACCAGGCAATTGTTAACCTAACGAGTTAGCTCGACGCTGTCAACAAACCAAGCATGGCGTTACGCCGAATCGTAATACCATGGACTGGGTTGCTCCAGTTCGTCATCTAAGGTCCACAACGGCATTGCAATACCTTCACCAATGTCTTTGAACACCACTCTAACCCTTGAGCCAATGCCTACTTTCGCCACCTCACCCTGGGTAGCCAAGTCAGCGGTTGAAGTGGCAAGATTGCTCTGTAAACGTAACCCGTCGTACGGACTTGGTTTGTCTTTTTGTTCATCGAGTTCCACAAGTAGCAATAGGTAGGGTGTGTGCTCGCGAAACGCAGGTTGAATGGCGTGGTGTACTTTGCCATATGAATAGACCGTGCCTTTACCGCTCACCGGGACCCAGGTTGCGTCTGCGTGGGAACAAAACGGACAGGCGGTGGTGGGTGGCAACCTGAGAAGGTCACAGGCAGCGCATTTCTGCACGTGCAAAACATGACCGCCACAGTGTTGATAGAACGCCAGATTTTCCAAGTCCAGGTCATCGACGTAAACGTCCATGCCAAGATATTCGCCAGATAACGCCATAATTATGCACCCCTCGCCATAACCATTGCCGAGCCCATCCCCGGCGTTCCCCATCCCATATTGCAAGACAACTCCGCATCCTTGACTTGTCGACAGCCACCTTCCGAATAGTCAAAGGTATGTTGTCGCTTGCCGTCAGCGCCAACTGGGCAGCTGTCGTCCACGTCATGGCGCAATTGCCGTGTATTCTCTATAACCATATTAATGCCGTGAGTGTAGCCTTCGCATAGATGTCCACCGCTCGTGTTATTTGGACGTTCACCACCCAGACGCATAACACCCGAGCTAACATAGTCACCGCCAGCACCTTTTTCGCAGAACCCATAGTCTTCAAGCTGCATCATTGTTGTGAAGGTAAAGGCGTCGTACGATCCGGTGACGTCAATGTCCTCAGGCCCAACACCTGCGTTAGGCCACAAGATATCCTTCGCATAGTGTCCCGCTACTGTCGAGATCGGACCAGATTGGTAGTGATGATCGCCGCGGGGTTTCACGCATCGTCCAACGACACTTTGAATTACGGCCGGTGTGTGGCGACAATCTTTGGCACGGTCCAGCGAGGTGACGATGAGTGCGGTGCCGTTGTCGGTTTCAACACAGCAGTCAAGCAAGTGGAGGGGTTCAACTATCATTCTACTGTTCAGCACATCGTCCACGCTGACTCGCTTTTGGTAGTACGCTTTCGGATTATTCGAGGCATGTTCAGAGTGAATCATCTTAACGTGCGCTACTTGTTCCGGTGTGGTGCCATAGTCGTACATGTGGCGCATGAAAGAATGACAGAACATTTGTCCGGCACTCATGAGGCCGATGCCCCGGGTAAAGAGACTGTCGCCGCTTAAGCCCGCCTTCGCACCTTTACCACCGGTGCCGCCTATGCGCACTTGGCTGAAACCGTTCATCGCCCGGTAGATACACACAGTTTTACACATGCCTGCCTCGATAACGCCGATGGCGATGCCGATTAATGCTTCGATGCTTGAACCGCCGCCGTAAACGTCCATGTGGAAGTTTGGCCGGATGCCAAGGTCACCCGCGATAACGGGGGAGGGGGTGGAATCGTTGTAGCTGTATGACAACATGCCGTCCACATCGCTTGAGTCCAGCCCTGCATCCGCCATCGCCGCTGCGACGGCGCGGGTTCCCAAATGCCGGGTGGTGCAGCCCGAACCGCGCAAGTACTCTGTTTCTCCGACCCCTACAATCGCGTATTTGCCACGCAAAAATTTTGGTGCGCTCGAGTCAATCTCCATTTAGTTTCCTCCTCACAGGAATTCGGTCACGGCGTATAATATGAATAGGCAATATCGCCCTCGATGAACGCTGAAGCCGCGATGAGGGGCTCAAGCGCTCTGCTGCGGTCCAATTGCAAACAAGTCATCAAATTCCAGTTGCTTACCCATTAGTTGCATACGCGCCGCAAGTCCTGCCATCATTGACTTGAAGGTGTCTAACTCCAATAGATCTGCCAGGCAAGGTTCAAGAAATGGTCGCCAGTGCTCATGCCAGCCCTCGTCGATCGCTCGTTGCAGGTGCAACAGTGCTAGATTAGATTCACCACGAATTGACAATATTTGTGCTTTTACATACCAAAATTCCGAATTCACCCTCGCTCGTTCGCTCATTTGTTTGTCAAGCCACGATTCGAGGTTTGTGAGCACAGCATCCGATTCAGCTTTACGTCCGGCCTGGGAATATGCGTATGCTGCAGCAATCGGGGTTTCTAGATTGCCCTCGAACATCCAAGAGCCACGCCCCATCATCACGTCGTTAGGGCGATTTGCATCGACCTGCAATTGCTGGCCTAGCTCCCAGGCTTCGATCGCAAGCTGTGGTTCATCCAGAAAGTAGGCGGCTACTGTAGCGTTGGAGGATGTGGCGAAACTCGACGGGGTGGTGTCCAACATCTTGCGCATTTGCACTCTAGCCCCTGCTTGGTCCCCACGCGCCGCAAGTGCCTTGATGCGTAGCCATTGCAGGTCCGGAGAACGCGCTTCTGTTTCGCTAGCCGCCGCTTTATCGATCCACTGATCAACCTTGTCAAAATCGCCAATGTCCATGTAGAGGTTTGCAAGCTGAATAGACGTTTGGCTGCGCGGATCGAGTTCAATCGCTCTCTCATAGTGTCGAATGGCTGCGGCTAAACGCCCATGACTTTCATTGATGCGTGCGACCAGTTCGTAAGCTTGCGGAAAATAGGGATCAGCCTTGATGATCTGACCGAATACATCCATTGCCTCAGCGTCGCGACCCGACTCAAAAAAATCGGTTGCGACATTCAAACCGGCGACTGGAGAAAGTGGATCAAGTGCATACGCGCGCTCATGGTAGGCTTGGCGCTGCTTCGGGTCAGTCTGCAATTGACCTAGCCACATGTTCGCCATGACGTGGTTCGGATTAAAGGAAAGCGCTTTCTGCAATGCTTGTTCAGCAGCATCCTTCTCATGTCGCTGCATGTGTATTAGGCCAAATGCAGCCCATCCACCCGCCGCTGTGGGATCGATCTCAACAGCTCTGTTTGCTGCTTGTTCCGCTTTTACCAGATGCTCCGGTATTTCGTCGCCGTAATTGAATATTAGTGCATAGGTTTTTGCCAGTTGGGCATAGGCGTCTGCGTATTGTGGATCTGCTTCGACTGCTCGTGTGAAAAACCTAATTGCATCTTCGAAGCTGGTTTGCGTACGTTTGGCAAGCTCCGCACGCCCCATGCTGAAAAACACCATTGCCTCAGGGTTAGCCGAATCGTGGGATCTAATGCCGCCTTGCTCGTCGGCAAGGAGAGAAACTTGTAGTTGGTCAACTACCGCAGCGGCGATTTCGTCCTGTATCTTAAATACGTCGCGATATTCACGATCGAACGTCTGCGACCAGATGTGGCTGCCGGTCTCGACATTGATAAGCTGGGCGGTAACGCGGATGGTGTTATCGATATCATTGCGTCTCACACTGCCTTCCAGAATCGTATCGACCTCTAGTTCAGCGCCAATGTCTTGAACATTTTTATTGACCCCTTTGTAAGCAAACGAAGTGGTGCGAGCTATGACGCGCAGGTTCTGCAGTTGTGACAAGACATTGAGCAACTCTTCCGTCAAGCCATCGGAAAAGAACTGATCTTCTCGGTTTTCGCTGAAGGTCACGAAAGGTAGCACTGCTAAAGCAGGTACGGCGCTGGAAATCACTGAATTTGAGGTGGTGGTCAGCACCCGGTCTGGACTTGCCCAGTACTGGAAGTAGAACAGCACCATAATGACAAAGATCAATAGGCCGATGATTGACCGTTCCACTCGGCGGCCCACCAGCGCGGGTTCCATAGGTAGAGGATCACCTTCTGCTGATGGCCCAGTCGAACGGACAATCCCTGATCGATTCAGGTCAAATAACCAGGACAGCGTCAGTGCAATAGGGAAGCCAACGGCGAACACAATCAAAAGATTCCGCATAGCCTCGGGAGGCAAATCCAGTGCTGGCGAAAGAATGTCGGCAACCTGAATGACAGGCCAGCACAGTATTAAGTAGAGCGTCGCAACACGCATCACTCGGCGGTGTTTCAGCTCCTGATAAAGGCGCTGAAACCAATTGCTCTGCGATGTGCTTACACTTTGCATTCGCCTACTCGATCTCAATCGCGCCGCTAATGGTATTCAGCGTAATTTGCGCGGAGCCATCCCCAGCAACTGCGTTCAGCACTGTCTGCCTCGAACTTAGGTGTTTCGGCCGATCGTCAGTCAAGCTGTAGCTGATATCGCCGCTGGCAATGGCTGTCGCCCGTATTTGTGCATTCACCGGTTTGGTCAATTCCAAGCTAATGTCAGCGTTGACGGTCTTTGCATGAATGCTACCGGTTGGATTTAGTTGCCCAGCTAATTTTAGTGCGCCGTTAATCGACTCCGCTGTCAGTCTATCGAATGCACCTAACTGCAGGTCGACATCTCCTGACATGGTGTCAACGAAGACGTCGCTGGCATCAACCTCGAGGTCTAGGTTGCCGCTGGTCGTGACGACCGACAACTTCCCCGTGCTGTTATTGACATCGACGTCGCCGCTGACCGTTTCGATCTGGATGCGGCCGCTTGTTGCCGAAACCTCTATATCGCCACCCACCGTCCTGATCGCGATCGTTCCGGATATGTCTTCGACTTCGATGTTGGTCGATACACCATCGATATGCAATCCGCTGGCATGAGGTATGTAAATGTCCAGATCCGAACCGTCCCCCCAGTTGACATTTTTGGTCGGCAGCGCGATATGAATGAGCGTGATCTTACCCTCAACTTCAAAGCGGACCGTCTCAGCGAGATCATCCACGTCGCCGTCGATTTGAACTTCGGCACGATCCCAGCCGTGGATCTCTAAATCCCCACGGGGGTTATGAATCTTTACGGTTCCGGTTGGATCAACGGCCTTGGTTTGATTAATGTCCTCGCCTGCCCAGACCGCTGGACCTGAAATAAAACAAAGCAGCCAGGTCAGACCTGAGGTGCTCAATCTAATTACTGGCGAATAATTCATACCTGTCCGAACTGCGAAGTGATTGGCTTTACCTATTGTATGGTGGGCGAGTATGCGCTGCGCTCAAGCGCGTTCCAACACAATGTTATGTCGGAGCCGGAACCGAAATAGTTTCGATATTGTTTGAAATTGCCACATACGGCGTGTCCGATGGCCAGCCAGTATTCTATTTTCATGGGCATCCCGGCTCGCGGCTTGATGACGTTGTCGAGCTAGCAGACGCTTTGAGTTTGGACCAATTCGCCGTCCTAGGGGTTGGGCCCTATGCAGCAGCTTGTGCCTTCAAGACCCCAGAACGCCTGACTGCCACGGCAATAGTTTGTGGCATGGGGCCTGCGGAAGCAGCCGGACAAGTTCGTTTCAGCAATACATGAGGGGATGAAAGGGCCGGACAAGGCCTTGATTCTGGAAAAATCGGAGCTGGTTAATGCCATTGCCGAAGGATTTGAGGAAGCGTTGCGCTCAGGCATTAAGGGTGTCCATCTCGAGTCAGCACTGTATAAGTCTCCGTGGGGGTTTTGCCTTCAGGACATATCTGCTGAAGTCCACCTATGGCACGGGGAGCAGGACAACAACGTTCTGGTTTCAGTTGGTCGCTAGGTTGCCGATGCCATCCCAAATTGCCATGCAACATTTAAAAATGATGAGGGGCACCTGAGTCTAATTCACAATTGTGTTGACGAATATCTAAGCGCCCTGGTTGTTGTACCGACTAAATAAACATAGTACATATACATAACTAACTTTCTAGCACTACCTAAGGTCCATAGCGGGAGGCTGTTGATGGGGTTGGCTGAGTACAGCGTCTATCCAGACGTCGATAATCTGATGGCAGAGATCAAGAAGTATGATCTCTATGAGCACGTGGTGGAACTCGAAGCCTACGGCTTAACCATCGTTCCGCCAGAAAAAATGCACACGAGCGCTGATTTTATTGCGCGCTTGCGTGATGCAATTATTAAAACGTGTGAACAGCGCAACGGTTGCGAGATTGGCGACTACCGTACGGCAAAGCCTGCCATGACGGAGGTGGCGAAGAATAGTTGGGATTTGCTGGAAGAAGACGAGGTCTTTGTTGAAGCTGCTATAAATCCAGTAAACATCGCGCTAGTCCGTTGGTTACTCGGACAAAGTGCCATTTTTTCCGGCCAAACCTGGATCATCAAAGGTGAAGGGAGTGACGGTATTGGTTTACACAGCGATTCTCACGGTGTCCCACCCGGTGCGGGCCAGATTGCCCATATGTGCAATGCGTCATGGATTTGTACAGATTATGCTAGCGCAGCGGATGGCCCGACGGTTTTTGTACCTGGCAGTCACCACTATGGTCGCGCGACCTTACCCCATGAAGCGGATCGAACGAATACTCCATATAGATCTGTACCACTGATAGCTAAAGCGGGCTCGCTGGCGATTTGGAACGGGGCCACTTGGCATGCCTCAGAGCCACGGACCAATCCGGGCTTGCGAGTGACGTTGGTGCAGAATTACATGCGTTCGTATATGCGACCGCAACACAACTATGAACAGAGTACGTCGCCACAATTGTTAGAGAAATACCCAGAACTTGCAAAACTGATCGGCAAATCGCTTTATCCGTATGACGACAGTCAAAACCCTGATTACACTCGTGTTGCGTCTTTCATGCAGGCGGGCACAGACCCTTTCGCTTAACAGAGGAGCATGCACCATCACTGTCAGGATTTAGCTAGGCATGCCTAAAAAGAACAACAAGATCGGCCAGTCGGTGGAATCCGCAAAACGAGAATATCCATTGCGCAGTAGACGCCGCCTGTAAACTAAATCCCAAGATTGATTTGTTCCCGACGTTAGTCGCGTAGATGTTAATGGCTGCCAGCGAACATAGTATTATGTGCTGCCCGAGGTATCATTAGAAAGTTCTAGCAGAACGCTTCGCACATTTCTTTGGCTTGGAATCGCGTGTCTAATTGAAAAGCGATGGAGCCTGTGTGCCTAGCCGATTGGCAGCACTCTCTGCGCAGGCCAAACTCAAAGCACATAGTTCGTTATCGAAGCTAATGGCCCGTTGGGCAGCGAGTGTGTTGATTTCGGCCACGAATCGAGCTAATTGTTCCTTATTCACGCCCTCGAAGGCACGTGATATCGATTTAAGTAAATGCGGATCGCCCATGTGCCAAATAGTCTCCGCTTCACTTTCCCCATACACTCGAAGCATTGCCAGACACACCGCTATTTCGGTGTCGACTTCTAATGACCGCCAAGGCTCCTGCGCAAGGAATTGACTGAGCATCTGTTTTTGTTGGCCAACAAGTGGCTCCACGCCTGGAATATCCAAGCCAGCAGCCAGGTCAATCATTATGCAAAAATCAACTGAATCTTCTTCGGCTAGATCCGTGAGCGCTTGCTCCGCTCCTTCCGAAAGGCCTACCTGCAGTACGGTTGCCACGAGGTCGCGTACAACACCGGCTTGGGTAAGATAATACTCGCTGTCGCCACGGACCTTGTCGGAACGAACATGAAGATAGTCGCGCCAACCTAGTAGAGGTGTGATCGACATGTGTGAATCCTCATAAAAGTGAATAGTTTAGACGCGAAGCGCCTTTAGAAAGAATCGCGATATCAGGCCATGACCGAATCACCCAAACGCCTACCAGTGACCGAAGAAGGTTTAAAGGACACCCAAACGTTGTGTACACCCTCAACTACTGGCTGCGGTACACGTTGCATTTGGTTGATCATATGCGAAACATCGCCAATTGGGACCTCTTTCGCTTGACCGCGAAGTAAGACACTCCATCCCGTGCCTGATTCAGGGTGTAAGTCGTCTACTTCGAAGGCGACCCGGTCTGCCAACACCCAGCGTAGTAAAGAAGTGTCACCAATCCGGAATATGATGTCGTCGTCGTGAACACCAAAGTTGACCGGTATTGCTGCTGGTCCTTCGCTGTCGGAGTAAACAAAACGCCCAACGCTTTGGGTAAGTAGCAGTTTTCGGCTCTCCATCTCTTTAAGCACTTCTAACTCTTTCTGCGACATGAATTGCAACCTCCTTTAATGAGCACTTTGCCAAGTTTTTAGTAGAACCCAAGCATCGTATCCTGCCTATAAGGGAAATCCGTTATACG